>NZ_JBAGJZ010000008.1:0-203890 GCF_037034285.1 Streptomyces tyrfis | reverse complement strand
CGCGTGCGTCAGGCGGCGGGGACGATCCGGCCCGTCACCTCGCCGAGGCCGACGCGGGTGCCGTCCGGTCCCGGGGCCCAGGCCGTCATCGTGACCGTGTCGCCGTCCTCCAGGAACGTGCGCTTGCCGTCGGGGAGGTCAAGCGGGTCGCGGCCGTTCCAGGTCAGCTCCAGGAGCGAGCCGCGCCGGCCGGGCTCGGCGCCGCTGACCGTGCCCGAGCCGTACAGGTCCCCGGTGCGCAGCGACGCGCCGTTCACCGTCATCTGGGCCAGCATCTGGGCCGGGGTCCAGTACATGGTCGCGAACGGCGGCTCCGCGACGGTCTGCCCGTTGATCGCGACGGAGATGCGCAGGTCCAGCCCACCGTCCCGCTCCTCGCCGCCGTCCTCCAGATAGGGGAGGAGGGGGAAGTCCCGGGCCGGGGGCGCGGTCCAGGCCGCCTCCAGGGCCTCCAGCGGGGTCACCCACGCGGACACCGACGTGGCGAAGGACTTGCCGAGGAACGGGCCCAGCGGCACGTACTCCCACGCCTGGATGTCCCGCGCCGACCAGTCGTTGAGCAGCGAGAGCCCGAAGACGTGCTCGCGGAAGTCGGCGAGCGGGACCGGCCGGCCCTGCTCGGAGCCGACGCCGACGACGAAGCCGACCTCGGCCTCGATGTCCAGCTTCACGGACGGGCCGAAGACCGGGGCCGCGTCGGTGGGCGCCTTGCGCTGGCCGGACGGGCGCACCACGTCCGTGCCGGAGACGACGACGGTGCCGGACCGGCCGTGGTAGCCGATCGGCAGGTGCTTCCAGTTGGGCGTCAGCGGGTCGCCGTTCGGGCGGAAGATCTTCCCGACGTTGGTGGCGTGGTGCTCGCTCGCGTAGAAGTCGACGTAGTCCGCGACCCGGTACGGGAGGTGCAGCGTGACGGACTCGACGGGGTGGAGCAGCGGTTCGACGTCCGGGCGGTGCGCGGGGACCGTGACCCACGCGGTCAGGGCCCGGCGGACGTCCCGCCAGGCGGTCCGGCCGGCGGCCAGCAGCCCGGTCAGGTCCGGCTGGGCGAGGAGCCGCGCGTAGGGCGAGCCGAGCGCGTGCGCGGCGGCCCCGGCGTCCAGCACATGACCGCCGATGCGGACGCCGACCCGGTGGTCCTCGGGGCGGTCGGGGGTGGAGAACACACCGTACGGAAGGTTGTGCGGACCGAAGGGATCGCCCTCGGCCAGATCGAGCGGGCTGCTCTGCTCGGGCATGTGTTGCCGCCTCGCTTTCCAGGTCGCTTGGGGGACACGTTACGTCGGCGCCGCCGCCCACGGGAGTGTCCCAACTGTCCGCGACACCCGGAAAGTTCCGACGTGCCCGGTGCGCGCGGGGCACACGCGCGGGGCTCGGCGGAAGCTCCCGGCGGCGCCGGGCCCGCGCGCCCGACCGGGGGCCGTGCGACCGGGCCCGCGCGCCCCGCCGGGGCCTCTGCGGTTGGGCCCGCGCGTCCGGCGGGGAGCCGGCACCGGGCGCACGGGCCCCCGCGGCTCAGCCGGCCGTGCGCGGGATGCGCTTCTCCCAGGTGCGGTGGAAGACCACCTCGCCGCCGTCCCGGCACACCACCTCGTCGGAGGTGATGAAGTCGGTGGCGTCGGCGCTGATCTCGGAGCGGGTCTCGATCCGCACGTCCCAGGCCAGCTCCGGCCGGTGCAGCCGGACCGACCAGTCGGAGCGGGTGCGCGCGGAGAGCGGGTCGTCCTCCTGGATGGTGTACGTCTCCAGCGCGTCCTCGGTGAATTCGAGGCCGTCCGGGTAGACCCGGGTGCCGCCGTAGCGCGGGTCGACCTCCAGCCGCCACTCGCCCTTGGCGACGTCGCGGACCACCAGCCGCTCGGGCCGCTGCCCGTCGAGCTGCGCCGGGTGGACGACGCCGAGCGGCGGGGCCTGCTCCTGTTCCTCGAAGCGGATCTCCGGGTCCTCGGTGTGCCGGCGCACCGGCAGTTCGACGAAGCTGCCCTCGGCGTCCAGGGTGAAGCCCACCGATCCCGGCTGCGGCCAGATCCACGGCCAGTACGCGGACGACACCGCGAGCCTGATCCGGTGGCCCGGCGGGAAGGTGTGGCCGATGCCGTTCAGCTCGAAGTCCACCTCCTCGGTCGCGCCCGCCGGCCAGTCCACCGCGCGGTCGCGGCCGTGCCGGGCGGAGAGGTTGAGCGCGCCGCGGGTGACCAGGGTGGAGGAGCCGTCCGGCGCCACGTCGCAGAGCCGGGCGATCGCCTGCCCGCGCGGCGCGTCCATCCGCAGGCGCAGCCTCACCCGGGGCCGGCCCAGGATCTCGATCGGGGCGCCCTCGACCGGGAACTCGAAGCAGACCGACTTGGCGTCCTCGTCGCGCTGGTCCGGCGGCAGGTCGGCGTCGTTGCCGAACGGGAAGAACCGCCCCGCGTCCAGGCCGGTCCGCTGCGGCGAGTCGACGATCTGCGGGCCGCCCTGGAGCGCGTACGCGACGGTCGACACGTTCGGGGACGGCCAGACGGCGTCGCCGACCCAGCGGCCGGGCAGCGTCTCGTACGCGGTGGCGGGCCGGTGCGACTCGCTGATCCAGGACCGCAGCAGCGGCTCCGCCATGACGCCGGTGTCCGCGCCCTTCAGATGCTGGTCCCACCAGCGCAGCGTCTCCTGCAGGAAGCCGATCGCCGGTCCCGGCGGCAGGCCCCGGTCCGGGTACTGGTGCGACCACGGGCCGATCAGCCCGCGCACCCGGTCCGGCGGCAGGTGCTCGACCAGCCGCAGCACGGTGTCGCGGTACGGGTCGTGCCAGCCGCCCACCGCGAGGACCGGCGCCTGGATCGCGGAGTAGTCCTCGCAGACGCTGCCGTGCTTCCAGTAGTCGTCGCGGGTCTGGTGCGCCAGCCAGGTGTGGATGAACGGCCGGACGCCCTCCAGCCGCTTCAGCCACATGTCCCGCCAGCCCTCGCCGACCTGCGCCGGGTCCGGGGGCCGGCAGACGAAGGCCAGCATGGTGGCCGCCCAGGCGTGCATGTCGACGCCGAGGACCGAGCCGCCCATGTAGTGGACGTCGTTGTCGTAGCGGTCGTCGGTCGAGCAGACGGTGACGACGGCCTTCAGCGGCTCGGGGGCCATCGCGGCGATCTGGAGCGAGTTGAAGCCGCCCCAGGAGATGCCGAACATGCCGACCCGGCCGGAGCACCACTCCTGCTGGGCCAGCCAGTGGATGACGGCGACGCCGTCGGCCAGTTCCGTCGCGTCGTACTCGTCGCCCGGCATGCCCTCGCTGTTGCCGTGGCCGCGCACGTCCACCCGGACGGAGGCGTAGCCGTGGCCCGCGTACCAGGGGTGGCGCTGCCAGTCGCGCGGGGCCGTCCAGTCGCTCAGCCGGTACGGCAGGTATTCGAGGAGCGCGGGGACCGGCTCGTCGGTGACCGGCCGCCAGATCCGGGCGTACAGGCGGGTGCCGTCCGGCAGCGGGATGAGGACGTCCTCATGGGTGGTGTCATACGGGAACGTGGTGCGGATGTGCATGGCGGTACCTCAGTCGACGGGGCGCGTGGTGCGTCGGTGGACGGGGTGCGCGGGTGCGGGCGCCCGGGGCGTGCGCCGCGGCCGGGACGCGCGGGGTGCGGGTCAGTGGACGGGGTGCATGGTGCGCCTGAGCCAGGGGGCGGCGGCGATGACGGCCACCCCGGCCACCACCGCGATCGCGCCGTTGACGCCGAAGTAGGCCGGGTTGGAGACCTCGCCGTACAGCTTCACGACCTGGGCCTGGATGCCGTTGGCGAGGGCCAGCGAGAGGAACCAGAGCGCCATCGTCTGGCCGGCGAACGCCTTCGGCGCGAGCTTGGTGGACGCCGACATGCCGGAGGTCTCCAGCAGGATGTCGCCGAGCCCCAGCAGCAGGTACGAGCCGACGATCCACCAGGCGGCCATCCGGTACGTGTCACCGGAGTGCCCGGAGGTCGGCACCACCATCAGCAGGAAGGACAGACCGCCGAGGATCACCCCGATCGCGATCTTGTTGGAGGCGTGCGGCTGGCGCGGCCCCATCCGGGCCCAGACGGCCGCGACCACCGGGGCCAGCGCCACCTCGAAGGCGCCCAGCGCGGAGGCGTACCAGCCGGCCGGGAAGTGGAAGCCGAGGATCTCGGTGCGGGCGTTGGTCGACGCCAGCAGCATCATCGTCGAGTACGCCTGGAAGAGGATGAAGTTGAAGACGACGGAGGCCAGGAACAGCACCACGTACGGGCGGAGCCGGCCGCGTTCCTCGGCGGTGACCTGCCGGCTGCGGAACATCACCACGAAGTACACGACCGGGGCGATCACCGAGGCGACGGTGAGCACGTCGACGAACCGGCCCATGGTGAGCCACCCCGCCAGGGACAGCCCGGTGGCGACCGCGGCGACCACGACGGCGCCGGTCACGATCAGCCGCACGGCGCGCCGCATGGAGCGCGGCGACAGCGCGAATTCGGCGCCGTGCCTTCGGCCGATCAGGTGACGCCGGCCCAGCACGTACTGGATCAGGCCCAGGGTCATGCCGACGGCGGCGGCGGAGAAGCCCCAGTGCCAGCTCGCGTGGTCGCCGAGCCAGCCGGTGACCAGCGGGCCCAGGAACGCGCCGATGTTGATGCCCATGTAGTAGAGCGCGAACCCGGCGTCGCGGCGCTCGTCGTCGGTCCGGTACAGCTTGCCGACCATGGCCGCCACATTGGGCTTGAGCAGGCCCGTCCCGGCGCTGATCAGACCCAGGCCGGTCCAGGTCATGGCGTCGGTGGGCACCGCCATGGCGTAATGCCCGCAGGCGATGAGGATCCCGCCGTACAGCACGGCCCGGTACGAGCCGAGGATTCGGTCGGCCAGCCAGCCGCCGGCCACGGAGACCAGGTAGACCAGGGTGCCGTAGGCGGCCGAGACGGACGCCGCCGTGCCGGCCTCCATCCCCATGCCGCCGCGGGCGACCGTGTCCGCGAAGTACAGGACGAGGATCGCCTGCATGCCCAGGAACGAGAACCGTTCCCAGACCTCCAGGCCGGACAGCGTCATCAGCCCCCGCGGCTGGCCGAAAAAGGCGTGGTCGTCGGCAGGCGGGGACTGCGTCGGTTCGGTATCGGTTGTCGTGCGAGACAAAAGGACTACTCCTGATCGTATGAGCTGATCCCGAACATACCGGCGGTGGCGGGAAGCCGCCCACGTTGATCCAAAGGGGACCGGATACGCTGACTTGAGTGATGGCAGCGACACATCGACATTCCGTGTGATCGTCAGCAGACAGGAGATCCCCTCGTGACCGTCGTCGGGCCGTTCGGACTGAGCGTGCGGGACCACGCTCTCGAGGCCGATGTCCAGGCCGGATTGGCCGCTGTCGAGTCCGGGCTGCTCGAAGCCACCAAGAGCGGAGTGCCCTTCATCACGGAAGCCGCCCAGCATCTGGTACGCGCCGGGGGCAAGCGTTTCCGGCCACTGCTGGCGATGCTGGCCGCGCGGTTCGGCGACCCGGACGCGCCGGGCGTGGTGCCCGCGGCGGTCGTCGTGGAGCTGACCCATCTCGCGACGCTCTACCACGACGACGTGATGGACGAGGCGGACGTGCGGCGCGGCGTCGACAGCGCCAACAGCCGCTGGGGCAACTCGGTGGCGGTGCTGACCGGCGACTTCCTCTTCGCCCGCGCCTCGCACATACTGGCCGACCTCGGCCCGGAGGCCGTGCGCATCCAGGCGGAGGCGTTCGAGCGGCTGGTCACCGGCCAGATCCTGGAGACCGCGGGCCCCGACGACCGCGACCCGGTGGAGCACTACCTCGACGTGATGCGCGGCAAGACCGGCTCGCTGATCGCCGTGGCCTGCCGGTTCGGCGCGCTGATGGCCGGCGCGGACGAGTCCGCCGTCGACATCCTCACGCAGTACGGGGAGCGGCTCGGCGTCGCCTTCCAGCTCGCCGACGACGTCCTCGACATCGCCTCCGACTCCCACGAGTCCGGCAAGACCCCCGGCACCGACCTGCGCGAGGGCATCCCCACCCTGCCCGTGCTCCATCTGCGGGCCCGCGCGGCGGCCGAGGGCCGGCCGGAGGACCTGGAGCTGGTCGCGCTCCTCGACGGCGGCCTCGCGGACGACGCCCGGCACGCCGAGGCGCTGCGCAGGCTGCGCGCCCACCCGGCGCTGGAGCAGGCCCGGCGGGACACCGTGCGCTACGCGGAGGAGGCGCGCCGGACGCTGGCCCCGCTGCCGGACTGCTACGCGAAGGCCGCGCTGGCGGAGATGTGCGACGCGGTGGTCCACCGCGCGGGCTGAGGGCCCGGAGGCGACGGGGCCCGCGCCGCGCGGTGGTGTGACGTGGCGGCGTGACGCGGGGCGCATCGCGCGGGCCCGCGCCGCGATACGGCGGGCGCCGCGCGCCGGGGTGCGCCGGTGCCGGACCGCCGGGCACGGCGGTGCCGAGCGCCGGTGCCGCACCCGGGGCGAGCGCTGGTCGAGCCCGTGTCGAGCGCCGGCCGTGCGCCGGGGCACACCCGCACCGAGCGCCGGGGCACGGCGGGTGCCGCGCGCCGGGGTGCGGCCCGCCCCGTGCCGTGCGCCGCGGCGCTCGTGCGCCCTGACGCTCGTATGCTCCGGTGCTCGTGCGCCCTCCGCCACGCATGTCTTCGGCCATATGCCGCCCCCTACGGGTCGGGCGGGCCGGGCGCGAGCCGTGTCATACCGGAGAGGTAGGCGGAGTTGCTTCCCGCGGGTGACGCCCTCGCGCCGCCGATTTGGTCGGATGGAGTACATCCACTCCTGAACGAATCGGGCGAGACTGGCGGCGCGGAGTGGGGGAGTGCATCCGGACGTAGGCCGCCGATCACGGAGGTAGGGCACACATGGCACCGAACGACAGCGCGGCGACCGACGGCGGGACCAGGAGCGCGGTCCGCCGGAAGGCGGCACGCTACATCGTCCCGGTCGCGGTGGCGGGAACGGCGGCCGCGACGATCGGGCTGGTCCCGGCGCTCGCGAGCACCGGTGACCCCGATCTGCCGAAGATCAGCGCGCAGCGGCTCATCGAGAAGATCGCCGCCTCGGACACCCAGCAGCTTTCCGGCACGGTGAAGATCAGCACGGACCTCGGCCTGCCGTCACTGGGCGGCCTGGCCGGTTCCCTCGCCCAGGACGGCGGCTCGGGCGGTTCGAGCGCCGACCCGCAGCAGAAGCTGACGGAGCTGGCGTCCGGCACGCACACCCTGCGGGTCGCCGCCGACGGCCCGGACCGGCAGCGGCTCTCCGTTCTGGAGGACGCGGCCGAGTACAGCCTGATCCACAACGGCGACGAGGTCTGGGCGTACGACAGCGGCAGCAACCAGGCGTACCACGCCAAGGAGCGGCAGGCGTCGGGCGGGCACGGCACGGCCGGGGAGCACGGCCGCACGGCTCCGTTCGCCGGGTCCGCGCCGACCACGCCGAAGGAGTTCGCCGAGCAGTTCCTGAAGGCCGCGGACCCGACCACCTCGGTGTCGGTCGACGGCACGGCGCGGATCGCCGGCCGGGACGCGTACCGGCTGGTCGTCAAGCCGAAGCTGAGCGGCTCCACGGTCGCCTCGGTCACCGTCGCGGTGGACGCGAAGAACGGCGTGCCGCTGAAGTTCACCCTGCTGCCGAGCGGCGGCGGCAAGGCCGTCGTGGACGCCGGGTTCACCCAGGTCGACTTCGGGAAGCCGGCCGCCTCCTCGTTCACGTTCACCCCGCCCAAGGGCGCCCAGGTGACCGAGGCCGACGACGCGAAGGCCGGGCGGAAGGCCGACGGGCCCCAGGGGTTCGGCCTGTTCCCGGGCATCGGTGAGCCGGGCGCGGGCGCGGAAGGAGCCAAGGGCGCCAAGGATGCCAAGGACGCCGGGGACCTGAAGGTCATCGGCGAGGGCTGGAACGCGATCGCCGAGATCAGCGTCCCGGGCGGCACCGGCCTGGCCTCGAAGGCGTCCGGCGAGGACGTGCCGGCCGAGGCGCGGCAGTTCCTGGACGCGCTGGGCGACCGGGTCTCCGGCACGTTCGGCTCGGGCATGGTCTTCAAGACCCGCCTGATCAACGCGCTGATGACCGACGACGGCAAGGTGTACGTCGGCGCCGTGACGCCGGACACCCTGGTCAAGGCGGCCGACAGCGCCTCCTGACACCCGGCGCGGGCGGTGTCGCGGCTTCCCCGCGGCGCCGCCCGCGCGGCACGGCCCCGCGGCCGTTCGTACATCCGCCCCGCCGTACCCTCCGTACGACGGGGCGGCCGGGCGTCGCGGCCCGGCCACGGCTCGGGGTGCGCCGGGCGGTCCCGCCACGGCCCGGACGGTCCGCCCCGGCCCCGTGCCGGCCCCGCCCCGACCCCCGACCGAATCGAGGGAGCACGCATGACAGAGCCCGCGACCGGCGAGGGCCCGGTGATCGAGACACGGGGCCTCACCAAGCGGTACGGCGGCGGCCGGGCCGCCGTGGACGGCCTGGACCTCACCGTGCCGGCCGGCAGCGTCTTCGGTTTCCTCGGCCCCAACGGCTCCGGCAAGACCACGACGATCCGGATGCTGATGGGCCTGATCGAGCCGACGTCGGGCACGGCCCGCGTGCTCGGCAGGCCCATGCCGGGCGCGGCCCGCGCGGTGCTTCCGCAGGTCGGAGCGCTGATCGAGGGGCCCGCGCTGTACGGGTTCCTGAGCGGCCGGGACAACCTGCTGCGCTACGACTCCGCCGACCCGACCGCCGACCCCCGCACCCGCCGGACCCGGGCCGGGCAGGCCCTGGACCGGGTCGGGCTGGCCGCGGCGGCCGGCAAGAAGGCCAGGACGTACTCGCTCGGCATGAAGCAGCGCCTCGGCCTCGCGGCGGCCCTGCTCCGGCCGCGCCGTCTGCTGGTCCTCGACGAGCCGACCAACGGGCTGGACCCGCAGGGCATGCGGGAGATCCGCGCCCTGGTCCGGGAGCTGGCGGCGGACGGCACCACCGTCTTCCTCTCCTCCCACCTCCTCGACGAGATCGAACAGGTCTGCACGCACGCCGCCGTGATGGCGGGCGGCCGGCTGATCACCCAGGGCCCGGTCGCGGACCTCGCGGCGGGGGCCCGGGGCCGGCTGGCCGTCACGACCCCCGACCCCGCCGAGGCCGCCCGGGTCCTGGCGGAACGGGGCGTCACCGGCATCACGGCCGACGGCGAGCGGCTGACCGCCGACGCCCCGGCGGGAGACGTGGAACTCGCGGACCTGAACGCGGCACTGGTGCACGCCGGGGTGCGTGTGCGGGCCTTCGGCGTCGAGCGGGCCTCACTGGAGGACGCCTTCGTCGCACTCACCGGGGAGGGATTCGATGTCGCGGGCTGACGCCGTACGCGCGAAGGCGGACCGCAACGCCGCACCGGGCGCACCGGACGAGACGGCCGGTACCGGCGGTACGGGCGGTACGCGTGGCGCGCGCGGCGCGCTGTGGACCTTCGGGCTGCTCCGCTCCGAGCTCGCCCTCACCTTCCGCCGGTGGCGCACCGTGGCCCTGCTCGGGGTGCTGGCCGCCGTTCCCGTGCTGATCGGGATCGCGGTGCGGATCGAGACGCGCCACGGTTCCCCGGCCGGACCGGGCGACGGCGCGGCGGGGCCCGCGTTCCTCTCCCAGGTCACCAACAACGGCCTCTTCCTGGTCTTCGCAGCCCTCGCCGTGACGCTCCCGGTCTTCCTGCCGATGGCCGTCGGCGTCGTCGCGGGCGACGCGGTCGCCGGGGAGGCCCACCCGGGGACCCTGCGCTATCTGCTGGTCGCCCCGGCGGGCCGGACCCGCCTGCTGCTGACGAAGTACGCCTCCGTTCTGACGTTCTGCCTGGCCGCGACCCTGGTCGTGGCGCTGTCGGCGCTGGCCACGGGCGCCCTGCTCTTCCCCGTGGGTGAGGTCACCACCATCTCCGGCACCCGGATCGGCTTCGGCGAAGGGCTGCTGAGGGCCGGTCTGATCGCGCTGGCGGTCGCGGCGTCGCTGATCGGCTTCGCGGCGCTCGGGCTCTTCGTCTCGACCCTCACCACCAGCGGGATCGCGGCCATGGCCGCGACCGTCGGCCTGCTGATCACCGTGCAGATCGTGGACACGATCCCGCAGTTGAGCGGGGTCCACCCCTATCTCTTCCCGCACTACTGGATGTCGTACGCCGACCTGCTGCGCGCCCCCGTCTACTGGGACGAGCTGATCAAAAACCTGGGCCTTCAGGGCCTGTACGCGGTGGTGTTCGGCTCGGCGGCCTGGGCGCGCTTCACCACCAAGGACATCACGACCTGAAGCGCGGTCCGGCGAGGAACGCCCCGACCTGAAGCGCGGTCCGGCGAAGCACGCCTCGTCCTGACGCCCGGTCCGGCGACCGCGGGCCCGGGGGTACGGAACACCGCCCCGCACCGTCGGCCGGGCGAGCCGTCCCCCGATCGGCTCGTCGCGGCGCGAACGGTGCGAACAGCGGGAACGTTGCGACACGGCACGTTCCGTTTCCGCCTCAGCATTGTTCGACTTGTGGCGACGGACTGTCAACAAGGCCAGGCTCCGGCGCACCTATGCTCACCGAATGATCACATCGCCGAGTTCACTGCGTCGCAGCGAGAGATCACGACGGGCGACCCTGGAAGCCGCACTCGAACTGTGCACGGAGAAGGGGTACGGCCGGGTCACCATCGAGGCGATCGCGGCCAGAGCGGGCGTCAGCAAGAAGACCATCTACCGATGGTGGCCCGCGAAGAGCGCGGTCATCCTGGAGGCGTTCACCGAGGCGCTGGTCGGCACCACGCCGTTCGTCGACACCGGGGACGTCGCCGCCGACCTGCGGGCGAATCTGATGGGCGCGGTGCGGCTGCTGTCCACGCCGCCGTTCGGGCCCGCGTACGCCGGGATCCTCTCCGAGGTCCATCACGACGACGCGCTGGCGGAGACGGTCAGGGCCAAGCTGGTCGACCCCCGCTTCGAGGAGGCGGTCGACCGCCTGCGCCGCGCCCAGGAACAGGGCCAGATCCCGGCGGACGCCGACCTTCCGCTGGCGGTGGAGATGCTGTACGGGCCGGTCTACTACCGGCATGTGCTGCGCAAGCCGGTGCCGGACGAGGAGACGATCGCGGCGCTGGTCGAGCATGTGCTGCGATCGTTGGGCGTGCCGGGGACCTCGGTGACCTCGGTGACCTCGGGGGCGTCAGGGTCGCCGGGGACCTCCGGGACCTCGGGGGCGTCGTCCGAGGGTGCCGCACGGGGCGGTGCGGGTCCGCTGCCCGCGCGGAAGGCGAGGGTGCCCCGGGCGCGGGCCCCGGAGGACGGACCGGCGCGGGCCCCGCAGCCCGGAGAGGCGTGAGGCCCGGGGCGGCGGCTTCCCGTGGCCGGCGGCCCGCAGCCGGGGCTCCCTGGGCCGGGACCCAGTCACCGGGGCGGTTGCGGACGGGCCCCGCGGCCGGTTCGGGCGCGGCCGAACACCCGCTCAAGGACCACCGCCACCCCGTCGTCCTCGTTCGACGACGTCACCTCGTCCGCCGCCGCCCGCAGGTCCGGGTGGGCTCCGGCCATCGCGACGCCGTAACCGGCCGCCCGGAACATCGGCAGATCGTTGGGCATGTCCCCGAAGGCGATCGCGGCGCCGGCGTCCGTGCCCAGGAACTCCGCCGCCAGCGCGAGACCGGTTCCCTTGTCGACGCCGTACGGCTGGAGTTCGACCGTGCCGGGCCCGGAATGCGTCACGGACGCGAGGTCGCCCACGGCGTCGCGGGCCGCCTCGGCCAGCGCGTCCTCGGCGAGCTCCGGGTGCCGGATGAGCACCTTGATGACGGGCGCCGACCACAACTCTTCGCGGCGGCGGACGCGTTGGGCGGGAAGGTTCGGATGGGGCATCCGGTAGCCCGGTTCGATCAGGGTCCGTCCGTCGGCGCCGTCCTGGTCGACGGCCGCGAACACCCGGCCCACCTGGGCCTCGATCTTGCCCAGCGCGGTGTCGGCGGCGCCGCGGTCGAGGGTGACCGTGCGCACCATCCGCCCCGCCCCGGCGTCGTACAGCTGGGCCCCCTGCCCGCAGACCGCCGGCCCGCCGTATCCGAGCACGGCGAGCAGCCGCCGCACGCCGGGCACCGGCCGTCCGGTGACCACCAGGTGCCGGGCCCCGGCGTGTGCCGCCAGCGCGAGCGCGGCACGGGTGCGGGGGCTCACGGAGTCGTCGCGGCGCAGCAGGGTGCCGTCCAGGTCCGTGGCGACGAGGGCGTGGGCGGGCGGGGTGGGCATGGTCCGGGCTCCGTTCTCCGACGCGCCCGCCCATGGTGCCGCGCGCCGCCGGACTCGGCTTCGTCGGCGCGTCGCACGGGGCCGCGTTCCGTACGCACCTGCCCGTGCCCCGTGTCGCGGGGGCGCTTGCGTCCCATGATGCCGAGTCCGGGCGCCGCGTCGGGACCCGCCCGGGCGCGGCCGGCGGACTTTCCGCCAACTCGTTCTGAACAGCGCGTCCTCGGCCCGCACGAGGACGCCGGCCCGCGTTCGTCTCGTGAATCCTCGGCGGTCCGGCCCGGAGTTGTACAGGATGTCCGTGGGAGGGAACGAGCGTCCGGCGGGCGACATGGAGCTGATCGCGTCCGTCCCGACGCCCCGGCTTCCGCGGTACCCCCGAGACGCCCGAATGGTAGTGACCGAATGGCTGAAAGGTTGTTTCTGTCGTGCGAGTGAAGGTCAAGGACTTCGATCACCTGGTGCTCAACGTGCGGGACGTCGAGCGCTCCCTGGAGTTCTACTGCGGTCCTCTCGGCCTGGAGCCGATCAAGGTGGAGGAATGGCGGGCCGGTGAGTTCCCGTTCCCGTCGGTGCGGGTCAGCCCGAGCATGATCATCGATCTGCTGGGCAAGCCGCGCTCGGAGTCGAACGTCGATCACATCTGCCTGGTCGTGGAGCCGCTGGACTGGCGGGAGGTCATCGACTCGGGCGTCTTCACCGTGCTGGAGGGCCCGGTCAGCCGTTCCGGCGCCCGGGGCACGGCGCAGTCGGTGTACGTCCGCGACCCGGACGGCAACACGGTCGAGCTGCGCTGGTACCCGCAGGACGTGGCGAAGGACTGAGACCGGCCGGTCCCGGGGCGGGGACGGGCCGCCCGGACACTCGGGCATGCCGCCCGCCCGGATCGAGACCTCGCCGGGGCTGCGGCTGCGGCGCCGGCCCGCGGCGCACGCCGCGGCCGTTGCCGGTCGCCGCTCAGCCCCGTGCGCGGCGCATCGCGCGGAGGCTGCCGGCGCCCACGGCCCCGGCGGCGGCCAGCAGCCCGGCGGCGGTGAGCGCGAGCCCCGCGGCGCCGGCGAGCCCGGCGGAACCGGCGTCCGGCCCGCCCAGGGCCGCGGGGAGCGGCCCCGACCCCTCCTGCGCGGCCTCCCGTGCGCCTTCCTGCGAGGCCGCCCCCTGCGCGGCCTCGCGCGCCGCGAGGGGCGGCCCGGACGCCGCGTGCGCCGTGGGCGACGCCTCGCAGACGAGGAAGGACAGGGTGGACAGGGTCGCGACGACGGTGCGCAGGAGCACGCGGACGCCACCGGACATGCACATGGGCTGACTCGTGGACTGGCTCATGGCACGTCAGAAGAATATAAACAGATAGTAGTTCTACGACGACTCACCGTGACGCGGTCAAAGCCCGCCTGAATGCCGTACGGAGCGCCGTGCGGAAGGCGGTACGGAACGCCGTACGGACCATGGTGGGCGCGTGGCGGCGCTCAGCCGGCCGACGCCCGGCCGAGGAGGCGGTCCAGGTAGCCCCCGACCGCCCGGCCGTCCCCGGCGGGCGCGATCAGCCCCACATGGTTGTCCGGACGGACCAGGACCAGCGTGTCCCGCGTGATGCCGTACGCCGAACGGGCGTGGCCCGCCACGTCGTCGAGGCCCTGCGGGGTTCCCGCGTCCACCCCGGAGACCCGCAGCAGGCCCCCGTACTCCGCCGCCGCGGCGCGCAGCGCGCCCGCCGTGCCCGGGCCGAAGCCCAGGAGGGTGAAGTGCGGCCCGGCGAACACCTCGAACAGGCGGACCGGCGCACCCGTCGCGGCGTCACGGCAGGGCGCGTCCGGGGCGCGGTCGCCCGCGCGCGGGGCGGTGTCCCGGCCGGGTCCGGGGGCGGTGTCCGGGGCGGCCTCCGGGGCGGCGTTCGGGGCGGTGCTCCGGCCGCTGTCCCGGCCGGTGGGCGAGACCGCGGCCGGGCGGCCGCCGCCACCGGCCTCGCCGCGACGCACCCCGCGGGCGTCGCCGTCGGCGTCGTCACCGTCGAGGCCGCCGCGCGCGTCCCGTGCGAGCGAGCTCCATCGGTAGCCGTCGCCCGGGCCCAGCCCCAGGGTCTCCGGGCCGACCGCCGCGTCCAGGCCCCCGCCCGGCTCCTTGATCGCTTCGAGCGTGACCCGCAGTCGCTCCGCCGTGATGCCCAGCGTGCGTGCCGCCACCGGGAGCCGCTCCTCCTCGTACGTGTCCAGCAGGCCGGGGGCCGCCCGTCCGGTTACGACCAGGGCGAGCTTCCAGCCCAGGTTGTACGCGTCCTGGATGCCGGTGTTCATGCCCAGCCCGCCCGCGATGGAGTGCACGTGCGCGGCGTCCCCGGCCAGCAGCACCCGGCCCACCCGGTAGCGGTCGGCCATGCGCTCGTTGACCCGGTACGTGGACAGCAGCTCGGCCCGCGAGAGGCGGTCGCCCGGCAGCCCGGTGTGCCGGGCGAAGAGCCGGCGGAAGCTCTCCAGCGAGGGTGGCACGGGCGTGCCGGCCCCGTCCCGCTCCGGCCCCGCCTGGAACCACCAGCCCGACCGGGTGCCCGGGATCGGGCACAGCATCACGGCGCCGTCCTCGTCGAACCACTGGTGCCAGTAGCGGCGGTCGGGGCCGTCCGCCGTGACGTCCCCGCAGACCATGCTCTGCTCCTCGGCCGTCCGCCCCTCGAAGGCGACGCCCAGCAGCTTGCGCACCGGGCTGTGGCCGCCGTCGCAGCCCACCGCGTACCGCGCCTCGACGCTCCGGCCGTCGGCGAGCGCGACCGTCACCGATCCCGGGCCCTGCGTCAGCCCGGTCGCCTCCGCGCCCAGCTCCACCTCGACCCCGTGCTCCGCGAGGCGGTCGCGGAGGATCTCCTCCAGCCGCCACTGGGCGATGAGCCGCGGACGGTCGTAGGGGGCGTCCGGCGCCGGACGCGACGCCTCGAACGGGTCGGCGTCGGCGACCTGCAGTCCGTTCCGGTACTTCCGCATCGGCGGCGGCGGCGTGCTCGCGGCCAGCACCCGGTCCGCCACCCCCAGATCCTCCAGCACCTCCAGGGAGCGGGGATTGGGCCCCTTGGCCCGTGAGGTGCGCGGGAAATCGGTGGACTTGTCGATGATCCGTACATCGACGGAGCGGCGGGCCAGGTCGCAGGCCAGGGTCAGGCCGGTCGGGCCCGAGCCGATGATCAGTACCTGGGCGACGGGTGCGGCAGCGGACATGCGGGCTCCTCGGTCGTGGGTCCGTGGATGTCCAGCAAAACGTAACTGAGTTAAAAAAGCAACCGAGTTGTCTTTCGGGGTTCGGGCGGGCGTGCGGCGCGGCGTGCCGGGCGTGCGGGGCGGTGTGCCGGGAGAGCGGGTCAGGGCGCCGGGGTCGCGGTGGAGTCCCCGGCCGGCGGGGCGGCGGGCGAGTCGGGGTCCGGGCCCGTCGTGGGCGCCGGGCGCGCCGCCGTCCGTGACGCCCGGGCCGACGCCGCCCGTGCCCGCGTCCGGCGTGCCGTGCGGAACGCCTCCCAGGTCAGCAGGGCGAGCGCCAGCCACACCAGGGCGAAACCGGCCCAGCGCTCCGGCGGCATCTCCTCGTGGAAGTACAGAATGCCCAGGACGAACTGGAACACCGGCGCGAGGTACTGCAGCAGCCCCAGCGTGGAAAGCGGCACCCGGATCGCCGCCGCCCCGAACAGCACGAGCGGGGTGGCCGTGACGATCCCCGTCGCGGCCAGCAGGGCCGCGTGGCCGAGGCCCTCGGAGCCGAACGTCGACTCGCCCCGCCCGCTCAGCCAGAGCAGATAGCCGAGGGCGGGCAGGAACAGCACGGCGGTCTCGGCGGTGAGCGATTCCAGCCCGCCCATGGCGACCTTCTTCTTCACCAGGCCGTAGACCGCGAAGGAGAACGCCAGCGTCAGCGAGATCCACGGCAGCCGCCCGTACCCGATCGCCAGCACCAGCACCGCCGCCGCGCCGGTCCCCACCGCGACCCACTGCACGGGGCGCAGTCGCTCGCCCAGCAGCAGCACGCCCATGGCGATGGTGACCAGCGGATTGATGAAGTAGCCCAGTGACGCCTCGACGACCTGGCCGTTGTTCACGGCCCAGATGTACAGGCCCCAGTTGACCGTGATCACGGCCGCCGCGACCGACACCAGGCCGAGCTTCCGCGGCTGCCGGATCAGCTCGCCCATCCAGGACCACCGGCGCAGCGCCAGCAGGGCCACGCCGACGACCGCGAGGGACCAGACCATGCGGTGGGCGAGGATCTCGATCGCGCCGGCGGGCTTCAGCAGCGGCCAGAACAGGGGGACGATGCCCCACAGCCCGTAGGCGCCTATGCCGGACAGCAGTCCGGTCCGCTGCTCGTTCGTCCCCTTCATGGACCCCACGGACCCCTCCCGGCCTGTCTCCGTCGAACACGTCGCCGACCGCACGACGGTAGCGCCGCCGGGGGCCTCGTGTCATGGCCGTACTGTCATACGGTCATGACACGGAGGCCCCTGGGGCGGGTGTGGCCATGGGGCGGGACGCAAGGGGCGCGGCGGCCCGGCGACCGGCCGGGGGAGGGGCCGCCCCCGGCCGCGCGGCGCGCGCGTGTGCCGGATGTCACGCGGTGGGCGGGGCGTCGCGTCCGCTGCGACGGCGGCCCGACGCGACCCGGCGGCGGCGCGACGGCGGGGCCGCGCGGCGGGGCTACGCGACCGCCGCGGCCACCGTCTCGGCGAGCGGGGTCGTCGGGCGGCCGATCAGCCGCGCCAGGTCGCCGCTGGCGCCGGCGAGCCGCCCGCGCTCGATCGCGGCGTCCACGTCGACCAGGATCGCGGCGAAGGGCTCGGGCACGCCGGCGCCGACCAGGATCGCCTGGTGCTCGGCGGCCGGGACGTTCCGGTAGACGATCTCCTTGCCGGTGGCCCGGGCGACCTCCGCCGCGTACTCCGCGAACGACCAGGCGACGTCGCCGCTCAGCTCGTACGTCGCGCCGATGTGGCCCTCGCCGGTCAGGACGGCGGCCGCGGCGGCGGCGTAGTCGGCGCGGGTGGCGGAGGCGACCCGTCCGTCGCCCGCGTTGGCGACGACGGCGCCGTGCTCCAGGACGGGGGCGAGGTTGGCGGTGTAGTTCTCGGTGTACCAGCCGTTGCGCAGGAAGGTGTGCGGCAGGCCGGATTCGAGGATCAGGCGCTCGGTGACCTTGTGCTCGGCGGCCAGGTCGAAGTCGGCGTCGGGGCCGCCCAGGATGCCGGTGTACGCGAGCTGCGCGACGCCCGCCACCGTGGCCGCGTCGATGACGGCGGTGTGCTGCGGGACCCGCCGGCCGACCTCGCTGCCGGAGATGAGCAGCACGCGGTCGCCGGCCCGGAAGGCGTCCTTCAGGGTCTCGGGGCGGTCGTAGTCGGCGACCCGGACCTCGACGCCCCGGGCGGCGAGCGGGGCCGCCTTCTCCTCGTTCCGTACGACGGCGGCGATCCCGGCCGCGGGCACGGTGGCCAGCAGCCGCTCGACGACGAGACGGCCGAGCTCTCCGGTGGCTCCGGTGACGACGATGCTCATGGGGTTTGCCCTCTTCTTTCGTTCTTTCGGTGGCGCTGGTCCAGGTCGGCCTTGAAACTAACTGTAAGGGGGGTACTAACTCGCGGAAAGTACCCACTTTGAAGTAAGGTACTGGTATGAGCGTGAGTGCTGTGGAACGCGGGCCCGAGGCCCGCCCGCCCGATGTGAACCAGCCGATGTGCCCCTCCCGGCTGGTGCTCGAGCATGTGACCAGCCGCTGGGGGGTGCTGGTGCTCGCCGCGCTGCTGGAGCGCTCGTACCGCTTCAGCGAGCTGCGCCGCACGGTCGGCGGGGTCAGCGAGAAGATGCTGGCCCAGACCCTTCAGACGCTGGAGCGCGACGGTTTCGTGCACCGGGACGCCAAGCCGGTGATCCCGCCGCGGGTGGACTACTCGCTCACCGCGCTGGGCCGGGAGGCGGCCGAGCAGGTGTGGGCGCTGGCCCGCTGGACGGAACGCAGCCTGGACGCGGTGCAGTCGGCCCGCGAGAGCTACGACCGGGAGAAGGCCCGCCAGGCGTAGACCGTCCGGGACCGGCCCGGGGTTCTCGGGTTCCTGGGCGCCCGGGGCTCGGGAACCCGGGAACCCCGGCCCCCCCGGGGAAGCGTCGCCGTCGTCAGTCCGGCCGGCCCGCCCGCCCCTCCTCCAGCTCCAGCAGCGCCCGCGACACGTCGAACGGCAGAACCGTCACCGCCACGTGCGGCAGCCGCCCCAGCGTCTTCGCCATCTGCTCGCCGGTGCCCCGGTGCAGCAGCTTGCCGAGCACATTGCCGTACGTCCGCCGGGGCACCAGCACCGTCAGCCAGGTGTCCCCGGCCTCCGTGGTGCGCGAGGCGAGCTGGAGCATCGCGTGCCGCAGCCGCCGGTCCGGGCACGCCACCAGCTCCAGCGGCACCGGGGTGGCGGCCGTCGTGCCCCACTGGGCGGCCAGCCGTCTGGCGTACGCCTCGTCGATCGCGAAGTGCACCGCCCGGATCTCGTCCGGCCGCAGCTCCTGCGCGTACCGCAGCGCCTTCAGCGTGGCCAGGTCCAGCGTCTCGACGAGGACCATGACCAGATGGCGGCGGTAGCGGGCCCGGACGACGCCCGGCGTCGGGAGGTTCTCCAGGGCCGCCGCCTCGCGCCGGTACTCGCGGTTGATCCGCATCAGCCCCCACACGCCGAGCGGGAAGACGACCACGACCAGCCAGGCGCCCTCGGTGAACTTGGTGACGGCGAAGATCAGCACCACCGCGGCCGAGACGCCCGCGGCCAGCGCGTTGACCATGATCTTCAGGCGTCGGTACGGCTCGCGGCGCCGCAGGTGGTACGCGGCGAGCCCGGCCCCGGCCATGGTGAAGGCGGTGAACACGCCGATCGCGTACAGCGCCACCAGCCGGTCCACGCTGGCCCCGGTCACCAGCAGCAGCGCCAGCGCGACCACGGTCAGCGCGATGATGCCGTTGGAGAACGCCAGCCGGTGCCCGCGCCGGGTCAGCTGCCGGGGCAGGAAGCGGTCAGCGGCCACGAAGCTCGCCAGGTACGGGAAACCGGTGAACGGCGTGTTGGCCCCGGTGTACAGCACCAGCGCCGTCGCCAGCTGCACGAAGACCAGCCCGGCCGTGCCCAGCGGGCCGCCGCCGAACGCCAGATGGGCCTCCTGCGCGATGACCGTCGGGGTGCCGTCCGCATACGGCACGGCATGGGTGAAGTGCGCCATCGTGGACACCCCCAGCACGAGGACGCCGAGGATCAGGCTCATGGCGATCAGGGTGCGGCGGGCGTTGCGGCCCTGCGGTTCGCGGAAGGTGGAGATGCCGTTGGAGATCGCCTCCAGCCCGGTCAGCGACGAACCCCCGTTGGCGAACGAGCGCAGCACGATGAAGAGCGCGGCCCCGTACAGCCAGCCCTCGCCCGGGGTGCCCACCGGCACCACCCCCGCGGCGGTCAGATCGGCGTGCGGCAGCCCGCTCGTCAGCCCGCGCACCGTCCCGACCAGCAGGATCAGGCCGACCGCCGCCATGAAGAGATAGGCGGGCAGCGCGAAGGCGCGGCCCGCCTCCCGGACCCCGCGCAGATTCCCGTACGCCAGGATCACGATCACCGCGACGGACACCGGCAGCTGGAGGTGGTCCAGCCCGGTGAACTCGCCGCCCACCAGATGGGCGAGCGAGATCAGGGCGTTGGTGCCGGCGGAGACCTGCACGGCGACGGTGACGATGTAGTCCACGAGCAGCGCCACGGCGGCGATCTGCGCCACGTCCGGCCCGAAGTTCTCCCGGGCGACGACGTACGAGCCGCCCGCCCGGGTGTAGATCATCACCACATCGCTGTAGCAGAGCGTCAGCAGCAGCAGGACCAGCAGGATCGCGCCGGTCACCGGCATGAGCAGGGTGAACGCCGCCGCGCCGACGACGGGGACCAGGACCCGGAGCATCTCCTCGGAGCCGTACGCGGACGAGCTGATGCAGTCCGAGGCGAGCACGCCGAGCGCCGTCCGGTTGTTCAGTTTCTCCTCGGCGATGCGCTCGGTGGTGAGCGGCCGGCCGAGCAGACGCCGCTTGATGCGGTACACGGGACGGTCCAGGGTCATGGCCCCATGGTGGGGGCCCGGAGGGCCGCCCCCCGGCGCGCAAACGCCGGACGGGCCGGAATTTCAACCCGTCCGGCGATCCCGGAGCGTCAGATCCTCGCGGGCCGGCCGTCAGCCGACGACGGTCCAGGTGTCGTTGCCCGCGAGCAGGGCGGCCAGGTCGCCCTTGCCGTTCCGCTCGACGGCGGCGTCGAGCTGTTCGGCCATCTGCGTGTCGTAGACCGGCCGCTCGACGCTGCGCAGCACCCCGATGGGGGTCTGGTGCAGGGTGTCGGCGTCGGCGAGCCGGGACAGCGCGAAGGCCGTGGTCGGGGACGCGGCGCGCGCGTCGTGGACCAGGATCCGCGACCGGGTGTCGTCGGTGACCGCGACGACCTCCAGGTCGCCGGTGGCGGGGTCGCGGACGACGCCCTTGGAGCCGAGACCGTCCTCGGCCGGCGCGCCGAAGCGGATCGGCTCGCCGTGCTCCAGGCGGATCACCGCGTCCTGCGCCCGGTCCCTGTCCTTGAGCGCCTCGAAGGCGCCGTCGTTGAAGATGTTGCAGTTCTGGTAGATCTCCACCAGCGCCGTGCCCGGGTGATCGGCGGCGGCGCGCAGCACGCTCGTGAGGTGCTTGCGGTCGGAGTCGATCGTGCGGGCGACGAACGACGCCTCCGCGCCCAGGGCCAGCGACACCGGGTTGAACGGGGCGTCGAGGGAGCCCATCGGCGTCGACTTGGTGATCTTGCCGGTCTCGGAGGTGGGGGAGTACTGGCCCTTGGTGAGCCCGTAGATCCGGTTGTTGAACAGCAGGATCTTCAGGTTGACGTTGCGGCGCAGCGCGTGGATGAGGTGGTTGCCGCCGATGGACAGGGCGTCGCCGTCGCCGGTGACGACCCAGACCGACAGATCGCGGCGGGAGGTGGCGAGCCCGGTGGCGATGGCCGGGGCGCGGCCGTGGATGGAGTGCATCCCGTAGGTGTTCATGTAGTACGGGAAGCGGGAGGAGCAGCCGATGCCGGAGACGAAGACGATGTTCTCCTTGGCCAGGCCCAGCTCGGGCATGAAGCCCTGGACGGCCGCGAGGACGGCGTAGTCCCCGCAGCCGGGGCACCAGCGCACCTCCTGGTCCGACTTGAAGTCCTTCATGGACTGCTTGGCCTCGGCCCGGGGCACCAGCTGGAGGAGTTCGTTGGTGTCAGGCATCGATGGCCTCCTCGAGAGCCGTCGCGAGCTGTTCGGCCTTGAACGGCATTCCGTTGACCTGGTTGTGGCTGTGGACGTCGACGAGATACCTGGCCCGCACGAGGGCGGCGAGCTGGCCGAGGTTCATCTCCGGCACGACCACCTTCTCGTAACGGCCCAGCACCTCGCCGAGGTTCCCCGGGAAGGGGTTGAGGTGACGCAGGTGCGCCTGGGCGACGGGGCGCCCGGCGGCGCGCAGCCGGCGCACCGCGGCGGTGATCGGGCCGTAGGTGGAGCCCCAGCCCAGGACCAGGGTGCGCGCGCCGTCCGGGTCGTCGACCTCGACGTCGGGGACGGCGATGCCGTCGATCTTCGCCTGCCGGGTGCGGACCATGAAGTCGTGGTTGGCCGGGTCGTAGGAGATGTTGCCGGTGCCGTCCTGCTTCTCGATGCCGCCGATGCGGTGTTCGAGACCGGGGGTGCCGGGGACGGCCCAGGGGCGGGCCAGGGTCTGCGGGTCCCGCTTGTAGGGCCAGAACACCTCGGTGCCGTCGGCCAGTTCGTGGTTCGGGCCGGTGGCGAACCGGACCCGAAGATCGGGCAGCTCGTCGAGCTCGGGGATCTTCCACGGCTCGGAGCCGTTGGCCAGATAGCCGTCCGAGAGCAGGAACACCGGGGTGCGGTACGTCAGCGCGATCCGCGCGGCGTCCAGCGCCGCGTCGAAGCAGTCCGCCGGGGTGCGGGGGGCCACGACCGGCACCGGGGCCTCGCCGTTGCGCCCGTACATCGCCTGCAGCAGGTCCGCCTGCTCGGTCTTGGTCGGCAGACCGGTCGACGGCCCGCCCCGCTGGATGTCCACGACCAGCAGCGGCAGCTCCAGGGAGACCGCGAGGCCGATCGTCTCCGACTTCAGCGCCACACCCGGCCCCGACGTCGTCGTCACCGCCAGCGAACCGCCGAAGGCCGCGCCCAGCGCCGCGCCGATGCCCGCGATCTCGTCCTCGGCCTGGAAGGTGCGCACGCCGAAGTTCTTGTGCCGGCTCAGCTCGTGCAGGATGTCGGAGGCCGGGGTGATCGGGTACGAGCCCAGGTACAGCGGCAGGTCCGCCTGCCGGGCCGCGGCGATCAGCCCGTACGACAGGGCCAGGTTCCCCGAGATGTTGCGGTACGTGCCCGTCGGGAACGCCTGCGTGGCGGGTGCGACCTCGTAGGACACGGCGAAGTCCTCGGTCGTCTCGCCGAAGTTCCACCCCGCCCGGAACGCGGCCACGTTCGCCTCCGCGATCTGCGGCTTCTTCGCGAACTTGGCCCGCAGGAACGCCTCGGTGCCCTCGGTCGGCCGGTGGTACATCCACGACAGCAGACCCAGCGCGAACATGTTCTTGCTGCGCTCGGCCTCCTTGCGGGAGAGCCCGAACTCCTTGAGCGCCTCGATGGTGAGCGTGGTCAGCGGCACCGGGTGGACGCTGTAGCCGTCCAGCGAGCCGTCCTCCAGCGGGTTGCTGTCGTAGCCGACCTTCGCCATCGGGCGCTTGGTGAACTCGTCGGTGTTCACGATGATCTCGGCGCCGCGCGGCACGTCCCCGATGTTCGCCTTCAGCGCGGCCGGGTTCATCGCGACCAGCACGTTCGGGGCGTCCCCCGGCGTCAGGATGTCGTGGTCCGCGAAGTGCAGCTGGAACGACGAGACGCCCGGCAGGGTGCCGGCGGGCGCCCGGATCTCGGCCGGGAAGTTCGGCAGCGTGGAGAGGTCGTTCCCGAAGGACGCCGTCTCCGACGTGAACCGGTCGCCGGTGAGCTGCATGCCGTCGCCCGAGTCACCCGCGAACCGGATGATCACACGGTCGAGGCGGCGCACCTCCTTGTCCCCGGCGCCCGAGGAACCGGGGCGAGAGGCCCGGGGCCCCCCGGCGAGCGCCTCGCCGGCCTCATCGGCCTGTCCGGCTGGGCTACTGACCTGGCTGGTCACTGAACTGGACCTCCCTCGCGGCGGCTCGGGACCGGCCGGCCCACCGACGGTCCCGGGTCCCACCCTACGACCGTAAGGGTCGCCTTCCCTGGACCGCTCATATGGTGGACATGATTTTGAGACGCGCTTTGGTACCGGTTTGTCATGGTTCGCGGACCCCCCCAGTCGTTCGATGAAGACGCTGTGTGCTCATTCTTTGGTTGTAGGACCCCGGCGGGGGAGATCCTGCCCCGACCGGGGCGGGGACCCACCTCCGGGGGCGTCGAGGAGGGGCCGCCCGCAATGGCCGCGCCCCCCCGGAGACGCCCGGCAGGTATCTGACAGAGTGTCAGGTGATCAGGAGTTCAGGTAGGTCAGCACGGCCAACACCCGCCGGTGATCCCCCTCACTGGGGGACAGGCCCAGCTTCAGGAAGATGTTGCTGACGTGCTTCTCCACGGCGCCGTCGCTCACCACCAGCTGCCTGGCCACCGCGGAGTTCGTCCGCCCCTCCGCCATCAGACCGAGGACCTCCCGCTCGCGCGGCGTCAGCCCGGCCAGGACGTCCTGCTTGCGGCTGCGGCCCAGCAGCTGTGCCACCACCTCCGGGTCCAGCGCTGTGCCGCCGCGCGCCACCCGGACCACCGCGTCCACGAACTCCCGGACCTCGGCGACCCGGTCCTTGAGCAGATAGCCGACGCCCCGGGTGGAACCGGCCAGCAGCTCGGTCGCGTACCGCTCCTCCACGTACTGCGAGAGGACCAGGACCCCGATCGAGGGGTACTCCTTGCGCAGCCGCACGGCCGCCCGGACGCCCTCGTCGGTGTGGGTCGGCGGCATCCGCACGTCGGCGACCACCACGTCGGGCAGCGCGTCCTCGCCGGCCAGGTCCCGCACCGTCTTGATCAGCGCCTCGGCGTCGCCCACCCCGGCGACGACCTCGTGCCCGAGATCGGTCAGCAGGCGGGTGAGCCCTTCCCGGAGCAGTACCGAATCCTCGGCGATGACCACCCGCACCCTGTCCTCCACCATGAAGCCGTTTCCCCCACTGTCCGTCCGGCCCCGCGCCCTGCGCGCCGGTCCCGTACCGCTCGCTGGTCCCCGCCGCCGGCCGGTCCCGCGCTCCTCGCGGATCCCGCCCGTGCGGCGTTCAGCATCCCAGTATCCGCGGTTTCGTGCTCCCACCCGCCCCGCAGGCTCGGAAACGAAGCCCGGGAGGCGGCCGGGAGCACCGGATGCGAAGGGACGCCGAGGAAGCGGGGGAAGGGAGAAGGGGCTGGGGAGCGCGGGGACGGACGGAAGGAAGGAGCCGGGGCGCGGAGGGCGGCGAAGGGGCGTGCACCGGGGCGCGGGAAAGAAAAGGGCATGGGAAAGGGGCGCGGGAAAGGGGCACGGCGCGGGGGAGGTGCGCCGTGCCCCTTCGCCCGGGGCGGGGTCAGCCGCGCCAGGGCAGCTCGGCGGTGACCCGCGTCGGGCCGCCCGGCGGGGAGTCCACGACGAGCACGCCGTCCACCGCGCCCAGCCGCTCGGCCAGCCCGGCGAGTCCGCTGCCCGCGGAGAGGTCGGCGCCGCCGCGGCCGTCGTCGGTGACCTGGAGCATGAGCCGGTCGCCGGCCCGCCACACGTCGACGGAGGCGGAGCGGGCCCCGCTGTGCTTGCTGACGTTCTGGAGCAGCTCCGACACCGTGAAGTAGGCGATGCCCTCGATGGCCTGGGCGGGCCGGGACGTCAGGTCGACCTCGACGGCGACGGGGACGGTGCAGCGGGAGGCGATGGAGGAGAGTGCGGCGTCGAGTCCTCGGTCGGTGAGGACGGCGGGGTGGATGCCCCGGGCGAGGTCGCGGAGTTCCTGGAGGGCGGTCTTCACCTCGCCGTGGGCCTCGTCGACCATGCGGGCGGCGGCCCCGGGGTCGTCGGTGAGCTTCTCCTTGGCGAGGCCGAGGTCCATGGCGAGGGCGACGAGGCGGGCCTGTGCGCCGTCGTGGAGGTCGCGTTCGATGCGGCGCAGGTCGGCGGCGGCGGTGTCCACGACCACCCCCCGGTCCGACTCCAGCTCGCTGACGCGGGTGGCCAGCCGGGACGGGCCGAGCAGCCCCGCCACCAGCAGCCGGTCCACGTTCGCCAGCCCGCGGATCAGCCACGGCGTGAACAGCACCAGCGCCAGGCCGCACACGCTGGTCGCGGCGATCTCCAGCGGCGAGTCCAGGTAGATCTGGTGGTGGTCGTCGCCGTACAGCTGGATGCCGCCGGTCCCCACGTACGTCGGGAACACCCACCGCCACAGCGGATAGGTGAAGACGGCCCACCCGGTCGTCCAGAACGTCAGCGAGACGATGCCGGCGAACAGCGCCCACGGGAAGTGCAGCAGCATGTAGAGAAGGTGCCGCCAGGACGCCCCGTTCTTGAGCATCGCGCCCATCCAGGACATCAGGCCGTCGGTCCGGCCGCGCACCGGCTCCGGGGCCGCGACGTCCAGGTGCAGCAGCCCGCGCGCGCGGGCCCGCTCGAACGCGCCGAAGCCGCGGCACATGCCCAGCGCGGCGGCCAGGATCGGCACCCCGAGGAAGGTGATCAGCGTGCTGACGCCCGCGGTCGTCAGGCCCAGCGACAGGGCGAACAGGACCGGGGAGACCACCAGGCTCAGCGTGAGGTGACCGAGTTCGCGCAAGGTCCTGGCCTCGAAGGGCGCGCGCAGCGCGGCGGGGAGCACGTGCTTCACCGGGGGGTGGTCCTCAAGACCGGCTCCGGACCGCTGGTGGTCCCGGGTGCCAGGTCCGTATGCCGTGACCATGGATGGAGTCCGTTTCTTCTCGGCGGTCCGCTGGGGCTTCCGTCTCGGGCTGGGGAGAGCCGGTAGCACGAGGGCTTCCGGCCATGACCCAAGGGTGCTGGACCCCGGGCATCGCCCGCCATGAGGGCGGTATCCGTCTTCGGCCGGGGGTTTTCCCCACCTCGGGAGGGCGGTGGGGCGGGCGTCCCGGAGCGGACGGGCGCGCGACGCGGCCCGCCGCGCGGCCCACCGGGGGCGGGGCGCGCGGCGGGCCGGGTGCGTGCGGCGGCAGAGGGCGGTGGCAGAGGGCGGTGGCAGAGGGCGGCAGAGGGCAGTGGCAGAGGGCGGCGGCGCGTTCCGCTACGCGGTCCCCTTCCGGTCCCACTGCCGGCCCCGGTCCCGGCCGCCCCGCTCCTGCTCCCGGTCCCGCCAGGGCAGCTCCGCGGTGATCGTCGTGGGGCCGCCCACCGGCGAGTCCAGGACGAACAGCCCGTCGACGGCGCCCAGCCGCTCGGCCAGGCCCGCCATGCCCGTACCGCCGTCCAGCCGCGCGCCGCCGCGGCCGTCGTCGGTGACCTGGAGCATGAGCCGGTCGCCGGCCCGCCACACCTCGACGGACGCTGAGCGCGCCCCGCTGTGCTTGCTGACGTTCTGCAGCAGCTCCGACACCGTGAAGTACGCGATGCCCTCGATCGCCGCCGCCGGGCGCGCCGGCAGATCCGCCGTCACCGTCACGGGGACGGTGCAGCGGGAGGCGATGGAGGAGAGTGCGGCGTCGAGTCCTCGGTCGGTGAGGACGGCGGGGTGGATGCCCCGGGCGAGGTCGCGGAGTTCCTGGAGGGCGGTCTTCACCTCGCCGTGGGCCTCGTCGACCATGCGGGCGGCGGCCCCGGGGTCGTCGGTGAGCTTCTCCTTGGCGAGGCCGAGGTCCATGGCGAGGGCGACGAGGCGGGCCTGTGCGCCGTCGTGGAGGTCGCGTTCGATGCGGCGCAGGTCGGCGGCGGCGGTGTCCACGACCACCCCCCGGTCCGACTCCAGCTCCGCGATCCGGCGCTCCAGCTCGTCCGAGGGCGACAGCAGCCCGCGCACCATCGCCCGGTCGGCGTTGGCGAGGAACCGCGTGATGAACGGGAGCACCGGCCACAGCAGGAAGAAGCTCACGCACACCACACCGAAGGTCAGGACCCCCCACGGCAGCCGGATGAAGGAGTACAGCGCCGCCCGCCAGCCCACCGGGTCCTTGAGGCTGGACCACAGCCACGGGAAGAACCCCTGCTCCGACCGGGACAGCACCATCGGGCTGGGCTCGTCGATCCGCACCCCGAGCATCGCCCGCGCCCGGCCCCGCTCGGCCCTGCCGACCAGCCGCGCCCCGTGCAGACCGACGGCGAGCAGCGGCAGCCCGATCACCGAGACCGACAGCCCCACGCCCACGGCGATCATGAACACCGTGTAAACGAAACCGGCCACGGCCATGGGAAGGTTCGCCAGGAGATGGGCCAACTCCTTCCACGCCCACCGGTCGAGGGCCAGGCGGGCGGGCGGCGGTGCGTCGTCGGCGGGCACGAGGGGGCTCATGGTCATGCGCCCAGCCTGCCGGGCGGGGACCGCGCATGCCATGGGGTCCGTGGGTGGCGTGGAGTGGGGATAACCCCACCCGTTGTCCGACGGGGCCGCTTACCCTCCCTTTAACAGGGCCTAGACTCCCGTGCGTACGACGTCGTCGAAATCGGCGTCGTCGGAATCGTCGAAAACGTCGAACGGGATTCAGGGAGCGAGGGGCGGAGTGGCGGACCTGCCGGAATCGACCGTTCTCGCGTCGGACTACTTCCACGGCTACGCGGTGGTCGGACTGCTCGCCGTGATCGGCGTGCTGTTCGTCGCCGTCGCCTTCGGCGCCGGGCGGCTGCTGCGCCCCGTGGTCCCCACCCCGGAAAAGCTCCTGACGTACGAATGCGGCGTGGACCCGGTGGGTGAAGGATGGGCTCATACCCAGGTCCGTTATTACGTCTACGCGTTCCTGTACGTGATCTTCGCCGTCGACTCGATCTTCCTGTTCCCGTGGGCGACCGTGTTCGCCGCACCCGGATACGGGGCGACGACCCTGGTGGAGATGTTCGTCTTCCTCGGCTTCCTGGCCGTAGGACTGCTCTACGCATGGAAGAAGGGCGTCCTCGAATGGACGTGACCAGCCCGACGCCCCCCGAGCACCGGCCCGAGGCGGCCGCCCGGACGGCTTCCGGGGCGGGCTCCGCCCCGTCGGCTCCCGAAGCGGGCGGCGAACCGCGGCACGCTCCGACGTTCCTGCCGGAGCCCAAGCGGCTCGGCGTCCTGTCGCGCCTGGCCCCGGAGCCGATGAAGGTGGTCCTGAACTGGGGCCGCCGCTACAGCCTCTGGGTCTTCAACTTCGGGCTCGCCTGCTGCGCCATCGAGTTCATCGCCGCCTCCATGGCCCGGCACGACTTCATCCGGCTCGGCGTGATCCCGTTCGCGCCCGGACCCCGCCAGGCCGACCTCATGATCGTCTCCGGCACGGTGACGGACAAGATGGCCCCGGCCGTGAAGCGGCTCTACGAGCAGATGCCCGAGCCCAAGTACGTCATCTCCTTCGGCGCCTGTTCCAACTGCGGCGGCCCGTACTGGGACTCGTACTCCGTGACGAAGGGGGTCGACCAGATCATCCCGGTCGACGTCTACGTACCCGGCTGCCCGCCCCGGCCCGAGGCGCTGCTCCAGGGCATCCTCAAGCTCCAGGAGAAGATCGCCCGCGAGTCGCTGGGCGCGCGCTACGGGGTGGGCGGCGGCAGCCGGCCCAGCACCGCCGCGCTGCGCAGCGGCCTGGTCGCCGCCCCGCCGGCCCCCGGGGAGGAGCCGAAGTGACCGGGACGGAACACCCCGGAACGGACCGCCCCGGCACCGGTGACCCGGCCCGGGACGACCGGGAGAAGACCGCCCGGGACGCGGCCGGGCAGGGCTCCGACGCCCGGGACGTGTACGACGAGGGCGCCTACGACCGGCTGCCGGACGCCGCCGCCGACCTCTTCGGCGAGGGCGCGACGGCCGAGTACGCGTACGACCTGCTGACCGTCGACGTGCCCGCGGAGTCCTGGATCGCCGCCCTCGAAACGGCCCGCGACCGGCTGGGCTGCACCTTCTTCGACTGGCTGAGCGCGGTCGACGAGCCGGGCGCCGGCTTCCGGGTCTGCGCCCATGTCGTGGCCCCGTCCAGGGGCCGGGTCCGGCGGCTCCTCGTCCGTACGACCGTGCCGCACGACGCCGCCACGCTCCCCACGGCCGTCCACGTCTACGCGGGCGCCTCCTGGCACGAGCGCGAGACGCACGAGATGTTCGGCATCGGCTTCGAGGGCCACCCCCATCTGGTGCCGCTGCTGCTGCCCGAGGGGTTCGAGGGCCACCCGCTGCGCAAGGACTTCGTGCTGGCGGCTCGCGTCGCCAAGGCGTGGCCGGGCGCGAAGGAGCCGGGCGAGTCGGAGCACGGCGGCCCGAAGCGGCGCACCATGCTGCCGCCCGGCGTCCCCGACCCGAACGAGTGGGGGCCCCTGAAGGGGCAGCTCCCGCCCGCCCCTTCGCGCCCCGCCCGCACCCCGCGTGCGGCGGGCGACCGCCCGGCACGGCGGACCCGCAGCGCGAGCGAGGGCTCGGCCGGCCAGCGGCCGGCCCCGGCCGCCGCCGCGCCGGACGCCGCCCCCGCGCCGCCCCCGCGCCGCGCCCGCAGCGCCTCCCAGGGCTCCGCGAGCCAGCGCCGCGATGTTGCTGAGCCAGGCCCGACCGAGCCGGGCACGCCCGGAACGGGCGCGGCGGCCCCGTCGGGTGGGACGGCGGCCCCGGCTGGCCCGCGCCGCACGCGCTCCGCTTCCCAGGGCTCCGCGAGCCAGCGCCGCGACGCCGCCGCCCCGGGCCGGACCGAGCCGGGCACGCCCGGCGCGGACGCGACCGACGCGGGTACGAGCGGCGCGGGCACGCCCGGCACGGGCACGGCGGGATCCGGCGCGTCCGCGACGCCTTCGGCGGAGGCGGGGACACCCTCGGCGGAGGCGGCACAGCAGCCGCCGTCGACCGGCCCGGCCCCGTCACCGTCCGGCCGGAGGCCGAGGACCGGGAGCGGCGACGCCCCCTGGCACCACGCCCGCCCGGCCTTCGACCCGACCCCCGGCGCCCCCGCCGGGCCCGCACCCGGGCCGGACACGGCGTCCGGACCCGATACGCGTTCCGAGCCGGACACACGCTCGGAACCGGGAACGGCGCCCGCATCCGACACCACGCCTGAATCCGAAGCCCCCGGCGAGCCCGGCGCCCCCGGCGCTCCCCGGCCGGACGACTCCCGGCCGGTCCCGGACGAGCCGCCGGCCCCGAACGACTCCCGGCCGGACGTATCCACCCCGCCCGATGCTCCCGAGCGCCCCGACGGAGGCGATACCGCGTGAACGACGTACTCGACGTCGCCCTCCGGCTCGTCATCGTCTTCGTGGCGTTCATGGTCCTGCCGCTCGTCGTGGGCCAGACCGAGCACAAGGTGATGGCCCATATGCAGGGCCGCCTCGGACCCATGTACGCGGGCGGCTTCCACGGCTGGGCGCAGCTTGTCGCGGACGGCGTGAAGTTCGCGCAGAAGGAGGACGTCGTACCGGCCGAGGCCGACCGGCGGGTCTTCCAGCTCGCGCCGGCCGTCGCGCTCCTCCCGTATCTGCTCGTGCTCCTCGTCATCCCGATCGGTCCGGGCGAGGGCGCGGTCGGCCAGGTGGTCGACGCGGGCGTCTTCTTCGTGCTCGCCGTGATGGGCGTCGGCGTGCTCGGCTCGCTGATGGCGGGCTGGGCGTCCGCCAACAAGTTCTCCCTGCTCGGCGGGTTGCGCACGGCCGCCCAGCTGCTCGCGTACGAACTGCCGATGCTGCTCGCCGCCGCCTCCGTCGCGATGGCGGCCGGCACCGTCTCGCTCCCGGGCATCCTCGACGCCTTCGAGTGGTGGTGGCTGCCCTGGCAGATCACCGGCGCGCTGGTCTTCTTCGTCGCCGGACTCGCCGAGCTCCAGCGCCCGCCGTTCGACATGCCGGTCGCGGACTCGGAGATCATCTTCGGCGCGTACACCGAGTACACCGGGTTGCGCTTCGCGCTGTTCCTGCTCGCCGAGTACGCGGGCATCGTCGTGCTGTGCGGACTGACCACCGTGCTCTTCCTCGGCGGCTGGCACGGCCCGTTCGGCGCCGACGGTCTTGGCTGGGTCTGGACGCTCCTGAAGACCGCGGTCCTCGCCTTCGTCGTCATCTGGCTGCGGGTGAGCTACCCGCGGCTCCGCGAGGACCAGCTCCAGAAGCTCGCCTGGACCACGCTCATCCCGCTCGCTCTCGCGCAGATCGCGCTCACCGGCATCGTGAAGGTGGCGATCAACTGATGGCCGCGCCCCTCCCGCCCTCCCCGGGCGGCACACCCGCGCCCTCCCGGTCCGGGTTCCCCGGCTCAGGCCTGGCCAAGGGCCTGGCCGTCACCCTGCGGACGATGACGCGGAAGAACGTCACCGCGCAGTACCCGGACGTCCAGCCCGAACTCCCGCCCCGGTCCCGCGGCGTGATCGCGCTGTTCGAGGAGAACTGCACGGTCTGCATGCTCTGCGCCCGCGAGTGCCCCGACTGGTGCATCTACATCGACTCCCACAAGGAGACGGTGCCGGCCGCGGCCCCCGGCGGACGCGAACGCAGCCGCAACGTCCTCGACCGCTTCGCGATCGATTTCTCGCTCTGCATGTACTGCGGCATCTGCATCGAGGTGTGCCCCTTCGACGCCCTGTTCTGGTCGCCGGAGTTCGAGTACGCCGAGACGGACATCCTCGAACTCACCCATGAGCGCGACAAGCTGCGCGAGTGGATGTGGACCGTACCGGAACCGCCCGCGCTCGACCCGGGCGCCGAGGAGCCGAAGGAGATCGCCGCCGCCCGCAAGACGGCGGAGAAGCTCGCGGCCCAGCGCGCCAAGGAGGCCGAACAGGCCGAACAGGCCCGGCAGGCCCGTGACGAACAGGGCGAACAGCACGAACAGGGCTCACCTGGTGAACAGGGTGAACAGGACGAACGGGAAGAACAGGAGGGCAAGGAGTGAGCCTCGCAGCCGCCGCGGCCCGGTCCGTCGCCGCCGCGGCCCGGACCGCCGCCGACGCCGCCCAGTCCCTCCCCTCCGTCCCCTCCGCGCCCTCCGGATTCCTGTCCCCGACGGGCGTCGAGATCGTCTTCGTGCTCGTCGGCGTCGCCACCCTCGGCGCCGCGCTCGCCACCGTCACCACCCGGCAACTGGTGCACGCCGCGCTCTGGCTGGTCGTGGCGCTCGGCGGTCTCGCCGTCGAGTACCTCCTGCTCACCGCCGAGTTCATCGCCTGGGTGCAGGTGCTGATCTACGTCGGTTCCGTGGTCGTCCTCCTCCTCTTCGGGCTGATGCTCACCAAGGCCCCCATCGGCCGCTCCCCGGACGCCGACTCCGGCAACCGCTGGGCGGCGCTCGCCGTCGCGGCCGCCGCCGCGGGCACGCTCGTCTGGGTCGTCGTCGACGCCTTCCGCACCACCTGGATCGACCTCGGCGGACCGGCCGGCGGCTCCACCGAGGTGACCGGCGTCTTCCTCTTCCGGCACTGGGTGCTGCCGTTCGAGGCGCTCTCCGTCCTGCTGCTCGCCGCCCTCGTCGGCGCGGTCGTCCTGTCCCGCAAACGCGCCGACCGCGGCAAGGAGCAGAGCTGATGCATCTCGCCTACCCCGCCGTGCTCGCCGTCCTCCTCTTCTGCACCGGCCTGTACGGGGTGCTCGCCCGCCGCAACGCGATCCTGGTCCTGATGTCCGTCGAGCTGATGCTCAACGCCGTCAACCTCAACCTGGTGGCCTTCGACGTCTGGCTCCGCGACACCCTGCACGCCGGCCAGGCCCTCACCCTCTTCACCATCGCCGTCGCGGCGGCGGAGATCGGCATCGGGCTCGCCGTCGTCCTCGCCGTGTACCGCAACCGCGGCACCTCGGACATCGACCGCCTCCGGGACACCGCCGAGACCGACGCCGCCGAGACGCTCCCCGACGACGCGGCACACCCCGGCGACCCCGACACCGAAGACCGGACCACTGCTGCGGCAGGGAAGGCAAAGAAGGCTGAGGCCACCGCGTGAACACCACGACCCTCGCCGTCCTCGTCCCCCTCCTCCCGTTCCTCGGCGCCGCTGCCGGACTGCTCGTCGGACGCACCGCCCCCGGCTTCGTACGCCCCCTCGCCGTACTGCCCACCCTCGCCTCCTTCGTGCTCGCCGCCGTCGTCGCCCGGCGGCAGGGCGGCGGACCGGCCGTCGACGCGGCGACCCCGCTCACCCCCACCGGGTCGGTGCCGATCGACCTCGCCCTGCACCTCGACGGCTTCGCCGTCCTCGTCGCCGTCCTGGTCGGGCTCGTCGCCACCTGCGTGCAGATCTACTCGACCGCCTATCTGCGCGACGACCCCCGCTACCCCTCCTACGCCGCGCTCGTCTCCCTCTTCACCTCCGCGATGCTGCTCGTCGTCTACTCCGGCGACCTGATGGTGCTCCTGGTCGGCTGGGAGGTCATGGGCATCTGCTCGTACTTCCTCGTCGGCCACTACTGGGAGACGCCCGAGGCCCGCGCCGCCTCCCTGAAGGCTTTCCTGGTCACCAAGCTCGGCGACGTGCCGTTCCTGATCGGCCTGTTCGCCCTCGCCGCCGACACCGGCTCGTTCCGCATCACCCGCGTCCTGGGCGCCGTCGCGGGCGGCGGCCTCGACCACCCCACGCTCATCGCCCTGCTGCTGCTCGCGGGCGTGGCCGGCAAGTCCGCGCAGTTCCCCCTGCACACCTGGCTGCCCGACGCCATGGCCGGTCCCACCCCCGTCTCCGCGCTGATCCACGCCGCGACGATGGTCGCCGCCGGCATCTACTTCGTGGCCCGGCTCCTCCCCGTCTTCGCCCAGTCCGGCGCGGCCCTCGTCGTCCTCGCCGTGATGGCGGCGGTCACGATGACCGGCTCCGGGCTCGCCGCCCTCGCCCAGGACGACATCAAGCGCGTCCTCGCCTACTCGACGATCGGACAGCTCGGCTACATGGCCGGGGCCCTGGCCGTCGGCGACCGCGGCGCCGCCGTCTTCCACCTCCTCTCACACGGCGCGTTCAAGGCCGTCCTCTTCCTCGCGGCCGGCGTCGTCATCCACGCCGCCGGAACCAACTCACTGGCCGCCATGTCCCGCATGGGCGGCCTGGCGAAGCGCATCCCGGACGCCTGCTGGACGATGACCGTCGCCCTGCTCGCGCTCGCCGCCATCCCGCCGTTCGCCGGCTTCTTCTCCAAGGAAGCCGTCCTCGTCGCCGCCGAGCACACCGCGCTCGGGGAGCGGCACGTCGCCCCGGCCGCCGCCGGCTGGACCGTCCTGGTCGCCGGGCTGATCGCCGCCGCCCTCACCGCCGCGTACGCCACCCGCCTCTGGCTCCTCGCCTTCCGGGGCCGCGGCGCCGAGGTCCCGGACCACGGCCGCCAGCCCGTCGCCATGACCGCCGTCCTGTGGGTCCTCGCCGTCCCCACCATCGCCTTCGGCCTGACCGTCGGCGCGATCGGGGACTGGTTCGACGGCCACGGCCTCACCCCGTCCCTCACCACCGCCGTCCTCTCCACCGGCGTCGGACTCATCGGCGGCCTCATCACCTACGGCGCCTGGCGCCACACCTCGGCGCTCGCCGCCCGGACCGCCGTCGGCACCCTCGCCCCCCACCCCGACGCCGAGCCCGCCCTCGTCGAGGCCGAGGCGCTGACCGCGCACACCGCCGCCTACGGCCCCGCCGGCGACGCCCCCGACCCGGCCGACCCGGGCCGCCTCCTGCTCGGCCCGCTCCACCGCCACGCCGCCACCGGCTTCCACCTCGACGCCCTGTACACGGCGCTGTTCGTCCGCCCCGTGCGGGCCGCCGCGCGCCTGGTCCGCTTCCTGGACCGCGAGGTCGTCGACACCTACGTACGCGGCTCCGGCGCCGGAACGCGCCTGCTCGGCGCCGCCGTCCGCCGCGCCCAGACCGGCAACGTGCAGACCTATCTCAGCGCGCTGCTCGCCGGCTCCCTGGTCCTGGCGATCGCCGCCGTCGTCTTCGCCAACGTCAACGCCGGGTCGTGAGCCGTGATCGATATCAGTGAATCCGTGATGCAGTTCCTTCTCGCGTTCGCCGTCGCCGCCCCGCTCCTCGGCGCCGTCGCCGCCCTGCTGCCCGCCCCGCCCGGTCTCAAGGGCACCGGCCCCGACCAGGCCGTGCTCCGCCACGGCGTGACCGTCACCGGGGCGGTCCTCGCCGCCACGCTCCTCCTCGCCGCGGGCTTCGACCACGCCCACCCGTCGAAGATGCAGGCCACCACCGACATCAGCTGGATCCCGGCGCTCCACGTCCGCATCCACCTCGGCATCGACGGCATCTCGCTCCCCCTCCTCGTGCTGACCGCGTTGCTGACCTTCCTCTGCGCCCTCCACAGCTACTTCAAGCCGCCCGCCGGGCCCTCGCCGAAGGCGTTCGTCGCCCTCGTCCTCGTCCTGGAGGCCGGCACCCTCGCGACCTTCGCCGTTCTCGACCTGGTGCTGTTCTTCCTGGCGTTCGAGACGGTGCTCATCCCGATGTACTTCCTGATCGCCCGCTGGGGCGGCGCCGGGAGGCGGGCCGCCGCCTGGAAGTTCATCCTCTACACCCTCCTCGGCTCGGTGGTCATGCTGCTGGGCCTGCTCCTCATCGGGCTGAAGAGCGGCACCTTCGACATGGTGGCGCTCGCCACTGACAACGGCCGCGGGCTCACCACGTCCGTGCAGGTCATCGCCGTTCTGGCGATCGGGATCGGGCTCGCCGTGAAGACCCCGATGTGGCCCCTGCACAGCTGGCTCCCCGACGCCCACACCGCCGCCCCCACCGTCGGCTCGGTGCTGCTCGCGGGCGTCCTGCTGAAGATGGGCACCTACGGATTCGTCCGCATCCTGCTCCCCGTCGCCCCCGACGGCATGCACACCTTCGCGCCCTACCTCGCCGCCTTCGCGGCCGTCGGCGTCGTCTACGGATCGCTCGCCTGCCTGGCGCTGGCGCGCCCCGGCTCCAAGGGCGACCTCAAGCGCCTCATCGCGTACTCCTCCGTCGGGCACATGGGCTTCGTGCTCCTCGGCATCGCGAGCATGACCCCCACCGGCGTCAACGGCGCGCTCTTCGCCAACATCGCCCACGGCCTCATCACCGGGCTGCTGTTCTTCCTGGTCGGAGCCGTCAAGGACCGGTACGGCACCGCCGACCTCGACACCCTCGCCGGCGCCACCGGGGCCGCGCTCTACGGCCGGGCGCCCCGCCTCGGCGCCCTCCTCGCCTTCGCCGCGGTCGCCTCCCTCGGCCTGCCCGGACTCGCCGGATTCTGGGGCGAGATGCTCGCCCTGTTCGGCTCCTTCGCCCCCGCCGACGGACTCAGCCGGCCCGCCTTCCTCACCTTCATGGCGATCGCCGCGTTCGGCACCCTGCTCACCGCCGCGTACATGCTCATCGTGGTGCGCCGCGTCTGCATGGGCGAGAAGCGGGAGGAGCGGCAACGGCTCGCCGACGTCCAGGCGTACGAGTTCGCCACCTGGACCCCGCTCGTCGCCCTCACCGTCCTGGCCGGCCTGTGGCCCGCCGCCCTCCTCGGCCTCACCGACCCGGCCGTGCAGAAGCTCCTCGCAGGAGGCAAGTCGTGACCGCAGCCGCCGCCACCCCGGGCCTCCTCCCGCCGGACGCCGTCACGACCGCCGCCGGTCTCGCCGCCACCGCCGCCGACGGCGTCACCGGGCTCGTCCAGTCCGTCGACTGGCTCGCCATCGCGCCCCCCGTCGTCGTCGCGGCCACCGCCCTGATCGTCCTGGTCACCGACCTCTTCCTGCCCGAGGCGCGCAAGCCGGCCCTCGGCGGGATCACCCTCGCCGGGCTCGTCGCCGCGCTCGCCCTCCTCGTACCGCTGCGCGCCGGCGACCGCTCCACCTTCTGCCTCACCCCGGCCGCCACCGGCACCGGGACCGCCGGGGCCTGCAGCTACACCGCCGACCACTTCGCCCTCGTCATCCAGGCCCTCGTCCTCGTCGGCGCCCTGCTCACCGCCCTGCTCTCGCTCGGCGGCACCCGCAGGCTCCCGGCCGGCGAGTTCTGGTTCCTGCTGCTGGCCTCCGCGTCCGGCGCCGTGCTGCTGCCCGCCGCCCGCGACCTCGCCACCCTCGTCGTCGCCCTCGAAGTCGCCTCGCTGCCCGCCTTCGCCCTCGTCGGCATCAAGCGCGGCGACCGCCGCTCCTCGGAGGCCGCGCTCAAGTTCTTCCTCTCCTCCGTCGTCGCGACCACGGTCACGCTGCTCGGCGTCAGCTTCGTGTACGCCGCCGCCGGAACCCTCCACCTCACGGAGCTCGCCACCCGGCTCGACGACGTGCCGGGGCAGCTCGGCACCCTCGCCGAGACCGGCGTCGTCCTCACCCTCGTCGGCTTCGCCTTCAAGACGGCCGCCGCGCCCTTCCACTTCTGGGTCCCCGACACCTACATCGGCGCCCCGCTGCCGGTCGCCGCCTACCTCTCCGTGGTCGGCAAGGCCGCCGGCTTCTCCGGGCTCATCCTCGTCGCCGTGATCGGCTTCCCGGCCTACGCCGACGTCTGGGGCCCGGCCCTCGCCGTCCTCGCCGCGCTCACCATGACCGTCGGCAACGTCGCCGCCCTGCGCCAGAACGCCGACCGGGCGCGCAGCGCCGTACGCCTGCTCGCCTGGTCGTCCGTCGGCCAGGCCGGCTACCTGCTGGTGCCGATCGCCGCCGCCGCGTACGCCAGCGACCGGCACATCGGCTCCACCGTCGCGTACGCCCTGATGTACGCCGTGGTGAACCTCGGCGCGTTCGCGGTCGCCGCGCTCGTCGCCCGCACCCACCCCGGCAACCGGCTCTCCGACTACCGGGGCCTGTACGCGACCCGTCCGCTCGCCGCCCTCGCGCTGGCCTTCTTCCTGCTCTGCCTGGCCGGCCTGCCGCCCGGCGTCATCGGCCTCTTCGCCAAGGTCACGGTCTTCTCCGCCGCCGTCGACGCCGGACTCGGCTGGCTCGCCGTCGTCATGGCCGTCAACGTGGTGATCGCGTTGTACTACTACCTGCGGTGGACCGCGGCCCTCTTCCGCGCCCCGGAGCCGGCGCCCGGCGAGACCGCGGACGAAAGCGCGGAACGGCCCGCGGGGGAGGGCACCGCGGCCCCGGCCGCACTCGCCCCGACCAGGCATCCGGCCCCGGTCCCGGTCGCCGTCGCGATCGGGCTCACGGCCGTCGCGGGCGTCGTGCTGTCCGGCGCGCCGCAGACCATCCTCGAATTCGCCGCCGTGAGTCTCTTCTGACCGGCGCGAGGCCGGTTCCGGCCGGCACAAGATCGGTTTGCCCGGGACGGCCCGCACAGGGCAAGGTCTATGGCCGCACATCGCGACACCCACCCATGTCCCAGAGGGAGCAAGAGCAGTGCTGAACGGGTTCAAGGACTTCATCCTGCGCGGAAACATCATTTCCATGGCCATCGGTCTGGCCGTCGGATCCGCGTTCACCGCCGTCGTCACCGGCTTCAGCACCGCGTTCATCACCCCGCTGATCGGTCTCGCCACCGGGTCGGTCGGCGACTTCAGTTCCGCGGAGTTCGCGATCGAGGGCACGGTCTTCCCGTACGGGAAGTTCCTGGCCGCCGCCATCGCCTTCCTGATCACCGCGACGGTCCTGTACTTCGCCGTCGTCGTCCCCATGACGAAGGTCCAGGACCGGTTCGCCAAGCACGACGACGCCGTCGACATCAAGGCCGCCGTCCGCGACTGCCCCCGCTGCTACACCGAGATCCCGGCCATCGCCTCCCGCTGCGCCCACTGCACCAGCGAGATCGAGCCGGACCCCAAGGCCCTCGCGTTCGCCGGCCTCCCCGCCCAGCGCTGACCCGCCGAGGGCCCCTCTCCCGGCCCTCTCGCCCCAGCCCTCTCCCCGGCCCCGTCAGCCCCTCTTCCCCGGCCCCGCCCCGTGCGGCGCGGCCGGTCCGGAGCGTGGGACGGGGCCGTCCGCCGGGGCGCGCGGCCCCGCCCACCCCTACGGCCCAGCGCCCATGCGGCCCGTGCGCGCCGTGCCCGCCCGGGCCGTTCGCGCCGTGCCCGCCCGGGACGTGTCCGCCGTCCCCGGCCGCCCCGTGACGCGGTGCACAAGGGAACTAGCTCAACCCGCCTGGCGTTGACCCGTACGAGAGGCTCCACTGGGGGAGTGGAGACCACCGAGCAAAGGGTTCCCCTGCCGCACCACTTGGAGGGCGTACCGTGCACCGCCGGCACAACGGGCTGAAGACCGTCGTACTTCTCGGAGGGCTGTCCGCCCTCATCATCGTCATCGGAAGCTTCTTCGGACGTACGGGCCTGGTCGTCGCGCTTGTCGTGGCCGTCGGCACCAACGCCTACGCGTACTGGAACAGCGACAAGCTGGCGCTGAAGGCCATGCGCGCCCGCCCCGTCAGCGAGTTCGAGGCGCCGGCGCTCTACCGCATGGTCCGCGAGCTCTCGACGGCCGCCCGGCAGCCCATGCCCCGGCTCTACATCTCCCCGACCCAGGCCCCCAACGCCTTCGCCACCGGCCGAAACCCGCGCAACGCGGCGGTCTGCTGCACCGACGGAATCCTGCAGATCCTCGACGAGAGAGAGCTGCGCGGCGTCCTCGGACACGAGCTCAGCCATGTCTACAACCGCGACATCCTGATCTCGTCCGTCGCCGGGGCGCTCGCCTCCGTCGTCATGTTCCTGGTCAACTTCGCCTGGCTGATCCCGGTCGGCCGGTCCGACGACGACGAGGGCCCGGGCCTCCTCGGCATGCTGCTGATCATGATCCTGGGCCCGCTCGCCGCCTCCGTCATCCAGCTGGCCGTGAGCCGGTCCCGGGAGTACGAGGCGGACGCCTCGGGCGCCCAGCTCACCGGCGACCCGCTGGCCCTCGCCGGGGCCCTGCGGAAGCTGGACGCGGGCACGAAGCAGCTGCCGCTGCCCCCCGAGCCCAGAATCGAGACCGCGAGCCACATGATGATCGCGAACCCGTTCCGCCCCGGCCAGGGTCTGTCCAAGCTGTTCTCGACGCACCCGCCGATGGCGGAGCGCATCGCCCGCCTGGAGCGGATGGCGGGCCGCCGCCCCTGAGCCCGGCCGGCGACCACCGGGAAGCGGCGCGCCCCGCGCGGCGACCCGGCGTTCCCCCGGGGCCTCAGCGGCGCGCCCCGCGCGGCGGCGACCCGGCGTTCCCCCGGCCTCAGCGCGCTCCGAACGCCTCGTCGGTCGTGACCACCTCACGCCCCAGCGGCATGAGGGAGATCGGGATCAGCTTCAGGTTCGCCCAGCCGAACGGGATGCCGATGATCGACACGAACAGCGGGATGCTGGTGAGCAGGTGCCCCAGCGCCAGCCACCATCCGGCGAAGACCAGCCAGATCACATTGCCCACGCACGAGGGCGCCCCCGCGCCGGGCCGCTCCACGGTGGTCCGGCCGAACGGCCACAGGACGAAGCCCGCGATCCGCAGCGAGGCGATGCCGAAGGGGATGGTCACGATGAAGATGAAGCAGATGAGTGCCGCGACCGCGTAGCCGAGGGCCATCCAGAAGCCGCAGAACACCACCCACAGGATGTTGAGGATCAGCTGAAGAGGCTTCATGCCCGCCACACTCCGTCTCGCTCGTCCGTCGGCCCGCCCGGCGCCGGTGGGCCGACCCAGTGTCAGTATCGGTCCCCGCCCGTAGGGAGCCGTCATCGCCGGGGCGGCGGAGCAGGACGGGCCGCCCGGGGCCCCCGTCCCGGCCCCGCCCGCCGGACCCCCCCGCGCCGTCCGGCCCGGCGGCCGCGCCGCCGGGGATTGTCAGTGCCGTCGTCCACCATGAACGCATGAACGACACCGAACGGTTGCCTGCCGCCGCGGAGAAGACCGCGCGCACCGCGCCGCGACGGGCGGCGTACCCCCTCCCCGCGCCGCTGCCCGTCGAAGACGTACGACGCGCGGAAGCCGCCCTCGGGTTCCCCGTCCCGCCGCTGCTCACCGCGCTCCGCACCGGGATGGCCGACGGCGGCCGCGGACCGGCGTACGGTCCGATGCCGCTGACCGGCGACCGGACGCCGGACGGCGCCGCCTGGTACGGCGACGACTCCGAGGATTCCGACGACGACGAGGCGGCCGAGCCGGCGCCCTGGCCGGACTACGCCGCCCGCGTCGGCCCGCGCCTCGGAGCGAACGCGGGCTGACGCCCGGGCGCACCGGCATCCCCGGCGCCCGGACGCGCCCGTCAGCAGCCCGCCCGCCCCGGCGGTCCTGCCCGTCCGGCCGGTCCCGCCCGTCCCGCCCGTCCCGCCCGTCCTGCTGGTCCTGCTGGTCCCGCTGGTCCCGCCGGTCCCGCAGGTCTCGCCCGTCCCGTTCCGCGGCTCCGTCCGGCGGCGTCCCGGGTCACCGGCCCGCCCGTCCCGGCGGCCCTGCCCGTCCGGCCGGTCCCGCTGGTCCCGCAGGTCCCGCTGGTCCCGCCGGTCCCGTTCCGCGGCTCCGTCCGGCGGCGCCCCGGGTCACCGGTCGCCGCCCGGCCCGCGCGCACCCCGTCGGCGCGCGTCCGCGCCGCGGGCGTCCGAGTCCCCCGAGGACCCCAGCCCCGTCTCGCGCAGGGTCAGGTTGAGCCGGCCATGGCTCAGCCCCGAGGCCGGATCGGCCGTCCCGGGAAGGACCTTCGGCACGCCGTGGAAGGCGAGGCGCGACGGCCCGCCGAAGACGAACAGATCGCCGGAGGCCAACTCCACGTCCGTGTAGGGCCGTCCCCGGTTCTCCGTGTTCCCGAACCGGAAGACGCAGGTGTCGCCGATGCTGAGCGACACCACCGGCGCGCCGGACCGCTCCTCCCGGTCCTGGTGCATGCCCATCCGCGCCGCGCCCTCGTAGAAGTTCACGAGCGCCGCGTCCGGCGCGTACGTCCGGACCGGGGCCTCCTCCCCGTACGCGGCGACCAGCGCCTCCCGGCCCAACTCCGCCAGCCAGTCGGGGAATCCGGCGACCCGCGCCCCGTTCACGTCGTCGGCGGTCCGGGAGTACCGGTACGGCTGCCAGTGCCACCCCACACAGACCGTCCGCACCGACATCACACCCCCGCCGGGCAGCACCGTCCGCCGCATCGGCACCGGCCCCCGCGCCCACTCCCGGCAGGCCGCCACGAGCTCCCGCCGCCGCTCCGGCGAGAGCCACTCGGGCACGTGCACCGCCCCCGGCGCGACGACGGTGCGCGGCCTCGGAAAGAGCCCGGACATGTCAGCGCACCGCCGGGGCGCCCTCCAGCTCCAGCAGCCGTCGCTTGCGCTCCGGCCCGGCCGCGTAGCCGCGCAGGGACCCGTCCGCGCCGATCACCCGGTGGCACGGCCGGACGACCAGCAGCGGATTGCGCCCGATCGCCGTCCCCACGGCCCGCACCCCCGCCCCCGACACCCCGACCCGCTCGGCGACCTGCCCGTACGACACGGTCTCCCCGTACGGAACGGCGTCCAGCGCGGCCCACACCCGGCGCTGGAAGTCCGTGCCCACGCCGTCGGCGCGGGCGATGTCGAAACGGGTCAGCCGCCCCGCGAAGTACTCCCGCAACTGTGCGGCGATCCCCGCGAAGGCGTCCGGCGCGTGGCCCCAGCCCTCCCGGACCACCGCCGCGCCCTTCTGACCGGGCAGGGAGCACGACACGAGCGCCACCCCTCCGGCCGTCTCCGCGGCGTCCCCCGCCTCTTCGCCGACCAGCAACAACTCGCCCAGTGGGCTGTCGACCGTCGCGTACATGGTCATGGCTCGTCCTCTCCGCACCCGTCGTGCCGGAAGGCGACAGGTTCATCGCCCGGCACCCACCAGTCTGCGTCCCGGCCTCCGCCACGACCGGCGGTATTCGGACATCGGCCCCCGGGCCCGCCGCCCGCGCGGTGCCCCGGGGCGCGGGTCAGCGCGCCCGCTCGGCGTCTGGACGCCGAACCGCACGGCCGCAGGCAGCGATCCGGTCCGCGAGCGCCGCGTAGGCGACGGGCTCGCCGCAGATCCTCCGCACGGCGGCCAGCCCCAGGCCGGCCCGCCCGGTCGCCTCGACGAGCGCCCGGGGAGCGACATGAAAGCGCCACTGCCCGATGTCGAGCGGGTCGTACTCGGCGTGGGTGCGCGCGGTGTGCAGCGCGAAGACGTAGACGTCGGCGTTGTAGGTCTGCTCCGGCGCGCTGCCGTCCTCGGGCGACCAGACCCGCCCGCGCAGCCGCGAGAAGCGGATCTCCGACAACCGGCGCTGCCCCCACGCCTGGAGGTACGCGCTGGTCTTGACCTCGATCCTGAGCCCGCTCGGCGCCAGGACGTCGAAGCTCTCCCACTCCGTGTTGCGTTCCTCGGCGCCGACCGCCCGATGGACCAGGAACTCCGCGAGCAGACCCCGGGTCGTGTTGGTCCGGAGGTCGGGCACCGCGTAGCGCCAGAAGTCCAGCACCGTCCCGGCATCCGCTCCTCGGAAGGCCTCGCCGCCCTCGAAGGGCGTCGGCTCGGCCGGGACGTGCCGGTCGCCGGGAACGGCGGATTCGGAGAGCATCCCCTCACCCTGCCACCCGACCGGCCCGCCAGGGGGCCGAACGGGGAGGAAGCACACCGGGGGCGGCGGGCGGAACAATCCCGCGCCGCGCCCCCGACGTGCTCTCTCCGGCCGAAGAACCGGCGCCTGCGCCGGCCGGGCCCGCCTCCTGCTAGCGGTAGTTCACGAACTGGATCGCGAAGTCCAGGTCCTTGCCCTTCAGCAGCGCCTGCACGGCCTGGAGGTCGTCGCGGCTCTTCGAGCTGACCCGCAGCTCGTCGCCCTGGACCTGGGCCTTCACACCCTTCGGGCCCTCGTCGCGAATGATCTTCGCCACCTTCTTGGCGTTCTCCTGGGAGATGCCCTCCTGGATGGAGGAGAAGAGCTTGTACTCCTTGCCGGACAGCTGCGGCTCGCCCGTGTCCAGGGCCTTCAGCGAGATGCCCCGCTTGATCAGCTTGGACTGGAAGATGTCGAGGATCGCCTTGACGCGCTCCTCGCCGTTCGCCGACATCAGGATCTTCTCGCCGGACCAGGAGATCGAGGCGTCGGTGCCCTTGAAGTCGTAACGCTGCGAGATTTCCTTGGCGGCCTGGTTGAGGGCGTTGTCGACCTCCTGCCGCTCGACCTTCGAGACGATGTCGAAACTGGAGTCGGCCATGACGTGTGGCTCCTTGTATCGGGATGCTGGGAAACGGCGTACGCACGGGCGGTCGCCGGTCTCCCGGCCCCGCCCCGCCGTCAAAGCCTAGCCATCCGCACCCGATCGAGCCGCTGATCAATCCGGTGGCGGAGCACCCCCGGGCATCGGGTATCGTTTACGTCGTTGCCAGGGAGCACCGCCGAAAAGCGGTTCTCAGGGCAGCGATCCCAGGCGGTGTGCCCGAGCGGCCAAAGGGAGCAGACTGTAAATCTGCCGGCTCAGCCTTCCCAGGTTCGAATCCTGGCGCCGCCACAGGACGGGAAACCCCGTCCGACCTGCTTCACGCAGGTCGGACGGGGTTTCTTCGTGTGTACGAGAGCGACGGGGCGCGCGTGGAGGAACGGGGAGCACGGCCGGCGTACGACCTGGCCCGGGTGTCCTCTGACGCGGCCTCATGCGAGGGTCGGAGCATGGAACCTGTACTGGTCAGCGCCTGTCTGCGCGGGGTGCCCTGCCGTTTCGACGGCCGGGGCAAGGCCTCCGGCGCGGTGGCCGAGGCGATCGGGGACCGCCGTCCCGTCTCCTTCTGCCCAGAGGTGGCCGCCGGACTGCCCACCCCGCGCCGCCCCGCGGAGATCGTCGGGGGCGACGGTCACGACGTGCTGGACGGCCGCGCGCGCGTCGTCGACGACACCGGGCGCGATGTGACGCGGGAGTTCGTTGACGGGGCGGAGCGCGCGCTGGCGGCGGCGCGCGCCGGCGGGTGCACGGAGGCGCTGCTGATGGCCCGCAGCCCCTCCTGCGGGCGCGGCACGGTCTACGACGGCACGTTCACGGGCGTGCTCCGTGAGGGCGACGGCGTGACCTCGGCCCTGCTGGAGCGCCACGGCATCACGGTCCGCCCGGCCCCGCCCGACTGAGGGCGCGCGACCGAAGCGGGCCGGGCGCACGCCCCGCGCCGGTGCCGGGACGCCCGTGCGCGCCGCGCGTACGGGCGTCCCGGCACCGGCCGGCTCAGTTGCCCGCGACGTCCTTCACCGCGACCGCCACGGGCACGCTCCCCGAGACCAGCTCCAGGGTCAGCCCCGCCGTCGCCGGGGTCTCCAGCAGCTCCAGCAGCGTCGCCGCCACGTCGTCGCGCGGCACCGGCCCCCGGCCGGTCGAGACGGCCAGCCGGACCAGCCCCGTGCCCGCGTCGTTCGTCAGCATGCCGGGGCGCAGGATCGTCCAGTCCAACGCGGTTCTGGAGCGCACGTACGCGTCCGCGGCGCCCTTCGCCCGCAGATACGCGTCGAACACCTCGTCGCCGGGGTGATCGGGGTCGGCGCCCATCGACGAGACCACGACCAGGCGGCGCACGCCCGCCCGCTCGGCCGCGTCCGCGAGGAGCACCGCCGCGCCGCGGTCCACCGTCTCCTTGCGCGGCGCGCCGCTGTTCGGGCCCGCGCCGGCCGCGAAGACCGCGGCGTCCGCGCCGCGGAGCACCTCCGCCACCTGCTCCACGGAGGCCGACTCCAGGTCCAGGACGACCGGTTCGGCGCCCGCCGCCCGGAGGTCCTCGCTCTGTCCCGGGTCACGGACGACGCCGACCGCCTCGTACCCGCGCGCTGCGAGCAGGCGCTCCAGCCGCAGCGCGATCTGACCATGTCCACCTGCGATGACAATGCGCATGTCTTGACCGTACGTCGCCGCGGGCGGCCGCGCTCAGGTCCCGCTCCAGAGACCGGTGCCCGGCCGGCCCTGACGGGGGAGTCCGAGGGCGGCGACGGTCTCCGAGTCGCAGTACTCGCGTACCGCGCTCGTCCGCGCCACCACCCGGCCGCGATGGATCACGACCCGGCTGTACGCCAGCGACAGCACGCCCGAGAGCTGTTCCCCGCGTACGGCGAGCAGCTCGGCGGGGAAGCCCGCCTCGACCCGGACCTCGGGCAGTCCCATCGCCGCCCGGGCGGCCGACGACACCGTCCGGTACGCCTCGTCTGCGGGCAGGTCGTTCTGCGAGGCCAGCAGGTAGGCGGCCTCCAGCGGGTCCCCGCGGCCCACCGGGTTCGCGAGGTCCCGCAGCGCCCCGCTGCCCGCGGCGATCCGCACCCCGGCCGCCCGCAGCAGCCCCACGGGCGCGGTGCCGCGACCCTCCGTCCCGCAGCAGCCGCCCTGGGGGAGGCAGATCACCGTCACCCCGGCCGCCGCGAGCTGGTCGGCGGCGCGGGTCGCGGACGGGAAGGGCAGCCGGGCCAGGCCGGCGCACGGGCCGAGGGAGACCCCGGAGCGCACCCCGCCGGCCAAGGCGGCGAGCCGGCCCAGCCGGGCCGGGTCGTCGCCGTCCGTGTGCAGATCGACCGGGCGGCCCCGCTCGGCGGCGATCTCCAGCACCGCCTCCGCGTAGCCCGCCGGGTCCGGGTCGAGGTCGGGGCAGCCGCCGACCGCGGCGGCGCCCATCTCGACCGCGTCGCGCAGCATGGCCAGGTTGTCGGCGCCCGCGACGCCGGTGAGCAGCCGGGGCACCGCGACCGGGGTCAGCTCCACGAGCCCGCGCAACGAGTCGCGGGCCCGGAGGACCGCTTCCAGCGAGGCGAGGCCCTGGACCGAGCCGATTCGTACGTGCGCGCGCAGCGCGGTGGCGCCGTGGCCCAGTTGCAGCAGGGCGGCCTCGGTGGCCCGGCGCTGGACGTCCTGGGGACGGTGGGACACCGGACCCGGGACGCCGGGGCCCGCGCCGTCGGCGGTGAGCGCGGTGTCGCTGTGGGCGTGGGGCTCGACGGGCGCCGGGAGCAGCAGGTGGCCGCGCAGGTCCACCCGCGCGCCCGGGACGGCCAGGCTGCCCGCGGTGCCGACGGCCTCGATCCGGCCGCCGCCGAGCCGTACGTCGACGACGCGTCCGTCGGTCAGGCGGGCGCCGCAGAGCACCAGGGGGCTCGTCTCGGCGGTCTCGGCGGTCGCGGTGGTGTCGGGGCCGTCGGCCGGGTCGGGGGCTTCGAGGCCGTCGGCGGCGTGGTCGTCGGACGGCCGCGGCTGGCTGTCGGGCATCGCGCTCCTGGAACGGGACCTGCGGAGGGGAGGGCAGGCGGGAGGTGGCGGGCGGTCGGAAAGGGGAGGGGGAAGGGCAAGGAAGGGCGGGGAAGGGCAAGGAAGGGCGGGGAAGTACGGGGAAGTACGGGGAAGTACGGGGAAAGGGGGCGGAGGAAAGGCGGAATGCGCGGAAGGGGCGGGCGAGGGAACGGGGATGGGGATGGGGATGGGGCGGAGCTGGGGGATGGGGGCTGGAACGGGCGTCGGGAAAGGCGCTACGGAAAAAGGGGGAAAGATCACGCAGAGTGAGTCGAGCCTAGGGGCGGGTTCGGCCCGGTTCGAGGAGGAGCGAAATAGTCGTACCGGTGTGGTCCGGGGCCCCTGGGGCACGGGCGTACGGCCGGGGCGGTCGTGGCCGGTGGGGCGGTCGGCGGGGGCGCCGGGCCGGTCGGGCCGCTGTTCAGGCAGGTGGGAGGCGGGGAACGGACAGTCGCGGAGGGGCCCCGGACCGTCCGGTCGGCCGTCCGAAGGGCTTCGCCGGAACGGATTTGAGCAACCGGCGACCAAGCGTGTAATGTCTTCCTCGCTCGCCCCAATAGCTCAGTCGGTAGAGCGTCTCCATGGTAAGGAGAAGGTCTGCGGTTCGATTCCGCATTGGGGCTCTGGTGATCGGGATTCCCCGCTTCGGCGGGGGAAACCTGTCATCAAAGCGGTGTAGCTCAGTCGGTAGAGCAAGCGGCTCATAATCGCTGTGTCACCGGTTCAAGTCCGGTCACCGCTACTCACGGTAGCCGATTGCGGGGTCGGTCCTTCAATCGGCTACTCTTTCTGTGTTTATCCGTCTACCCGTCCGTCAAGGAGCACTCACGTGGCTGCCACCGACGTCCGCCCGAAGATCACGCTGGCCTGCGTGGAGTGCAAGGAGCGGAACTACATCACCAAGAAGAACCGGCGTAACAACCCGGACCGTCTTGAGATGAAGAAGCACTGCCCGCGCTGCAACTCGCACACCGCGCACCGCGAGACGCGCTGACTCAGGCTCGTTCACGAGGCCGTCCCCGATGGGGGCGGCCTCGTGGCGTTGTATAGGGCTGTTGTTCGGCCTTTTTCATCTCTCATCAGGAGGTAGCGAGCCCATGGCGCTCGACCAGTCCTTCGTGGGGCGGACCTATCCGCCCACTCCGCCGTACGAGGTCGGCCGGGAGAAGATCCGCGAGTTCGCCGAGGCGGTGGGGGACGCCAACCCGGTGTACACCGACCCCGAGGCCGCCAAGGCGCTGGGCCACAGCGATGTGATCGCACCGCCGACCTTTGTCTTCTCGATCACTTTCAAGGCCGCCGGGCAGGTGGTACGGGACCCGCAGCTGGGCCTGGACTACAGCCGCGTGGTGCACGGCGACCAGAAGTTCGCCTACGTGCGTCCCGTGCGGGCGGGGGACCGGCTGACGGTCACCTCGACGATCGAGGGCATCAAGTCGCTGGCGGGCAACGATGTGCTGGACATCCGCGGCGAGGTCCACGACGAGTCCGGTGAGCACGTTGTGACGGCATGGACGAAGCTGGTGGCGCGCGCCGCCGAGGAGGCGTGATGACGGCGAAGGTCGCTTACGAGTCGGTCGAGGTCGGCACGGAGCTGCCGGCCCAGTCCTTCCCGGTGACCCGGGCGACGCTGGTGCAGTACGCGGGGGCCTCCGGGGACTTCAACCCCATCCACTGGAACGAGAAGTTCGCCCGCGAGGTCGGGCTGCCGGACGTGATCGCGCACGGCATGTTCACCATGGCCGAGGCGATCCGGGTGGTCACGGACTGGGCAGGCGACCCGGGCGCGGTCGTCGAGTACGGGGTGCGGTTCACCAAGCCGGTCGTCGTGCCGAACGACGACGAGGGCGCTCTGATCGAGGTCGCCGCCAAGGTGGCGGCCCTGCTCGACGACAAGCAGGTGCGGGTCGACCTGACGGCCATGAGCGAGGGCAAGAAGGTGCTGGGCATGGCCCGGGCCGTGGTGCGGCTGGCCTGACGGGGCCGGGCGTCGCCCGTGCCGCGGGCGCGGCCGGCCCGGTGCCGACGGGCCGCGCTCGCGCCGTGGTGCGGCGGGCCCGGTGCCGACGGCCGCGGTCCGGCGGTCATGGCCCGGCGCGCACGAGGGGCACCGTCCTGGGGGCGGTGCCCCTCGCGCGTCCCCCCGGGCGCCGGGGACCCGGTCCGTTCGGGTGCGACCACCGCTTGACCAGGTTAGTGATTGGGCACTAACTTCATGGCATGGTCAGGATGAGCGCGGAAGAGCGGCGCGAGAGCGTCATTCGTGCGGCGATCACCGAATTCGCCCGCAGCGGTTACGACGCCACCTCCACCGAGGTCATCGCCCGGCGCGTCGGCGTCTCGCAGCCGTACCTCTTCCGGCTCTTCCCCAACAAGCAGGCCATGTTCCTCGCCGCCGCCGAACGCTGCCTGCTGGACACCCGCAAGGTCTTCGCCGAGGCCGCCGAGGGGCTGGAGGGCGAGGAAGCGGTCTCCGCGATGGCCGCCGCGTACCAGCATCTCATCGTCGAGGACCCCGAGAAGCTCCTGATGCAGATGCAGACCTACGCCGCCGTGGCCAGCGCCGGGGCGGCGGGGAACCAGGAGCTCGGCGAGACGCTGCGCACCGCGTGGCTGCGCATGTGGGACGAGGTGCACCTCGCTCTCGGCGCCGACGCCGAGGAGACCACCACGTTCTTCGCGTACGGCATGCTCATCAACACCCTGACCTCGCTCGGCTTCCCGGCCGATCACCGGGTCTGGACCGGGTTCTACGACTCGGCCAGGCCCTGTCCCTGAACGGCACGGCGAACAGCACGGCGCGACCCGGGCGCCCGCCCCGTCCGGGGCGCCGTCCGCCCGGTTTTCTGTCCAGAGAAGTTAGTCATTGATAACTAACCCCAGGGGGGAACAGTGAACCAACCCACGACGGGCCGCTCAGGAGCGGTCTGGACCCTCGTCATCACCAGCGCCGCCGCCTTCATGGCGGCCCTCGACAATCTGGTCGTCACCACCGCCCTGCCCTCCATCCGCAAGAGCCTCGGCGGCGAACTGGCCGAGCTCGAATGGACGGTGAACGCCTACACCCTCACCTTCGCCGTCCTGCTGATGCTCGGCGCGGCCCTCGGCGACCGGTTCGGGCGCCGTCGGCTCTTCCTCGGCGGGCTCGCCGTCTTCACCGGCGCCTCCGCCGCGGCGGCCCTCTCGTCGGGCATCGGCGAACTGATCGCCTTCCGGGCGGTGCAGGGCGTCGGCGCGGCGGTCATGATGCCGCTGACCCTGACCCTCCTCACGGCCGCCGTGCCGGCCGGCCGCCGCGGCGCCGCGCTCGGGGCGTTCAGCGCCGTCACCGGGCTGGCCGTGGCCGGCGGTCCGCTGATCGGCGGCAGCCTCACCGAGCACCTGTCCTGGCAGTGGATCTTCTGGCTGAACGTGCCGATCGGCCTGGTCCTGCTGCCGGTCGCCCGGCTGCGCCTGGCGGAGTCGTACGCACCGGACGCGCGGCTCGACATTCCCGGCACGCTCCTGGTCAGCGGAGGGCTCTTCGGCCTCGTCCACGGCCTGGTCAACGCCAACGCCGACGGCTGGACCAGCGCCCCCGTCCTCGGCTCGCTGCTCGGCGGCGCGGTGCTCATCGCCGCGTTCATCCGGCACGGCTTTCGCGCGAAGCACCCGATGCTGCCCATGCGGCTGTTCCGGGGGCGCGCCTTCCTCGGGATCAACGCGGCCGGTCTGCTGATGTTCCTCGGCATGTTCGGGTCGATCTTCCTGCTCAGCCAGTACCTCCAGGCCGTACTGGGCTACTCGCCCACCGAGGCCGGTCTGCGGATGCTGCCCTGGACCGGGATGCCGATGCTGGTCGCGCCGATCGCCGGGATGCTCTCCGACCGGTTCGGCGGCCGTCCGGTGGTCGTCACCGGGCTCGCCCTCCAGTCGGTGGGCCTGGCCCTTTTCGCCCTGATCATCGGTCCGGACGCCTCGTACGCCTCGCAGCTGCCCGGCCTGATCGTCGGCGGGATCGGCATGGCCCTGTACTTCGCGCCCGCCGCCGGGCTCGTGATGTCCAGCGTCGGCCCCGCCGAACAGGGCATCGCCTCCGGCACCAACAACGCCCTGCGCGAGGTCGGCGGAGCCCTCGGCGTGGCGGTGCTCGCCACGGTCTTCTCCTCGCGGGGCGGCTACGAGTCGGCGCGGGCCTTCACGGACGGGACCGTTCCGGCGGTGTGGATCGGCTCCGGCGCGGTGGCGCTGGCGGCCCTCGTCGCGCTGCTGATCCCGGGGCGCGGCACGTCCGCGGCGGCGCGGCCCGAAGCGGCCGACGAGACGGCGGGGGAGCGCGTCCCCGTCGCCGCCTGAGCGGGGCGTCCCGGCCTCGCCCCGGCCCACGGCCTTGCCCCGGTCGGCGGCTTGGTCCCAGTCAGCGGCTTGGTCCCGGTCCACGGCCTTGCCCCGGTCCACGGCCTCGCCCCGGTCGGCGGCTTGGTCCCGGCTGCCGGGGCGGGGTCGCGCGCCGTACCCGACACGCGTCCGTGGCCGTCTGCGGCCGGACCGTACTCTTGTCCCCGTGCAGGAACTCCACGACGCCCCCCTCGCCCCCCTGACCACCTTCCGGCTCGGCGGCCCCGCCACCCGGCTCCTCACGGCGACGACCGACGCCGAGGTGATCGAAGCCGTGCGGGAGGCCGACGACGCCGGCACCCCGCTCCTGATCATCGGCGGCGGCAGCAACCTGGTCATCGGCGACAAGGGCTTCGACGGCACCGCCCTGCGCATCGCGACCAAGGGCTTCGCCCTGGACGGCACCACGCTGGAGCTGGCCGCCGGAGAGGTCTGGACGGACGCCGTCGCCCGCACGGTCGAGGCCGGCCTCGCGGGCATCGAGTGCCTGGCCGGAATCCCCGGGTCCGCCGGGGCGACGCCGATCCAGAACGTCGGCGCCTACGGGCAGGAGGTGTCCTCCACCATCACCGAGGTCATCGCCTACGACCGGCGGGCCGGCGAAACGGTCACCATTCCCAACGCCGCGTGCGCGTTCTCGTACCGCCACAGTCGCTTCAAGGCCGAACCCGACCGTTTCGTCGTGCTCCGAGTCCGTTTCGAGCTGGAGGACGCGGGCGGGCTGTCGGCGCCCCTGAAGTACGCCGAGACGGCCCGCGCCATGGGCGTCGAGCAGGGCGAGCGCGTGCCCGCGGCGGCCGCCCGGAAGACGGTGCTCGGGCTCCGCGCGGGCAAGGGCATGGTGCTGGACCCCGAGGACCACGACTCCTGGTCGGCCGGATCCTTCTTCACCAACCCGATCCTGGAGGCGGCGGAGTACGAGGCGTTCCTCGCCCGGGTCAGGGACCGCCTCGGCCCCGAGGTGACGCCCCCGGCCTTCCCCGCGGACGGCGGACGCGTCAAGACCTCCGCGGCCTGGCTCATCGACCGGGCCGGTTTCGCCAAGGGGTACGGCGCCGGCCCGGCCCGCATCTCCACCAAGCACACCCTCGCCCTCACCAACCGGGGCGACGCCACCACCGAGGACCTCCTGGCGCTGGCCCGCGAGGTGGTGGCCGGGGTCCACGAGGCGTTCGGCGTCCGGCTCGTCAACGAACCGGTGACGGTCGGCGTGAGCCTGTAGGGACGGTCGGCGCGAGCCTCGTAGGACGGACACCCCCCCGGGGCCGTACGCGCCGGGCGGGTCCCCTACGGGACCCATGGGACACGGGACAGCGGGAGCGTACGAGAGCGCTGGACGCGTGCGAGTGCGGTGGACGCATGTGAGAGCGGCGGACGCATACGGGCGGTGTTCGCGTACGAGAGCGGCGTTCAAGCATGAGAGCGGTGTTCAAGCATGACAGCGGCGTTCAAGTACGAGAACGGCGGACACGCGCGAGAACGGCCGGACGCCGTTCAGTACGCCACGCCCACGCCCTGCCGCACCGCGTCCGGCTCGTCGACCAGGGAGAGCATCGCGTGGGCCGTGTCGGCCCGCGAGAGGGTCCGGCCACGGGGCGGGGTCCCGCCGATCACCGTCCGGTACCGGCCGGTCAGCGGCCCATGGGTGAGCTTCGGCGGGCGCACCGACGTCCAGTCCAGCGCGCTCTCGGCCAGCGCGGCCTCCATCCGGCGCAGATCCGCGTAGACCTCCCCGAGGACCGCGCTCACCACCCGGTGGACCAGCCGGTCCACCAGCGGCTCGTCGGCCGGCCGCGGGCCGAGCGGGGCGGCGCTGACCACGACCAGCCGACGCGTCCCCGCGGCCTCCATCGCCCGCAGCACCGACCGGGTCAGCCGCTCCGTCACGCCGTCCGGCCGCCGGCCGCGCGCGCCGAGCCCGGAGAGCACCGCGTCCCGGCCCGCGACCAGCTCACGCAGCGGCTCCGGGTCGTCCAGCCGCGCCACCGCGCGGACGGACACGCCGGGAAGCCGGACCGTCAGCCGCGCCGGATCGCGCACCACCGCCGTCACCTCGTGACCCGCCGCGGCCGACTGGCGGACGAGCTCCCGGCCGACGCCGCCCGTCGCACCGAACACCGTGATCCTCATGACGACCCTCCCGGGGTGGACGACGGGGCGGGGCGGGTGCTCACCCGCCCCGGGGCACGCGGGGACCCGGCCCCCGGCCCAGGGACGTCACGATGCCACGACGCCATGACGTCGCGACGCCATGACGGCACGGCGGCACGGGGCCGCGGGCGGCGCCGGCCCGCCCCGCCCGCCGCTCAGCCGGCCGGCTTCGCCAGCCAGTCGTCGATGCCCGCCAGCAGCTCCGCCCGCACCCCGGCCGGCGCCGCGGAGCCCCGCACCGACTGCCGGGCCAGCTCCGCGAGCTCCCCGTCCGTGAACGCGTGGTGCTCCCGGGCGAAGTCGTACTGGGCGGCCAGCCGGGAGCCGAAGAGCAGCGGATCGTCCGCGCCCAGCGCCATCGGCACCCCGGCTTCGAACAGAGTGCGCAGGGGGACGTCGACGGGCTTCTCGTAGACGCCGAGCGCCACGTTCGACGCCGGGCACACCTCGCAGGTCACCCCGCGCTCCGCCAGCCTGTGCAGCAGCCGCGGGTCCTCGGCGGCCCGCACGCCGTGCCCGATCCGGGCCGCGTCCAGGTCGTCCAGGCAGTCCCGCACGCTGGCGGGGCCGGACAGCTCGCCGCCGTGCGGGGCGGCGAGCAGGCCGCCGTCGCGGGCGATGGCGAAGGCCCGGTCGAAGTCCCGGGCCATGCCCCGGCGCTCGTCGTTGGAGAGCCCGAAGCCGACCACGCCCCGGTCCGCGTACCGCACCGCCAGCCGGGCCAGCGTCCGGGCGTCCAGCGGGTGCTTCATCCGGTTCGCCGCGATCACCACCCGGATCGGCAGGCCGGTGTCGCGCGAGGCCTCGTCCACCGCGTCCAGGATGATCTCGATCGCCGGGATGAGCCCGCCCAGCAGCGGGGCGTACGAGGTGGGGTCGACCTGGATCTCCAGCCAGCCCGAGCCGTCCGCGACGTCCTCCTGGGCCGTCTCGCGCACCAGGCGCCGGATGTCCTCGGGGGCTCTCAGGCAGGAGCGGGCGATGTCGTAGAGCCGCTGGAAGCGGAACCAGCCCCGTTCGTCCGTGGCGCGCAGCCGGGGCGGCTCGCCGCCGGTCAGCGCCTCCGGGAGGCGCACGCCGTACTTGTCGGCGAGTTCCAGCAGGGTGGCGGGCCGCATCGACCCGGTGAAATGCAAGTGCAGGTGGGCCTTGGGCAACAGCCGTACATCACGCTCCATTCCAGGATCCTGCCGCATCCGCGGGGTCCGGCGGTAGCCGCTTTCCCAATCCGGGGTGACGTACGAACAAACAAGCGCCCCCCGGCCGGAGCCGAGGGGCGCCCGTCGGGCCCGGAACGCGCCTACGCCCTGGCCTCCGCCAGCAGCTTCTGGAGCCGGGAGACGCCCTCGACCAGGTCGTCGTCGCCCAGGGCGTACGAGAGGCGCAGGTAGCCCGGCGTGCCGAAGGCCTCGCCCGGCACGACCGCGACCTCGGCCTCGTCCAGGATGAGCGCCGCCAGCTCGACCGAGGTGGCCGGGCGCCGGCCGCGGATCTCCTTGCCGAGCAGCCCCTTCACCGAGGGGTACGCGTAGAACGCGCCCTCGGGCTCCGGGCACAGCACGCCGTCGATCTCGTTGAGCATCCGGACGATGGTCCGGCGGCGGCGGTCGAAGGCGGTGCGCATCTCGGCCACCGCGTCCAGGTTCCCGGAGACGGCGGCCAGCGCGGCCACCTGGGCGACGTTGGAGACGTTCGACGTGGCGTGCGACTGGAGGTTGGTCGCGGCCTTGACGACGTCCTTCGGGCCGATGAGCCAGCCCACCCGCCAGCCGGTCATCGCGTACGTCTTGGCGACGCCGTTGACCACGACGCACTTGTCGCGCAGCTCGGGCACGATCGCCGGCAGCGAGGTGAACTTCGCGTCGCCGTAGACCAGGTGCTCGTAGATCTCGTCGGTCAGCACCCACAGGCCGTGCTCGACGGCCCAGCGGCCGATCGCCTCGGCCTCGGCCTCGGCGTACACCGCGCCGGTCGGGTTGGAGGGCGAGACGAAGAGGACGACCTTGGTCTTCTCCGTGCGCGCCGCCTCCAGCTGCTCGACGGAGACCCGGTAGCCGGTGGTCTCGTCGGCCACGACCTCCACCGGGACGCCGCCGGCCAGCCGGATCGACTCGGGGTAGGTGGTCCAGTACGGGGCCGGGACGATGACCTCGTCCCCCGGGTCGAGGATCGCGGCGAAGGCCTCGTAGATGGCCTGCTTGCCGCCGTTGGTCACCAGGATCTGGGAGGCGTCGACCTCGTAGCCGGAGTCGCGCAGCGTCTTCTCCGCGATCGCGGCCTTGAGCTCGGGAAGCCCGCCCGCCGGGGTGTAGCGGTGGTACCTCGGGTCGCGGCACGCCTCGACGGCGGCGTCGACGATGTAGCCGGGGGTCGGGAAGTCGGGCTCACCGGCGCCGAAGCCGATCACCGGACGGCCGGCGGCCTTGAGGGCCTTGGCCTTGGCGTCGACGGCGAGGGTGGCGGACTCGGAGATCGCGCCGACGCGGGCGGAGACCCGGCGCTCGGACGGAGAAGTTGCAGCGCTCATGGGCCCATGGTCCCAGACCGCTCCTCCCGGCGGCGCCCGGGTTTCAGGGACCGGACAGGCCCTCCTCGGCATGCGGACGGAAGGTGTCCCGGAGCCGCGGCGGGTTGTCTGTTCGACGCCGGGCCTCTGAACACGTACACTCACCTGTCGTTGGCCTTCACCGGCCGCATCGTCACTCCTCCCGGGGCATCCGGGAAGATGCGGTAGGTTGGTGGAAACCACAAAGGGTCGTAGCTCAATTGGTAGAGCACTGGTCTCCAAAACCAGCGGTTGGGGGTTCAAGTCCCTCCGGCCCTGCTACACACTCCTTCGCCAGGAAGTGTGCGCATGTACGTACTTCAATGCACCGCCGTGCGGCTCCACCGGGCGCGGCACGGCCACGACCCGGAATCAGGTGAGAAGATTGACGGACGCCGTGGGCTCCATCGACATGCCTGATGCCGAGGACGAAGTACCCGAGTCGAAGAAGAAGACCCGGAAGGGCGGCAAGCGCGGTAAGAAGGGCCCCCTGGGTCGCCTCGCGCTGTTCTACCGCCAGATCGTCGCCGAGCTCCGCAAGGTCGTCTGGCCGACTCGTTCCCAGCTGACGACGTACACCACGGTGGTGATCGCCTTCGTCGTCGTCATGATCGGCCTCGTGACCGTGATTGACTTCGGATTCCAGCGGGCCATCAACTACGTCTTCGGCTGATCCCGCGGAGGGCGCCTCATGGGCGCCCCTTTCGCATGTTCCACCCATATGTATCCAGGAAGAAGCAGCCACCGTGTCTGACCCGAACCTGAACGACGCCGTCGAGCCGACGGCGGGCGCCTTCGAGTCCGCCGAGGACGAGCTCGACATCGTCGAGGCGGCGGACGCCGAGGAGCCGGACCAGGCCGAAGCTGCCGACGCCGCCGCAGGGGAGCCCGCCGAGGAGGCGGCCCTGCACATCGAGGACGACGCCGGCGCCGAAGCCGGTTCCGACAACTCCGAGAACGACGGGAGCGCTGCCGAGGAGGCCGCTCCGGTCGACGCCGTCGCGGCCCTCCGCGAGGAGCTGCGCGGCCTGCCCGGCGAGTGGTACGTCATCCACACCTACGCCGGATACGAGAAGCGCGTGAAGGCCAACCTGGAGCAGCGCGCCGTCTCGCTCAACGTCGAGGACTTCATCTACCAGGCCGAGGTGCCCGAGGAAGAGATCGTCCAGATCAAGAACGGCGAGCGCAAGAACGTCCGCCAGAACAAGCTCCCGGGCTACGTCCTGGTCCGCATGGACCTGACGAACGAGTCCTGGGGCGTCGTCCGCAACACCCCCGGCGTCACCGGCTTCGTGGGCAACGCCTACGACCCGTACCCGCTGACCCTGGACGAGATCGTCAAGATGCTCGCCCCGGAGGCGGAGGAGAAGGCCGCCCGCGAGGCCGCCGAGGCCGAGGGCAAGCCGGCTCCGGCCCGCAAGGTCGAGGTGCAGGTGCTCGACTTCGAGGTGGGCGACTCGGTCACCGTCACCGACGGCCCGTTCGCCACGCTCCAGGCGACGATCAACGAGATCAACGCCGACTCGAAGAAGGTCAAGGGCCTCGTCGAGATCTTCGGCCGCGAGACCCCGGTCGAGCTCAGCTTCGACCAGATCCAGAAGAACTAGTGCCCGCCCGGTGGCGTCCCCCTCGGACACCACCGGTCACGGCACCAGCACCCGTCCGGCGGCACGCGGACGGACACATGCCTACCGAGCAGGTCGGGCCGGTCTCGTCGCCGGTCTGACCTGCTCGGTTTTTGGTCGCGCAGGGGTACCCGTTATCGTTGTGCGGTATGCCTCCGTCCGGATGACCGGACGGCGGCGGAACACTCTCACTAGGACCCGGAGAGAGCAATGCCTCCCAAGAAGAAGAAGGTCACGGGGCTCATCAAGCTCCAGATCAACGCCGGTGCGGCCAACCCGGCCCCGCCGGTCGGCCCCGCGCTCGGCCAGCACGGCGTCAACATCATGGAGTTCTGCAAGGCCTACAACGCCGCGACCGAGTCGCAGCGCGGCATGGTCGTGCCGGTGGAGATCACGGTCTACGAGGACCGTTCCTTCACCTTCGTGACCAAGACGCCGCCGGCCGCGAAGCTGATCCTCAAGGCCGCGGGCGTGGAGAAGGGCTCCGGCGAGCCGCACAAGACCAAGGTCGCCAAGCTGACGGCCGCCCAGGTCCGCGAGATCGCCACCACGAAGCTTCCCGACCTGAACGCCAACGACCTCGACGCCGCGTCGAAGATCATCGAAGGCACCGCCCGTTCCATGGGCATCACGGTCGAAGGCTGATCCAGCCCCTCACGCACACAGTGGCAGGGCCAGGCGCTGGCCCGGACCACGACTCCACACCTGAGAACACAGGAGCAGAAGTGAAGCGCAGCAAGAACCTCCGCGCTGCGGACGCCAAGGTCGACCGGTCGCGCACCTACGCGCCGCTCGAGGCCGTCCGTCTCGCCAAGGAGACCGCCTCCACCAAGTTCGACGGCACCGTCGAGGTCGCGCTCTGCCTGGGCGTCGACCCGCGCAAGGCCGATCAGATGGTCCGCGGCACCGTGAACCTCCCGCACGGCACCGGCAAGACCGCCCGGGTCCTGGTCTTCGCGACCGGTGACCGTGCTGCGGCCGCGGAAGCCGCGGGCGCCGACATCGTCGGCGCCGACGAGCTCATCGACGAGATCTCCAAGGGCCAGCGCCTGAACGAGTTCGACGCCGTCGTCGCCACCCCGGACCTCATGGGCAAGGTCGGCCGCCTCGGCCGGGTGCTCGGTCCGCGTGGTCTGATGCCGAACCCGAAGACCGGCACCGTCACCCCCGACGTCGCCAAGGCCGTCAACGAGATCAAGGGCGGCAAGATCGAGTTCCGCGTCGACAAGCACGCGAACCTCCACTTCATCATCGGCAAGACCTCGTTCGACGAGACCAAGCTGGTGGAGAACTACGGCGCGGCGCTGGAGGAGATCCTCCGTCTGAAGCCGTCCGCCGCCAAGGGCCGCTACATCAAGAAGGCCACCCTGGCCACCACGATGGGCCCCGGCATCCCGCTGGACGCCAACCGCACCCGCAACCTCCTCGTCGAGGAGGACCCGGCCGCCGTCTGAGCCCCCGCGCTCGGCAGCACGCCGCGTCATGTGTGACATGGACGGGCCCCGCAACCTTTTCAGGTGCGGGGCTCGTCCTCATTTCCGTACATATGATCAGGCTGTGTCGGAGCTGTGCGTTAGCGTGAGGCTTCCGTAGCCGAACGAGGGGTGGAATCGGACATGAGGACCAGTACCGTGCGACGCGTGGGCCTGACGGTGGCGGTGGCGGCGGCTCTGACGTCGGTCGCGGCCTGCAGTGGCTCGGACGACGGCGCGAGCGGCGGCGGCGGTGTCGCCAAGACCGACCCGATCGCCGCGCTGCGCCAGGTCGAGAAGAAGACCGGCGGCGTGGATTCGGCGAAGATCGAGGGCACCACCGAGATGGGCACCCTCATGTCCATGAAGCAGACCGGCGCCATCGGATGGGGCGACGGCCTCGCCGGCTCCATGAAGATCACGTACACCGGCGGCAGCATGGCCGAGACGGTGAAGAAGAACGGCGGCAGCGGGACGATGGAGGCCCGCTACTTCAAGGAGGGCTACGCCGTGAACATGGGCGACGCCTTCGCCCAGCAGTCCGGCGGGAAGCACTGGATCACCTACGACTACGCCGATCTGGCGGAGCTCGCGGGCGCCTCCGGCGAGGCCATGAAGCAGCAGCTGCAGAACGCCACGCCCAGCCAGGGCGTGAAGGTCCTGCTGGCCTCCGGCGACGTGAAGAAGGTCGGCGAGGAGGACGTGCGCGGCGTCCCCACCACGCACTACTCCGGCACCGTCGACGTCGCCGCGCTCACCGAGAAGAACTCCGCGCTCGACGCCAAGCAGCTCGCCGAGCTGAAGAAGCAGCTGAGCGAGGCCGGCGTCACCACCGAGCAGGTCGACCTCTGGGTCGACAAGAACGACCTGCTGGTCAAGAAGACCGAGCGTGGCCGGATGAACACCGGCGAGATCAATTCGACCGTGTACTACAGCGACTACGGCACCAAGGTCTCGGTGGAGAAGCCCCCGGCCGACGACACGCTCACGCTGACCGAGCTCATGAAGCAGCAGCAGAAGGCCGGCGGGGTCACCGGCTGAGCCGGACCCCCACCGCGGGAACGGGCGGATTTGCCCGGCGCGACCCCCGTCGCGTACTCTCTCCCAGAAGCCAAAGACCGCTGGTCGTCGCCGTGCCCTTCTCCGAGGGCCGGTGACCGAAGGATCCGTCGAGTACGGGCGACCCGCGCAGGTGACTGTGGAGAGCTCCCGGATTCCGGTCGAGCTACGCCCTGGCGCCTGCGCCGGGGCGTTCGTCTTTCCCGGCCCCTTCTGAGCGGTCCTCATCACCCGGAAGGAGGCCGACGCTCATGGCAAGGCCCGACAAGGCTGCCGCGGTGGCCGAGCTGACGGACCAGTTCCGCAGCTCGAACGCCGCCGTGCTGACCGAGTACCGGGGTCTCACCGTGGCCCAGCTCAAGGAGCTGCGCCGTTCGCTCGGTGAGAACGCCCAGTACGCCGTGGTGAAGAACACGCTGACCAAGATTGCGGCCAACGAGGCCGGGATCGACGCGCTCGACGACCTGTTCACGGGTCCGACGGCGGTCGCCTTCATCACCGGTGACCCGGTGGAGTCGGCGAAGGGTCTTCGTGACTTCGCCAAGGACAACCCCAACCTCGTCATCAAGGGCGGTGTCCTTGACGGCAAGGCGCTGTCCGCCGATGAGATCAAGAAGCTCGCGGACCTCGAGTCCCGCGAGGTTCTGCTCAGCAAGCTGGCCGGTGCCTTCAAGGGCAAGCAGTCCCAGGCTGCCTCGCTCTTCCAGGCTCTGCCGTCGAAGCTCGTCCGCACCGTGGACGCGCTGCGCGCCAAGCAGGCCGAGCAGGGCGGTGCCGAGTAATTCGGCTCGCGCAGTGACCGTCGCTCGCTGAGCGGTGGTCGTAGCGGGCCTGTACGCCCGCCTCACATGTACATCCGGCACCAGCCGAATTAGTGGAAGGACGCCATCATGGCGAAGCTCAGCCAGGAAGACCTGCTCGCGCAGTTCGAGGAGATGACCCTCATCGAGCTCTCCGAGTTCGTGAAGGCCTTCGAGGAGAAGTTCGACGTCACCGCCGCCGCTGCCGCGCCGGTCGTCGTCGCGGGTGGTGCCGCCGGCGGCGCCGCCGAGGCCGTCGAGGAGAAGGACGAGTTCGACGTCATCCTCACCGGCGCCGGCGAGAAGAAGATCCAGGTCATCAAGGTCGTGCGTGAGCTGACCTCCCTGGGTCTGAAGGAGGCCAAGGACCTCGTCGACGGCACCCCGAAGCCGGTCCTCGAGAAGGTCGCCAAGGAGGCCGCCGAGAAGGCTGCCGAGTCCCTCAAGGCCGCCGGCGCCTCCGTCGAGGTCAAGTGACTCAAGGAGTCCGCTGACTCCTCCGGCTGTCCGCGCCGCACGGCGCAGGCGGCCGTCACACGAAGGGCGATCACCCATCAGGGTGGTCGCCCTTCGGCGTCCCCGGGACCGCTGCCTTGCTCTTCCGGCGGCGACGAGTATGGTGATCTTCGCCGTTGCCTCTCGGGGGACGGCCGGCCGGTGCCGCCGGGCCGCCGGGGCGCCGCCCCGGCAGGGGGCCTTGACGAACCGGACGCGGCGCGCGATTCTCAGGACGCGTCAGCACATCGATCCGAATCCGAGGCATGGATCGTGGCCGAAGAGGGCAGTAAAGAAGAGCGCAGCACGCGCGGAACCAATAGGTGTTGAGAACAAGCTGGTGAGAGCAACGTGGGTCTCTGAGAACCCTCACTGGACATCAGTGTGCCGTTTGGCTACACTGTCCCTTTGCGCTGCCTGTTAGCTGCCCCCTGCCCGTCACCAGGGGCATGCCCACGCTTGAGCACCGACGATCACACGTCTCTGACCTGGCCTTTTCGGACCGGAATCAGGAACCGACCGTCTCGGCGTCCAGCTTGGGACCGGTACGCGCGTAGTGAGTCCGAGCCCTCGGAAGGACCCCCTCTTGGCCGCCTCGCGCAACGCCTCGACCGCGAATACGAACAACGGTGCCAGCACCGCCCCGCTGCGCATCTCCTTTGCAAAGATCAAGGAGCCCCTCGAGGTTCCGAACCTCCTCGCGCTGCAGACCGAGAGCTTCGACTGGCTCCTCGGCAATGCGGCCTGGAAGGCTCGCGTCGAGGCTGCTCTGGACAGTGGACAAGACGTCCCCACCAAGTCCGGACTGGAGGAGATCTTCGAGGAGATCTCTCCGATCGAGGACTTCTCCGGGTCGATGTCGCTGACGTTCCGCGACCACCGCTTCGAGCCCCCGAAGAACTCGATCGACGAGTGCAAGGAGCGCGACTTCACGTACGCCGCCCCGCTCTTCGTCACGGCCGAGTTCACCAACAACGAGACCGGCGAGATCAAGTCCCAGACGGTCTTCATGGGCGACTTCCCGCTCATGACCAACAAGGGCACCTTCGTCATCAACGGCACCGAGCGTGTCGTCGTGTCCCAGCTGGTCCGTTCGCCGGGTGTCTACTTCGACTCCTCCATCGACAAGACGTCCGACAAGGACATCTTCTCCGCCAAGATCATCCCCTCCCGGGGCGCCTGGCTGGAGATGGAGATCGACAAGCGCGACATGGTCGGCGTCCGCATCGACCGCAAGCGCAAGCAGTCCGTCACCGTGCTGCTGAAGGCGCTCGGCTGGACCACCGAGCAGATCCTGCAGGAGTTCGGCGAGTACGAGTCCATGCGCGCCACCCTGGAGAAGGACCACACCCAGGGCCAGGACGACGCGCTGCTCGACATCTACCGCAAGCTCCGTCCGGGCGAGCCGCCGACGCGCGAGGCCGCCCAGACGCTGCTGGAGAACCTCTACTTCAACCCGAAGCGCTACGACCTCGCGAAGGTCGGCCGTTACAAGGTCAACAAGAAGCTCGGCGCGGACGAGCCGCTGGACGCCGGCGTGCTCACCACCGACGACGTCATCGCGACCATCAAGTACCTGGTCAAGCTGCACGCCGGTGAGACCGAGACGATCGGCGAGTCGGGCCGGGAGATCGTCGTCGAGACCGACGACATCGACCACTTCGGCAACCGCCGCCTGCGCAACGTCGGCGAGCTCATCCAGAACCAGGTCCGCACGGGTCTGGCCCGCATGGAGCGCGTCGTGCGCGAGCGCATGACGACCCAGGACGTCGAGGCGATCACGCCGCAGACCCTGATCAACATCCGGCCGGTCGTCGCCTCCATCAAGGAGTTCTTCGGCACCAGCCAGCTGTCCCAGTTCATGGACCAGAACAACCCGCTCTCCGGGCTGACGCACAAGCGTCGTCTGTCCGCGCTGGGCCCGGGTGGTCTCTCCCGTGAGCGGGCCGGCTTCGAGGTCCGTGACGTGCACCCGTCCCACTACGGACGCATGTGCCCGATCGAGACCCCCGAAGGCCCGAACATCGGTCTGATCGGCTCGCTCGCCTCGTACGGCCGGGTCAACGCGTTCGGCTTCATCGAGACCCCGTACCGCAAGGTCGTCGACGGCCAGGTCACCGACGAGGTCGACTACATCACCGCCGACGAGGAGGACCGCTTCGTCATCGCCCAGGCGAACGCGACCCTCTCCGAGGAGCTGCGCTTCACCGAGCCCCGCGTCCTGGTCCGCCGCCGCGGCGGCGAGGTCGACTACGTGCCGCCGGCCGAGGTCGACTACATGGACGTCTCGCCGCGCCAGATGGTGTCCGTCGCGACCGCGATGATCCCCTTCCTGGAGCACGACGACGCCAACCGTGCCCTCATGGGCGCGAACATGATGCGCCAGGCGGTGCCGCTCATCAAGTCCGAGGCCCCGCTCGTGGGCACCGGCATGGAGTACCGCTGCGCCACCGACGCCGGTGACGTGCTGAAGGCCGAGAAGGACGGTGTGGTCCAGGAGGTCTCCGCGGACTACATCACCGTGACGAACGACGACGGCACGTACACCACGTACCGCATCGCCAAGTTCATGCGCTCCAACCAGGGCACCTCGGTCAACCAGAAGGTCGTCGTCTCCGAGGGCGACCGGGTCGTCGCCGACCAGGTCCTCGCCGACGGTCCGGCCACCGAGAACGGCGAGATGGCCCTCGGCAAGAACCTGCTCGTGGCGTTCATGCCGTGGGAGGGTCACAACTACGAGGACGCGATCATCCTGTCGCAGCGCCTCGTGCAGGACGACGTCCTCTCCTCGATCCACATCGAGGAGCACGAGGTCGACGCCCGTGACACCAAGCTCGGCCCCGAGGAGATCACCCGGGACATCCCGAACGTCTCCGAGGAGGTCCTCGCCGACCTCGACGAGCGCGGCATCATCCGCATCGGCGCCGAGGTCGTCGCCGGCGACATCCTCGTCGGCAAGGTCACGCCCAAGGGCGAGACCGAGCTCACCCCCGAGGAGCGCCTGCTCCGCGCGATCTTCGGTGAGAAGGCGCGCGAGGTCCGCGACACCTCGCTGAAGGTCCCGCACGGCGAGATCGGCAAGGTCATCGGCGTCCGCGTCTTCGACCGCGAGGAGGGCGACGAGCTGCCGCCGGGCGTGAACCAGCTGGTTCGCGTCTACGTCGCGCAGAAGCGCAAGATCACCGACGGTGACAAGCTCGCCGGCCGCCACGGCAACAAGGGCGTCATCTCGAAGATCCTGCCGATCGAGGACATGCCGTTCCTGGAGGACGGCACCCCGGTCGACATCATCCTCAACCCGCTGGGTGTCCCGTCCCGAATGAACCCGGGACAGGTCCTGGAGATCCACCTCGGCTGGCTCGCCAGCCGCGGCTGGGACGTCTCCGGTCTCGCCGACGACTGGGCCAAGCGGCTCCAGGCCATCGGCGCCGACCAGGTCGCCCCCGGCACCAACGTCGCCACCCCCGTCTTCGACGGTGCGCGCGAGGACGAGATCTCGGGTCTCTTCGAGGCCACGATCCCGAACCGCGACGGCGCGCGTCTGGTGCAGCCCTCCGGCAAGGCCAAGCTGTTCGACGGCCGCTCCGGCGAGCCGTTCCCGGACCCGGTCTCGGTCGGCTACATGTACATCCTCAAGCTGCACCACCTCGTCGACGACAAGCTCCACGCCCGTTCGACGGGTCCGTACTCCATGATCACCCAGCAGCCGCTGGGTGGTAAGGCCCAGTTCGGTGGTCAGCGCTTCGGTGAGATGGAGGTGTGGGCCCTTGAGGCATACGGCGCCGCATACGCCCTCCAGGAGCTCCTGACGATCAAGTCCGACGACGTGACCGGCCGCGTGAAGGTCTACGAGGCCATCGTCAAGGGCGAGAACATCCCCGAGCCCGGCATCCCCGAGTCCTTCAAGGTGCTCATCAAGGAAATGCAGTCGCTCTGCCTCAACGTGGAGGTGCTGTCCTCGGACGGCATGTCCATCGAGATGCGCGACACGGACGAGGACGTCTTCCGCGCGGCGGAGGAGCTCGGTATCGACCTGTCCCGGCGCGAGCCGAGCAGCGTCGAAGAGGTCTGACGGGCCGGCCGGCCGGGTCCCCGCGACCCGGCCGGCCCTCCCGGGACCCGTTCAGACCATTGCTGAAGTGCCCCATTTTCTCGCGTGACGCGAGGGGCTCGAACCCCCGAAAGAGGGATTGACGACAAGTGCTCGACGTCAACTTCTTCGACGAGCTGCGGATCGGCCTTGCCACCGCGGACGACATCCGGACCTGGTCGCACGGCGAAGTGAAGAAGCCGGAGACCATCAACTACCGCACCCTCAAGCCCGAGAAGGACGGACTCTTCTGCGAGAAGATCTTCGGTCCGACCCGGGACTGGGAGTGCTACTGCGGCAAGTACAAGCGTGTCCGCTTCAAGGGCATCATCTGTGAGCGCTGTGGCGTCGAGGTCACGCGCGCCAAGGTGCGCCGTGAGCGGATGGGCCACATCGAGCTCGCCGCCCCCGTCACCCACATCTGGTACTTCAAGGGCGTCCCGTCGCGCCTCGGGTACCTGCTCGACCTCGCGCCGAAGGACCTGGAGAAGGTCATCTACTTCGCCGCGTACATGATCACGTTCGTGGACGAGGAGCGGCGCACCCGCGACCTGCCCTCGCTGGAGGCGCACGTCTCCGTCGAGCGCCAGCAGATCGAGAACCGCCGCGACGCCGACCTGGAGGCCCGCGCCAAGAAGCTCGAGGGCGACCTGGCCGAGCTGGAGGCCGAGGGCGCCAAGGCCGACGCGCGCCGCAAGGTGCGCGAGGGCGCCGAGCGCGAGATGAAGCAGCTCCGCGACCGCGCGCAGCGCGAGATCGACCGCCTCGACGAGGTGTGGAACCGCTTCAAGAACCTCAAGGTCCAGGACCTGGAGGGCGACGAGCTGCTCTACCGCGAGCTGCGCGACCGCTTCGGCACGTACTTCGACGGCTGCATGGGCGCCGCCGCCCTGCAGAAGCGCCTGGAGTCCTTCGACCTGGACGAGGAGGCCGAGCGCCTCCGCGAGATCATCCGCACCGGCAAGGGCCAGAAGAAGACCCGCGCGCTCAAGCGCCTCAAGGTCGTCTCCGCGTTCCTGCAGACCAGCAACAAGCCCAAGGGCATGGTGCTCGACTGCGTGCCGGTCATCCCGCCGGACCTGCGTCCGATGGTGCAGCTGGACGGTGGCCGCTTCGCGACCTCCGACCTGAACGACCTGTACCGCCGCGTGATCAACCGCAACAACCGCCTGAAGCGGCTTCTCGACCTCGGCGCGCCCGAGATCATCGTCAACAACGAGAAGCGCATGCTCCAGGAGGCCGTCGACGCCCTCTTCGACAACGGCCGCCGCGGCCGCCCGGTGACGGGCCCCGGCAACCGTCCGCTGAAGTCCCTCAGCGACATGCTGAAGGGCAAGCAGGGCCGCTTCCGTCAGAACCTGCTCGGCAAGCGTGTGGACTACTCCGCGCGTTCCGTGATCGTCGTCGGTCCGCAGCTGAAGCTGCACCAGTGCGGTCTGCCGAAGGCCATGGCGCTGGAGCTCTTCAAGCCGTTCGTGATGAAGCGCCTGGTCGACCTGAACCACGCGCAGAACATCAAGTCGGCCAAGCGCATGGTCGAGCGCGGCCGCACCGTGGTGTACGACGTCCTCGAAGAGGTCATCGCCGAGCACCCGGTGCTGCTGAACCGTGCGCCCACGCTGCACCGCCTCGGCATCCAGGCCTTCGAGCCGCAGCTGGTCGAGGGCAAGGCCATCCAGATCCACCCGCTCGTCTGCACCGCGTTCAACGCGGACTTCGACGGCGACCAGATGGCCGTCCACCTGCCGCTCTCCGCGGAGGCGCAGGCCGAGGCCCGCATCCTGATGCTGTCCTCGAACAACATCCTCAAGCCGGCCGACGGCCGTCCGGTCACCATGCCGACGCAGGACATGGTGCTGGGTCTGTTCTTCCTCACCACGGACGAGACCGAGCGCGACGTCGTCGGACAGGGCCGTTCCTTCGGCTCCACGGCCGAGGCGATCATGGCGTTCGACGCCCGCGAGCTCTCGCTCCAGGCGAAGGTCGACATCCGCTTCCCGGTGGGCACCATCCCGCCGCGCGGCTGGGTGCCGCCGGTCTCCGAGGAGGGCGAGGACGGCGTCGGGGAGCGCGAGTACCAGCAGGGCGACTCGTTCCGGCTGCGCACCTCCCTGGGCCGCGCGCTCTTCAACGAGCTGCTGCCCGAGGACTACCCGTTCGTCGACTACTCGGTCGGCAAGAAGCAGCTCTCCGAGATCGTCAACGACCTCGCCGAGCGCTACCCCAAGGTCATCGTGGCGGCGACGCTCGACAACCTGAAGGCGGCGGGCTTCTACTGGGCGACCCGTTCCGGTGTCACCGTGGCCATCTCCGACGTCGTGGTCCCCGAGGCCAAGAAGGCGATCGTCGCGGGCTACGAGGCGCAGGACGAGAAGGTCCAGAAGCAGTATGAGCGCGGTCTGATCACCAAGGACGAGCGCACGCAGGAACTCATCGCGATCTGGACCAAGGCGACCAACGAGGTCGCCGAGGCCATGAACGAGAACTTCCCGCGGACGAACCCGATCTTCATGATGGTCGACTCGGGCGCCCGAGGAAACATGATGCAGATGCGTCAGATCGCCGGTATGCGTGGTCTGGTGTCCAACGCCAAGAACGAGACGATCCCGCGTCCCATCAAGGCGTCCTTCCGCGAGGGCCTGTCCGTGCTGGAGTACTTCATCTCCACGCACGGCGCCCGTAAGGGTCTGGCGGACACCGCCCTGCGTACCGCCGACTCGGGTTACCTGACCCGTCGTCTGGTGGACGTCTCGCAGGACGTGATCATTCGCGAGGAGGACTGCGGCACCGACCGCGGTCTGAAGCTGCGGATCGCCGAGAAGGGCGCCGACGGCGTGCTCCGCAAGACGGAGGACGTCGAGACCTCGGTCTACGCCCGCATGCTCGCCGAGGACGTCGTCGTCGACGGCAAGGTCATCGCGCCGGCCAACGTCGACCTCGGTGACGTCCTGATCGACCAGCTGGTCGCCGCCGGCGTCGAGACGGTCAAGACCCGCTCGGTCCTGACCTGCGAGTCCGCGGTCGGCACCTGTGCCTTCTGCTACGGACGCTCGCTCGCCACCGGCAAGCTGGTCGACATCGGTGAGGCGGTCGGCATCATCGCCGCCCAGTCCATCGGTGAGCCCGGCACCCAGCTGACGATGCGTACCTTCCACACCGGTGGTGTGGCCGGTGACGACATCACCCAGGGTCTGCCGCGTGTCGTCGAGCTCTTCGAGGCCCGTACGCCCAAGGGTGTCGCCCCGATCTCGGAGGCGGCCGGCCGCGTCCGCATCGAGGAGACCGAGAAGACCAAGAAGATCGTCGTCACCCCGGACGACGGCAGCGACGAGACGGCCTACCCGATCTCGAAGCGCGCCCGTCTGCTGGTGGGCGAGGGCGACCACGTCGAGGTGGGCCAGAAGCTCACCGTGGGCGCCACCAACCCGCACGACGTGCTGCGCATCCTCGGCCAGCGCGCGGTCCAGGTCCACCTGGTCGGCGAGGTCCAGAAGGTCTACAACTCGCAGGGCGTGTCGATCCACGACAAGCACATCGAGATCATCATCCGGCAGATGCTGCGCCGCGTGACGATCATCGAGTCCGGCGACGCGGAGCTGCTGCCGGGCGAGCTCGTCGAGCGCTCGAAGTTCGAGACCGAGAACCGTCGTGTGGTCACCGAGGGCGGTCACCCCGCCTCCGGCCGTCCGCAGCTGATGGGTATCACCAAGGCCTCGCTGGCGACGGAGTCCTGGCTGTCGGCCGCCTCCTTCCAGGAGACGACCCGAGTGCTGACGGACGCGGCGATCAACGCCAAGTCCGACAGCCTCATCGGCCTCAAGGAGAACGTCATCATCGGTAAGCTCATCCCGGCCGGTACGGGCCTGTCCCGCTACCGCAACATCCGGGTCGAGCCGACCGAGGAGGCCAAGGCCGCGATGTACTCGGCCGTCGGCTACGACGACATCGACTACTCGCCGTTCGGCACCGGCTCCGGCCAGGCCGTTCCGCTGGAGGACTACGACTACGGTCCGTACAACCAGTAAGAGGCGAGTCGCCTGAACGACCGGTGGGCGGTCATCCCGTTGTGTACGGGGTGGCCGCCCACCGGCGTGTCCGCGGCGGGGCGTCGCGCTCACGGCCGCAGGTATGGGCGCAGATGGTGGAGCCGGGTCGGGAGATCGGGGTGGGAGGAGAGCAGCCTCGCGGGCACCGACTCCCGTTCCTCCGGCTCTCCCGTGACGATGAGCGTGCCGCGCCGGGCCCGGACCTCGTCCGCGTGCAGCGTCTGCAGCACCTCGGCCAGCTCCGGCGCGAATCCGAGCGCGGCGGCGTGGCGGTCCGCGCGCAGTTCGGCACGGCGCCCCACCGCCGCCGACAGATACGGGAGGACGAGCAGCAGCGGAAGCCCGTACAGGAGGGCGGCGGCGGTGGAGGCGAGCCCGCCCATCGTGAGCAGCACCGCGCCGACGGCGAGGTAGACGGCGCATCGGGCCGGTGTGACGAGGTGTCGGGCCATGGCCCGCAGGACATGCCACGCCGCCCGGCCCGGTATCCCGTACCAGTGGCCCAGCAGCAACGACCATGCGTGACCGCCGGTGTGGTGCCCCAGCTCGTGAGCGAGTACGGCGGCCAGCTGGGCGGTCGGCAGCTGTTCCAGCGCGAACCTGGTGACTCCCACGATGTGGCCCGCCGCGGCCATCGCGTTGAGCTCGTCGCTCTCCTCGATCCAGAGTTCGTACCGTGCCCAGTCGACCCCGGCGGCAGCCGTCACCTCCCGCCAGACCGGCTCCAGGCGCGCGGCCTCCTGCGGCACCGGGCGCTGGAGCCGGTAGAGGTAGCGGGCGAGGAGGTCCTCCGTCGGCCGGTGGAAGACCAGGGTGCCGGAGGCCAGCCAGAGCACGGGCGGCAGCCAGAACGGCAGCCCCAGGCAGCTGTCCAGGACCGCGCTCACGAGCAGCACCACCAGTGCGCTCGTCAGGAAGGACGGCAGCGCCAGCACCAGCTGCCCGAGCGCGGTGGCGTCCAGGCGTCGTTGGTGTGCGGTGTAGTGGACGCGTCGGCCCGGCCCGTGCCGGTAGACGAGGTCGTCCGGCCCGTAGGACGCCGCGGTCGTACGCGGTGCTGGGCCGCGTCCCAGGGGCGGTACGGTGCCGCTGTCAGGCGGAAGATGTCCGGGCCGGTCGTCCGCCGGCCCGGGTTCGTCGCCCGGAACCTGGGGTCGAGGCGCTGGTCGGGGCATGATCATCCTTCGGGGTGGGGGCGTCAGCCGAGGAGCAGTGAGCCGGGGAGCAGGACCGTGCCCACGGAGTAGGCGAGCAGTCCGGCGCGTATCCACTGGTGCTTGCGCACGGCGATCCAGCTGGTCTCGGCCAGAGCGGTGAGCAGTGCGGAGGTCGGGGCACCCTCGGTGGCGTCGAGCGCCTCCGCCAGCCGGTTCTGGCGAGCGGCACGACGGATGTCCGCGAAGTAGGTGAGTGGGGTGCCGGGGGTCCAGGAGCTGCCGTGGTAGCGGGGGAGCACAGCCATCAGCATCGAGAGCAGTGCGGCCGCCAGCCCGCCCGTTCCGGTCCACCACAGGGCCGTGCCGGGGCCGGAGAGCGCGCTCGGACGCCATTCGCTGCCGGCCAGCCAGCCGCTGATCACGCCCGCGGTCATGCCGAGCGCGGCGACCAGTACGGACGCCTTGTTGTCGGCCCGTGCGATCTCGGACCGCAGATCGAGCAGGAGTCGCGTCCCGGCGTCGTTCTGCCGAGCCGGGGGAGCCGCCGGGGAGTCCGGGGACGGGGAGATGCCGGTCATGCGCCGCGGCCCTCCCGGATCGGTGCTCCGGATGCTTCCGTGATCGCTTTGATCGCTTCGGCCACTTCGACGACCTCCGCTACTTCGGCGGCTTCGGCGGCCTCTCCTGCGGCCTTGAGGAAGTCCGCGAGCCTCGGTGTGCCCGGGGGCCCGGACATGTCCGTGACCCCGTATGTGTCCGTGGCCTCGCGCCGGTCCACCGCGCCCGGCGACGGCGTGTCCGGCGACGGCGGGCGCCTGTCGTCCGCGGGCCTCAGGGGAGTGCTGCCGTAGCCCGGTGGCGGGCGCCAGCCCGGGAAGGAGCCGAACGACGCGCCCTCCCCCGCATCAGCCCTCTGGACCGGTGTGCCGGCGAGCCCGCGCACGCGTCGCCCGTTCGCGCCCATGCCCTCGGTGCGGCCGGGTTCGGCTCCGTCCGGATCGGTCCGGTCCAGATCGGTCCGGTCCAGATCGGTTCGTCCGAGGTCGGTTCGGCCGAGACCTGGCCGGGAGGCGTCCCGTGTGGCCGTCCCCGGTCTCGCGTGCTGCGCCTCCTTCGCCAGCGACACGGTCAGCCGCCCCGTGGCCGTGCTCTGCGCGGTGACCCCCGGCAGATGTTGGTCCAGGACGTCGATCACCGCCTGGAACGCCATCTTCTTCGGCGTCTCCAGCTCGTGGTTCTCCGCACTGTCACCGCTCAGAAGTTCGCCGGCCAGTGCCAGCTTCGCTCTGATCGTGTGCAATTGGTCCTGGCGCAGGCTGGTCACCACCAGCTTGGTGTCCTCGGGGTGGTCGGCCAGGTGGAGTGCCCACGCACGGACCCCGTCCCGCTCCAGGTGCTTCTCGTAGAACGCGATCTTCTCCGCGTTCACCTGCTGCAGTTCGAGCTGCTGACGGGACCGGTCGACCGCCTCCGCGTGCAGCCACTCCTGTCGGCGCAGGTTCAGCGCGTGCTCCCACTCACCGAATTCGGCCGCGCGCCGCCACTGGAGAGCGTCCTGCTCCCGGTTGCGCAGGTCGATCGCGGCGTCGTGTTCCCTGCCGCGCCGCTCGGTGTGCACCCGCTCGGTGGCCTCGTGGTCGATGGACCTCATGCGCCGCACGTGGTCGATGGCCCCCTGGTCCCCACGCACCCGTACGGTCCAGGACACCGAGAGCCCCACCCCGGCCCCGAGCGGGCCTCGTGCGTGCACCTCCCGCAGCAGCGCCCGCTCCGCGTCCGCGCTGCGGGAGACCGCGAAGCGACGGGTGACGGGGCGGGCCGCCTGCTCGAGTTCGCCGAGCAGCAGCCGGGGCACGTCGCGGTGCCGGCTCATCACGAACCGGGCAGGATCGACGACCTGCCACGACAGTTCGGAGATCAGCTCGAACTCGAAGGCGTCGTCGTCGCTGGGCAGACCGATCTCCTCACGCACGGGATGGATCCCCATGTCGACCTCGTACACCGAGGTGTACCGCTTCGCGGCGGCCGCGGCACGGGTGGGCCGGAGAGGCGGGAGATAGGTGTCGTACGAGCCGTCCGGCGCCGAGAAGACCAGGGCGTGGTCGATGCGGGTGAGCGGTCGACGGGCGAAGCCGAAGCGGGACAGCTGCCGGACCGTGACGACGGGATCGCTCAACGGTGTGCCGCGATCGGCGTACTGGTCCCAGTCGGGCGCTCGGCGGAACTCGGGCATGGGAGACACTCTCCTGTCGCTGTGGATGAGGCGGTTTGGAGGAGCAGAGGCAGCGCGGGGTCAGGGACGCGGAAGGACGGCCAGCAGGCGGCCCGCCACGGGTGGGGGATCGACACCGTCCTCGCCGGGCATGGTCCGCAGAAGGTGGCTGAGCCGCTGGTACTCCGACGACGTGGTGACGAGCGAGGGCAGCAGCGCGGCGAGCGCCCACTCCGTGCCGGGACCGTGGTCCGCCGACAGCACCCAGAGGCGCAGCACGTCGAGGGCGCCTCGGGTGTGGCCGCGGCTCTCCAGCGCGGTGCGCCACAGCTCGACGATGCCGGCGACAGCCGGTGTCCGGGTGGCCGACGCCCGTACATACCAGGTCAGGACGAGCGGCTGTCCGTGGCGTTCGTCCCGCTCGGTCCGACGGCAGGCACTGAGGAAGCCGCCGAGCGCGAGTTCGGTGGCCGGACGGTCGTCGTGGAGCGTTCGGAGCAGCCCCGCGAGCACCTCGTCGCCCGCCGACGACAACAGCAACAGTTCCACGGACTCGGCCAGCTGCCCCGTCAGGTCCTCGCCGGGTTCCGGCCGTCCCGCCTGGTGCCGGGCCGCTGCGCGCAGCGCCGCCAGGGTCTCGGCAGGGCGCTTCGGGCCGATCAGCCCGTGAGTGCGGATGGCCACCCAGCACTGTGCCGGCTCATCGCTCTCGCACCAGGAGTCGAGGATGCGCGGCACGTTGGGGACGCCCAGGAAATGGGAGAGTGTGAGCGCGTTGACGGCGACGAGGCGGTGCCGGTAAAGGCGGGAGGAGGCCCACGGTTCGATGATCAGCGCCATGGCGGACGGCAGGTCGGTGTGAGCGAGGACAGCCGCGGTGGAGGCGGCCCGGGTGCGGACGAACGGTCGCCCGTCACCCGCCAGGTGCTGCAGCCAGCGCACCAGCGCGGGCCGCGCTGAGGGGTGCCCGGTCCATATCTCGCGCAGCAGCACGAGCGAGGCCCGCTCGTCCCGGTAGGCGGCCTTCACCTGCCGGACCGGACCCCACTCGGTGGCCTCCTCCTCCTCGAACCGGTGGGCGCGGGCCAGCTGGAGCCGCTTGCCGATGTGCGTGCCGAAGACCGGGACGACGGGGTACCGCCCCCGGTTCTCGGTTTCGTGGAGGAAGACGTGGAGCAGGTCGCCCAGCTCCGCGGTCAGGGCGTACGGGCCCTTGTCGAAGGCGGCCAGCGAGACGAGGAACGCCTTGTCCCGTAGGTGCAGCACGCTTCCGTCGTCCTCGAACCACTCCTGGACCTGGTTCTCCAGAGCCGCCAGGGAGAAGTTCTCGAGTTGCTCGGCGTCGGCCTCCCCGGCCGAGTACCTGGCCAGGAGTCGGGCGAACTCGGCGGCCTCGCGCGGCTGGTGGCTGCGTTCGAGGAAGGCGGTCGTGGCGGGCAGGGAGAACAGCCGTGCCACGCGCTCCTCGTCCACCAGCGTGCCGAGGTGCGCGCGCAGGACGTCACGCGGCGGAGGCGCCTGCCAGTGCACCACCGGTACGTCCTCCAGCAGGGCCGTCGGCCCCACGGTGACGACCAGATACCCGTATTCGCCCAGCTCCTTGCGGGCGGCCAGCAGGTCCGCCTCGCGCAGCGGCCGGCCGGGGTCGGTGATCAGGTCGCACAGGACGTGGCCGGTGCGGCCGTCCGGTGTCCCGGCGCCGAGACCGGCGACGAGCTGTCCTGGAGCGGTGTCCCGGCCGATCGCCCGTACCGGGGCGGCGCCGACCCGGTGCAGCAGCATCAGCGCGGCGGTCCGCCGGCCCGCGAAATAGGGGCCCGAGACCACCAGGACATGCTCCTCGCGCAGCCGGTCGGTCAACTCGTCGAAGTCGGCGCGTGCGGGCACGAAGCAGGCCGCCAGCTCCTCCAGGGTGGACCGCGCGATCTCACCCGAGGCGTGGATCACGGCGGACGCGCCGAACTGGTAGTTGATGATCTCGGTCCTGCCGACCAGGACGTCACCGAAGAAGGTGCCGCCGCCGATGCCGTGGTTGGTCCCGCCGAAGACGCCCCCGCCGACCTGCGCGGCGTCCCCGAAACCCATGGTCCGGGGGGCGTGGTCGGTGAGGTCCCGCCGGGCAGCCCAGGCGGGCTGCGGCTGGTCGGTCTCCTCGGCCGGCTCCCCGTCGGCCGGGCGGCCGTCCTGCGTCCCCGAGGGCTGGTCGCCGCCCGGTGGAGGCTGGGGGCCGTGCGCCTGCGGCTGCTCCTCGGTGCTCACCGGTGGTTCTCCGGGCCGGTGCCGCCGAGGTGGATGTTCCCGGAGAAGGTGCCGCCGCCGATGCCGTGGTTGGTCCCGCCGAAGACCCCGCCGGTGACCGTTGCGCCCCCGAGGTCGAACGCCTGCTGGGCCGATGCCGCAGCCTGCGCGGGTGCGGGCGGTGTGCGCGGGGCGGGGCCGGGGTCCGACGGGGCGTCCGTCCGCCTCTCCACGGGGTGCGGGCGTGGGCGCTCATACGGAGCGGGGCCGTGCAGCCACGCGGCGAGCAGACCGTTCTTGCTGTCCACCAGGACGGAGTGGAACTCCTCGACCGGTACACCGGTGTGGTCGTGCCGCACGATCCCCTGGTAGACGGGCTCGGACACGCACAGCGCGAAGTCGTCCGGGGCCGCGCGCAGCGCCGCCCTCAGCGGCTCCGCGTCCAGCAGCCGGCACGCGTGGTTGAGATCGCTGCCGACCCATCCGTCGAGCTCGTCCACCGCGACGTACCCGGAGGCGACCACACCGCGCAGCCGCATCCGGGCCGAGGCGGAGGCACGCCGGTTCCGGCTGCGCAGCTGGGCCGGTACCTCGGCCAGCAGCGCCCGCAGCAGGGCGATCACCGAGCAGTTGGCGTCGATCAGCTCCATCACGGAGTCGCCGCGGTCCGCCCGCCTGCGCCGGGTTTCGTCGACTCCGGCGGTGAGCAGTACCCGGTCGGTCAGGTCGTAGAGCATGCGTCGCAGGTATGCCTGCTCGACGTCGTCCCGCTCGCTGTACTTCTCGATGTCGAGCAGCAGGATCGTGCTGTTCACGGGATCGTTCACGGGATGCCTCTCGCTCGGGTCGCCGCGGGTGCGGGCCGGAGACACGAGCGTCGGGCCGGCGGGCCCTCGGCGGTGAGGACGGATGACTCACTCGGAGTGTGACCGTGTGCACAGAGCGGCCCCGAACGCCCGCCCGGAGCGGCCGGGGCCGGTGTCAAGGAGTCCGCGGGGCTCCGTGGTGGGCGGGCGGCCGGACCAGGCCCGGCGTCCGGGCGATCCTGCGGAGCGCGTCCGGCCGCACGATCACCAGTGCCCGCCGCCCGGTCTGCACGATGCCCCGCTCCCGCAAGTCCTTCAGCAGCCGCTGGACCATTTCCCGGGACGCCCCGACCGCGCCGGCCAGCTCCTGCTTGCTGAGCGGTATGTCGAGCTCGATGCCCCCGTTCGTACGCACACCGTGGGTGCGCGCCAGATCGAGCAGCAGGACGGCGAAACGCTCCCGTACCGTCATCGCTGCGGACTCCAGACTGCGTCGGTCGGCGGCGCGTGCCCGGTCGGCGGTCAGGGCCAGGAGTGTGAGGGAGACCTCGGCGGATCCAGCCACGAACGAACGGAACCGTTCATGCTCCACGACCACGGCCCGTACGGGGGAGAGCGCGGTGACCGTCGCCGAGCGCGGTCGGCCGGTCAGCGCGGCCGATTCGCCGACGATGTCGCCGGGGCCGCGCAGAGCGTGCAACGCCTCGTAACCGTTCGGCGCCGACTCGGTGACCTTCGTCCACCCGGTCAGGATCAGCAGGACATACGCGGACGGCTCGTCCTGTCTGAGCAGAGGGTCCCGGGAGGCGAAATTCAGCTCGCGGCCAAGCCCGAGCAGGGACACCCGGTCCTCCCGCTCCAGACGTGCGAGGAAGGGCACCTGGTCGTCGAGCCCGTCGCCGTCGGACGCGTACGCCGCCATCACGTCCCCCGATCGTGCGATCGTCCGCAGAGCGCCTCAATGTACTGAGAAGGCGCCCGGGCGGACGGCCAAGGTCGTTTTCCTGCCGCGTGCCCGGGGCCGGCTGGCTCGATTCCGCCGACAGCGGACAGAATCGCCCGGTGTGTCGCCGGTGAGACGCATTTGTTTTGACCGGAGTCGACGAGGTAGGTACGCTCAGACCTTGTGCCTGGGGTGTGCCTGGGACTCGTGTGCGTGTCCTCAGCCGCACGACGATTCCGTCGATGGCCGCCGCAATCTGCGCCCGTCCTGCTTTGCGGCAGTGGCCTGCAGTATTCGACACACCCGACCGCGTGGGTCGGTGACGTTCCAGGTTAGTTTCACGAACGGCACACAGAAACCGGAGAAGTAGTGCCTACGATCCAGCAGCTGGTCCGCAAGGGCCGGCAGGACAAGGTCGAAAAGAACAAGACGCCCGCACTCGAGGGTTCGCCCCAGCGCCGCGGCGTCTGCACGCGTGTGTTCACGACCACCCCGAAGAAGCCGAACTCGGCCCTCCGCAAGGTCGCGCGTGTGCGTCTGACCTCCGGTATCGAGGTCACGGCCTACATCCCGGGTGAGGGACACAACCTGCAGGAGCACTCCATCGTGCTCGTGCGTGGTGGCCGTGTGAAGGACCTGCCGGGTGTTCGCTACAAGATCATCCGCGGCTCGCTCGACACCCAGGGTGTCAAGAACCGCAAGCAGGCTCGCAGCCGCTACGGCGCCAAGAAGGAGAAGTAAGAATGCCTCGTAAGGGCTCCGCCCCGAAGCGCCCGGTCATCATCGACCCGGTCTACAACTCTCCTCTTGTCACCTCGCTGATCAACAAGATCCTGCTGGACGGCAAGCGTTCCACCGCCGAGCGGATCGTGTACGGCGCCATGGAGGGCCTCCGCGAGAAGACCGGCAACGACCCGGTCATCACGCTGAAGCGCGCGCTTGAGAACGTCAAGCCCTCGCTGGAGGTCAAGTCCCGCCGTGTCGGTGGCGCCACCTACCAGGTGCCGATCGAGGTCAAGCCGGGCCGGGCCTCCACGCTCGCGCTGCGCTGGCTCGTCGGCTACTCCCGCGCCCGTCGCGAGAAGACCATGACCGAGCGCCTCATGAACGAGCTGCTCGACGCCTCCAACGGTCTTGGCGCGGCGGTCAAGAAGCGTGAGGACACTCACAAGATGGCCGAGTCCAACAAGGCCTTCGCGCACTACCGCTGGTAGTCGCTACCCCACATCGAGACCGAGAGAAGACTGAGCCTTATGGCCACCACTTCGCTTGACCTGGCCAAGGTCCGCAACATCGGGATCATGGCCCACATCGACGCGGGCAAGACGACCACCACCGAGCGGATCCTGTTCTACACCGGCGTTTCGTACAAGATCGGCGAGACCCACGAGGGTTCCGCCACGATGGACTGGATGGAGCAGGAGCAGGAGCGCGGCATCACGATCACGTCGGCCGCGACGACCTGCCACTGGCCGCTCGACGATGTTGACCACACCATCAACATCATCGACACTCCGGGCCACGTCGACTTCACCGTCGAGGTGGAGCGTTCGCTCCGCGTCCTCGACGGCGCCGTCACCGTCTTCGACGGTGTGGCGGGCGTCGAGCCGCAGTCCGAGACCGTGTGGCGTCAGGCGGACCGCTACGGCGTTCCGCGCATCTGCTTCGTCAACAAGCTCGACCGCACCGGCGCGGACTTCCTGCGCTGCGTCGGCATGATCACGGACCGCCTCGGCGCGACCCCGATCGTGATGCAGCTGCCGATCGGCGCCGAGGCCGACTTCACGGGCGTCATCGACCTCGTGCGGATGAAGGCGCTCGTCTACCCGGTGGAAGCCACCAAGGGCGAGGCGTACAACGTCGTCGACATCCCGGCCGAGCTGGCCGAGGCCGCCGACGAGTGGCGCGCCAAGCTCCTGGAGTCCGTCGCGGAGAACGACGAAGAGATCATGGAGCTGTACCTGGAGGGCGAGGAGCCCACCGAGGAGCAGCTCTACGCCGCCGTTCGTCGCATCACGATCAACTCCGGCAAGGGCGGCGAGACGACCGTCACCCCGGTGTTCTGCGGCACCGCGTTCAAGAACAAGGGCGTCCAGCCCCTGCTCGACGCCGTCGTTCGCTTCCTGCCCTCCCCCCTGGACGTCGAGGCCATCGAGGGCCACGACGTCAAGGACCCCGAGGTCGTCGTCAAGCGCAAGCCGTCCGACGAAGAGCCGCTCGCGGCGCTGGCGTTCAAGATCATGAGCGACCCGCACCTCGGCAAGCTCACCTTCGTCCGGGTCTACTCGGGCCGCCTGGATTCCGGCACCTCGGTGCTGAACTCCGTCAAGGGCAAGAGGGAGCGCATCGGCAAGATCTACCGCATGCACGCGAACAAGCGTGAGGAGATCGACTCGGTGGGCGCCGGCGACATCATCGCCGTCATGGGCCTGAAGCAGACCACCACCGGTGAGACGCTCTGCGACGAGAAGAACCCGGTGATCCTGGAGTCCATGGACTTCCCGGCGCCGGTCATCGAGGTCGCGATCGAGCCGAAGTCCAAGGGCGACCAGGAGAAGCTGGGTGTCGCCATCCAGCGTCTCTCGGAGGAGGACCCCTCCTTCCAGGTGCACACCAACGAGGAGACCGGCCAGACCGTCATCGGCGGTATGGGCGAGCTTCACCTCGAGGTGCTCGTCGACCGCATGAAGCGCGAGTTCCGCGTCGAGGCGAACGTCGGCAAGCCGCAGGTCGCGTACCGCGAGACGATCCGCAAGGCCGTCGAGCGCGTCGACTACACCCACAAGAAGCAGACCGGTGGTACCGGTCAGTTCGCCAAGGTGCAGATCGCGATCGAGCCCATCGAGGGCGGCGACGCCTCGTACGAGTTCGTCAACAAGGTCACCGGCGGCCGCATCCCCAAGGAGTACATCCCCTCGGTGGACGCGGGTGCGCAGGAGGCCATGCAGTTCGGCATCCTGGCCGGCTACGAGATGACGGGCGTCCGCGTCATTCTTCTCGACGGCGCCTACCACGAGGTCGACTCCTCCGAGCTGGCCTTCAAGATCGCCGGTTCGCAGGCCTTCAAGGAGGCCGCGCGCAAGGCGTCCCCCGTGCTCCTGGAGCCGATGATGGCCGTCGAGGTCACCACGCCCGAGGACTACATGGGCGATGTCATCGGTGACATCAACTCCCGCCGTGGCCAGATCCAGGCCATGGAGGAGCGCAGCGGCGCTCGCGTCGTGAAGGGCCTCGTGCCCCTTTCGGAGATGTTCGGCTACGTCGGAGACCTCCGCAGCAAGACCTCGGGTCGCGCAAGCTACTCGATGCAGTTCGACTCCTACGCCGAGGTTCCGCGGAACGTCGCCGAGGAGATCATCGCGAAGGCCAAGGGCGAGTAACTCTTCCGAGTACACGCTTTAGGCTTGTCACCGGAGCCCGGTGGGGCATTCGGCGCGGAGCGCGAGCGACGTGCTGAATGCCCCCGGCCCCGGCATCCCAGCAAAGATCACCCTGGCGCCGATGAAGCAAGGCGTACAGAACCACTCCACAGGAGGACCCAGTGGCGAAGGCGAAGTTCGAGCGGACTAAGCCGCACGTCAACATCGGCACCATCGGTCACATCGACCACGGTAAGACGACCCTCACGGCCGCCATTACCAAGGTGCTGCACGACGCGTACCCGGACCTGAACGAGGCCTCGGCCTTCGACCAGATCGACAAGGCTCCCGAGGAGCGCCAGCGCGGTATCACCATCTCGATCGCGCACGTCGAGTACCAGACGGAGCAGCGTCACTACGCGCACGTCGACTGCCCGGGTCACGCGGACTACATCAAGAACATGATCACCGGTGCCGCGCAGATGGACGGCGCCATCCTCGTGGTCGCCGCCACCGACGGCCCGATGCCGCAGACCAAGGAGCACGTGCTCCTGGCCCGCCAGGTCGGCGTTCCGTACATCGTCGTCGCCCTGAACAAGGCCGACATGGTGGACGACGAGGAGATCCTGGAGCTCGTCGAGCTCGAGGTGCGCGAGCTCCTCTCCGAGTACGAGTTCCCGGGCGACGACGTTCCGGTCGTCAAGGTCTCCGCGCTCAAGGCCCTTGAGGGCGACAAGGAGTGGGGCCAGACCGTCCTCGACCTGATGAAGGCCGTCGACGAGGCGATCCCGCAGCCCGAGCGCGACGTCGACAAGCCGTTCCTGATGCCGATCGAGGACGTCTTCACGATCACCGGTCGTGGCACCGTCGTCACCGGTCGTATCGAGCGTGGTGTCCTCAAGGTCAACGAGACCGTCGACATCGTCGGTATCCGCCCGGAGAAGACCACCACCACGGTCACCGGCATCGAGATGTTCCGCAAGCTGCTCGACGAGGGCCAGGCCGGTGAGAACGTCGGTCTGCTCCTCCGTGGCATCAAGCGCGAGGACGTCGAGCGCGGCCAGGTCATCATCAAGCCCGGTTCGGTCACGCCGCACACCGAGTTCGAGGCCCAGGCCTACATCCTGTCGAAGGACGAGGGTGGCCGCCACACCCCGTTCTTCAACAACTACCGCCCGCAGTTCTACTTCCGTACCACGGACGTGACCGGCGTCGTGACCCTCCCCGAGGGCACCGAGATGGTCATGCCGGGCGACAACACCACCATGTCCGTCCAGCTGATCCAGCCGGTCGCCATGGAGGAGGGCCTGAAGTTCGCCATCCGTGAGGGTGGCCGGACCGTGGGCGCCGGCCAGGTCACCAAGATCGTCAAGTAATTACTTGATGGTTTGACCTGGTTGCTCCGCACCGAGCACCAAGAAGGGCCTCGGCCCGCCGCGTATGCGGTGGGCCGGGGCCCTTCGGCGTGGTGCGGGGGTGGTGGGGTGGCCTACGGCGGTGATGGGGGCGGGGCGGGCGGGGCGTGTGCGGCTGCCGGGCTCGGCAGGGGAAGCCGGACCAGGAGGAGGAACTGTCTCGGTGACGGCCGTTCGATGGTCAGCGTTCCGTCGAGCTCGACGGTGACGTACGCCTACGACCACGTCGCCGAGCCGCGCGGCCTGGCCACGAAGACGGTGGACTCCGTGGCGGGCGCCTTCACGACCACGTGCGACGCGGACGGCGGGGTCTCCACCGAGCGGCTGCCCGGCGGCTACACCCTCACCGTCGATCAGGACACCGCCGGTTCCACGGTGGGCCGCACCTACGCGCGAGACGCCGACGGCGTGCTGGTTTCCTCGGACATGGTCTCCGAGTCCGTCCACGGACAGGTCACCGAGCACACCGGCTGGTCGACGCGGGAGTACGGATACGACAAGGCGGGCCGGCTGACATCGGTCGACGACAGCGTGGGCGAGGTGTGCACACGCCGCGCCTACACCTTCGACAAGCGCACCAACCGGACCCGGCTGACCGAGTCCGCCGCGTCGGAGGGCGCGGACCGCACGAGCACCGGCGCGGTCACGACGACGCACGCCTACGACAGCGGCGACCGGCTGGTCGACGCCGGATACACGTATGACGCGTTCGGCCGTACCACGGCGCTGCCAGGTTCGTCCCTCGCGTACTACGCCAATGATCTGGTCCACACCCAGACCACGGACGACCAGCGCCAGAGCTGGACGCTGGACGCGGCGCACCGCTTCCGGTCCTTCACCGTCGAGACGAACGGCCGGCGTCGCAGCAGGAGCCTTGCACTGCTGCGCTGGTCCATCAAGCGGTATCCCTCACGCGGGTACCACGTCAGACCCATTCCCAGGTCCCACAAGAAGCCTTGGTGGCGTCGATGATGACGATGCCTGATTCCGTTGCGAGAAAAATGAGGACACGTGAAACAAGTTGATCAGCGGAAGAGCTCCACAGTGTTCTTCGCGCTGGGTTGCCTCGCTCTTATCAGCGGAACCATCGTTTCGCTGACCCTGGGAAAGGCCGACGGCGCCCCCATCCTCGGATCCGCGGGATTGATCCTCGCCGTGGCATGGATATTCCAGCGACGTTTGGAGTGACATGCCGTCAAGTGACATCTGAGTACGGTTCGGATTAGCTCGATGGCTCGGCGTTCGGGGAGCGCTCGCAGGCAGCGAGCCGGCCGCGCCCGCCTCCCGGGCCGCGCGCAGATGACCCGGGCGGTCGAGCACGGTCAGGACGAGCGCACGGCACGACGGCAGCCGTTCGGTGAGCGGTCAGGGGCGCCAGAGCCAGGGGTGGGCGTCGACGCCCAGGGCCGCGACCACCGGGCGGCCGTCCTGGGTCAGGCGCAGGGCCGGGGCGTCGAGCGGTACCGGGCCGTGCCGCCGTACGGAGAGGCCGCGGGGCGTGCGCACCTGGACCAGGCCCTTCTCGGTGCGGCCGAGCAGCACGGGGGAGTGCGTCGGGCCGGCCGCGGCGACGGGGCCGTAGCCGGTGAAGCCGGGGCGGTCGTCGAGGACCCTGCCCCGGCCGTCGAGGCCGGTGTAGTCGCCGGTGGCCGGGGTCCGGCCGTCGAGGACGTTCCCGTCCGGCGTCTCGCCGGTCCGCACGGTGGTCAGCGCGGCCTTCGCCGCCGCGCGGTAGAAGAGGTCGAGGGTCCCGTCCGGGGATGCCAGCGCGGCCGGGCCGTCGCCCGGGACCGGTACCCCGCCGATCTGGGTGCGCGCGGTGACCGGGTCGCCGGGGGCGTCCTGCGTCCAGTGGTGGACCGCGAAACGGCCCGCCGCGAGGACATGGACCCGCCCCTCGCCGTCCACGACGGTGCTCAGGCCGTCCTGGACCTCGCCGCCGCCCATGTCCCGCCAGTCGCCCCAGCTGCCGTCGGCCTCCCGTATCCGGGTGCTGAGACCCTTCTCCGCGTTCCGTACGAAGAGGTGGACCCGCCCGTCAGGAGCGGTGGCCGCGACCGGGACGCCGATCCGGCGGCCGTCGTCCTGCCCGCGCTCCGGATTGCCCAGCCCCTCCCAGGCGCGGAAGCCGCCGCCGGGGGAGCGCTGTTCGAGTACGGCGATCTCGCGCGCGTTGTCCGCGCCGTGCCCGCCGATCGCGGCGAACCGCAGCCCGAACAGCAGCTGCCGCCCGTCCGGCAGGGCCGTGCCGCCGAGCACCGGGGCCAGCGGGCCGCCGCCGAGGTCGTCCGGCGCCTCCCACACCCCGCTGCCCGGTGCGCTCTCGCGCCAGCGGACCGCCCGCAGCCCCAGCACCCCGTACGCGACGAGCCGGCCGTCCGGCCCGGCGCCGAGCACCGGGCGGGGGCCCGGGTAGCGGTAGTGGGTGGAGCGCACCCAGCCCTTCCGGTTGGTCAGCGGCCGGTCGCCGCCCACGCCGTAGTCGCCGCAGCCGGCCGGGTTGCCGCAGTCCCAGTCGGCCGAGCCGCCGTACGGCACCAGCAGGGCGGCCTTCTCCGCCAGCACGGCGGGCGGCAGGTTCTTGGGCCAGTGCCGGTTGTAGTAGGCCCGGTAGGCGGTGGTGGCGAAGCCGGGGACCGTGCCGCCGTCCCGGGTGGCCCGCGCCACCCAGCGGATCAGCGCCGTCCAGGTGAACAGCGCGGCCGCGGTGTGGTCGGGGTGGTCGGAGTAGCCCTGCTGCTCGCTGTCCCGGCGGCGCTGGGCCTCGCTGCTGTGCTGGATGTCGGGGTCCGGGTCCAGCGTGTGCACGGCGGTCGGCCGGTACCGGTCGAACAGCCCCACCAGGACGTCGATCAGCCCGTCGTACGTGTACGAACCGGCCTGCCGCAGCGGGGAGCCGTCGGCGACGACCGTGGGCAGCACCAGACGCCGGTCCTGCCAGAGACTCGGCAGTCCGAGCCGTCCGTATGTGGTGTGCATGGCGGTGTTGAGGTAGATCAGCTCGACCCTGCGGCCCCGGTGCGCGAGCAGGTTGAGCTCCGCCCGGTGACCGCCCGGCAGTTCGACGACGGACTCCTGCCACTTCGTGAACCGGTCGAGCCCGAGGAGCGTCGCGTACGCCTGGCGGAGCCCCTGGTGCCGGGCGGAGGAGTACGCGGCCTTGTCGGGGGCCGGGCCGGGCCGGCCGGGCATCCGGTTGACGCCGTTGGCCTCGCCCCCGGTCAGATAGACGCACACCAGGGGCGTCCCGTCGTGGAACGCCTGCCGGGTGTCGGGGTTCATGAAGTACAGGTCGTCGTCCGGGTGGGCGAGGAGCTGCATCATCAGCGCCGGTCGCGAGGCGCTGATCGGCCGCCCGGGCAGCGGGTCCGGCGCGGGATCGCGGCGGCGGGGCGACGCGGGGGCCGAGCACGCCCCGAGGGCCGCCGCCCCGGTCGCCGCGGCCGTCGCCGCCAGCAGGGCGCGGCGGGGGATTCCCGTACGGGGCGCCCGCGACGAGGGTCGATCCGTCACACCGTGCTCCGTCCGTTCCCTCGCAGCGGGCGGCGGGGCGACCCTGTGCTGCGTACCGATTCGCGCGCAGACCGCGCGGGGAGAGCGCGAGCCGCTGTTGCGGAGGGATAGACGGAGATCGACGGGGGCGGGTTGCCTGGTCCGCGCCACGCTTGTCGTCGCGTCGCGTTGTGTTGCGTTGGGGGCGGCCGCTGGTCGTCAGGCGGCTCTGTGGGGGGCTTCCTGTTCGGCGTGGCGTTCGCGGCAGTCGCGGCAGCGACCGGGGTCGGCGGCGCGGAAGGCGCGGTCGCAGGTGTCGCAGTTCTGGAGCGGGATGGCGAGGACCCCGTGGCGGGCCGGGGCGAGGTCCGCTGCACCGGGGAGCGGGGGTGGCAGGAGCGTGGTGATCCGGTGGCGGAGGAGCCCGGCCGGATGCTTCAGGGGGCTGGGGAGGTCGGTGGTGAGGGCGTGGCGGATGGTGTCGGGGTGGGTGTCGCGTTCGAGCCAGGTGGCGACGCCGGGGGCAAGGGCGGCGATATCCCTTTCGGAGAGCGCGAGCCCGGGTGCGTGGCGGCGGAGGTCGGCGAGGAGCGCGGTGGCCGCGCGCTGAAGCTCGGGCGTGAACTCCTGCGGCTGGGGGAGCGGCGGCGGAGGTGGTGTGGTGCGCGCGGCGGGAGTGGGTTCCGGCTGCGGCGCGGGCGGCGGCGGGGGCGTTGCGGGGGCCGGGGCCGGGGGCGGGGCGGGAGCTGGGACGGGGGGGCGGTTCGGGTGCGGCTGCGGGCGCGGGCGGGGGTGCGGCTGCCGGTGGGGTGGGGGTGGGGGTGGGGGTGTGGGTGTGGGCGCCGGTGGGGGTGTGGGCGCGGGCTGTGGGACCGGCTTGCCGGGAGCGTTCCGGGGGCGAGGGGCCGCGGTGGGTTGAGCGGTGGCACCTGGCTGGTTGTAGGAGACGGTGCGGGTGACGATGCGGCCGTCGGCGAGGCGTACGCGGCTGCGGTGGAGGTAGCCGTGGGCTTCGAGTTCGCGCAGGGCGGCGGCGATGCGGAACTCGCTCTCGGGGAAGCGTTCGGCGAGGCGCTTGATGCCGATCCTGGCTCCGGCGGGGAGCGACTGGATGTGGGTGGCGAGCCCGATCGCGGTGAGGGAGAGGCCGCGGTGCTGGGCGAGGTGGTTGCCGATGACGGTGTAGCCCGCGGCATGCCGGAAGTTGATGTGGATGACGCCTCATGACGGCGTTGCGTCTTCGCGTACCAAGGACGAGGCGCACGGGGGCGCGGTAACCTGCTGGGTATCCATCGGGAAGCCCTTTACTTCCTCGGTGGTCAGGCCCCCGGTCGAGAGTGCCAGTCTCGTCGGGGGCCGTCGCATGTCTGGGGTTGTCGCGGCGAGCATAAGCCAGCGAACCCACATGAAATCCAGCTCAGTTGCCCTGTGTCACCCGCGCGAGTGATCAGGGTGGGACGGGGGGTCGGGTTCGGGTGGGGAGGGTGTTTTCCCTCAGTACTTCAACGTTTTATGTGTCGTGGCAGAGGGGGACGCGGCAGAGGGGGACGTGGCTTACCGGGTCGTGGGTTTCCGCGACCCGGTGGAGTGGCCCAACGAGCCCCACTCGTAGGAGGGTTGTCCAGGGCTTGTCCGGTGTTGTCCCGGCTGTCCGGGGTGACGTGCCGGGGGCACCAGGGGTTGGGCCGAGAACGGTAGGCGCGTCGGAAGTGGGGCACGGATGAGCGTGGATGAGGCCGGTACAGAACGCGGGGACACCGGCGCGGACGAGCCGGGCTGGGACGTCGATCCGGATGACGACTCGGGGCTGGCCGTGGTCACCGCCGTGGGCCGCCAGATCAAGGCATGGCGAGAGGCTGCGGGGCTGCGGGCCGAAGAGTTCGGGACCGCCATCGGGTACGGGGAGGGCCTCGTCTACAAGGTGGAGGGCGGCCGGCGCATCCCCCGACCGGAGTTCCTGGACAAGTCGGACGAGGTCCTGGGGGCGGGCGGGAAGATCGCTGCGATGAAGCAGGACGTGGCGGAGGTCCGGTACCCGAAGAAGATTCGGAACTTGACGAAGATGGAGAAGCGGGCAGTTGAGATGGGGTTGTACAGCAACCACAACATCCACGGCCTGTTGCAGACGTCGGAGTACGCGCGGGCGCTGTTCGAGATGAGGCGGCCCGCATACTCGCAGGACGAAGTGGAGCGAGTACTGGCCGCACGCATGGCCAGGCAAGCGGTCTTCGAGAGGTCACCCGCCCCCGCGCTCAGCTTCGTACAGGAAGAAGTGACGCTGCGCCGCCCCATCGGGGGCACAATGATGCTGCGTCGACAACTTGAACGGCTTCTGGAGGTCGGGCAGTTGCGGAACGTCGAGATTCAGGTGATGCCGACCAATCGCGAGGATCACGCAGGAATGGCTGGCGGAGTCGAAGTGCTGAAGTTCGAAGACGGCACTGCGGTGGGGCGGTCGGACGGTGCCTTTGCCGGACGGCCGGTCTCCGATCTGAAGCAGCTCAGGATCCTTGAGCTGCGCTATGGGATGATCCGGGCCCAGGCTCTATCGCCACGGGAGTCGTTGACCTTCATCGAAAAACTGCTGGGAGAGACATGATCCGCAAGACCTCTGCCGGGGACGTTTCCGGGCTCGAGTGGTTCAAGAGCAGTTACAGCAGCAGCAGCGAAGGGGACTCCTGCGTCGAGGTGGCCACTGCGTTCTGTGCGGTGCACGTCCGCGACTCCAAGAACGTGCCGGGGCCGCAGCTTGCCTTCGGTGAGGACGCGTGGGCGGGCTTCGTGTCGTACGCCGCCGGGCACTGATCTCACACGTGTCCGTGCCTCCGTCCTGGGCTGATGCCTGGGCGGAAGCGCGCTGTTGTCAGTGTCATCGGAGCCCAGTTGGGAGAGACATGATCCGCAAGAGCAAGACCTCTGCCGGGGGTGCTTCCGGGCTGGAGTGGTTCAAGAGCAGTTACAGCAGCAACGGCAACGAAGGCGACTGTGTCGAGGTCGCGACGGCACCGGACTCGGTGCATGTGCGCGACTCCAAGAACGTGCCGGGGCCGCAGCTTGCTGTTGGCGGGGACGCGTGGGCGGGCTTCGTGTCGTACGCCGCCAGGCGCTGATCCCGCACGTATTCGTGCCCCTGGCGGCGCGGCCACCATTCGTATGCTTGTCCACGAACGGTGGCGGCGCCCCGGACCTCGGACGACGTCGCGCGCTGCGGAACTGGGGGCGGACATGCGGAAGAGGCGAGGTCTCTGGTCGCTCGTGTACTTCCTGATGGGAGTGTGTGCCTGCTGCTTGCCGTCGTGATGGCGATGGGCGTGGTGGCGATGGGAGTGAGGGGGGTAGTCGGTCTGCTCCCGGTCGTTGTCCTGGGTGTGCCGGGTGTGGTGCTGACGTTCCGTGCGCCGGTGTTCGGTGTCCGTTACGGGCCGGACGGGCTGCGGTACTCCGGGCTGCTCAACGCGCGCTCCCACGCGTGGGCGGATATCCGGGAGGTGCGGGTGGCCGTCCTGCCGAGCACGGTCTACTCGTCCGATGTCCCGGAGCTGGTGCTGGCGTCCGGCGGAACGGACCAGCTGCACATGCTGTCGGGCCACAGCTTTGGCCGGGCCCGGAATCGGCGGGTCGTGCGGCTGGTGGCCGAGCTGGAGGCGGCGCGCGCGGCCGCGTCCGCGTCTTCGCGGCGGAGCTGATCGACTGCATCGCCCAGGCCGTCATCCCCCCGGAAACGCCTGATCTCGCCGAGGATCCGGGGTGGTGGCGCCGGGCATGCCGATCTCCCGTGGGCCGACCTCACCCACGATCCCCCTCGTGATCCTGGACTGGGCGCGCTGGACACCGCCGCCGGGACCCGCGGCAGGGGGAGGGGCAGTTCATGGAGTCTTCGTCCGGGTGACGCCTGTGAGGTCCGGTTCGTCCGGCACGCGCGGTTAGCTTTCGGGCGATCCCCCGACGCTCGTCCCCCGCGGAGACATCCATGTGCAGCCCGCTCCACCAGCCCGACGGTCCGCTCCTGCCCGCTTCCAGCCGGCGTACGTTCCTGCGGACCACCGCGCTGACCGGGGCCGCCGCCGCGGCCACCGGGCTCGTGTCCGCCGGCCCCGCTGCCGCCCGGTCCCCGGAGAGCTCCGGCACCGTCGCGGCCGCTTGGCGGCCCGACTTCGAGAGCCCCAGGTTCACGTTCGTCGTCATGCCGGACACCCAGTACCTCTTCGACGGGGCGAGCATCGACAGGGCGCCGGTCGAGGCGTCGTTGCGTTACGTCCTCGACCACGGGCGCGACGAGAACATCGTCTTCCTCTCCCACCTCGGCGACCTCACCGAGAGCGGTCAGGCGGCCGAGTTCGGCGCGATCGGCAAGGCGTTCGAGCTGCTGGACCGGCGGCGGGTCGGCTACAGCGTCGTCGCGGGCAACCACGACATCAAGTCGTCCACCGACGACCAGCGCGGCCGCACCCCGTACCTGGACGCCTTCGGCCCGCAGCGGATGCGGCGCCTGCCGACGTACGGGGGGTCGACCGCGGACGGGTACAACACGTACCACCTGTTCCGTGCCGCCGGGCGCGAGTGGCTGGTGCTGGCGCTGGACTGGCGGCCGTCGGCGGCCGGCCTCGCCTGGGCGAAGGAGGTCATCGCCCGGCATCCGCACACCCCGGTCATCCTCACCACCCACGAGCTGGTGTACGCCGACGCGGACGGCGACGAGGCCGAGTTCTCCCAGCATGGACGGCATCTGTGGGACGAACTGATCGCCGGGAACGACCAGATCTTCCTCACCCTCAACGGGCACTACTGGCCCGCCGGGCGTACCACCCGCGAGAACGCGGCGGGCAACGACGTCCATCTGCACATCACCAACTACCAGAACCGGTACTACGGCGGCAGCGCGATGATCCGCCTCTACCGTTTCGACCTGGCCAGGAACACCATCGACGTGGAGACGATCTCCCCGTGGATCCTCGGCCGCGCGGGCGAGAAGCTCAACGAACTGGAGCGCGGCGAGGTCGAACTGACCGGCCCGCAGGACCGTTTCGCCGTTCCCATCGACTTCGAGAAGCGGTTCTCGGGCTTCGCGCCCGTGCCCGCGCGCGGCCCCCGCCCGGCCGGACGGATGCTGATACCGGGCACCGTCGCCTACTGGCGCTTCGACTCCCCGTCGCACCCGGACGGCTCCGCCGCCGCGGCCGCGCTGCGCGTCACCGACCTGTCGGGGCACCGCAACGACCTGGTGCGCGAGGCCGTCCCCGGCAGCGCGCCCGACGCGCTGCGCTGGTCCAGCGGCCACCACCCCGACCAGCCCGGCCACGGCAGCCTCTACTTCGACGGTTCGAAGTCGCCGCTCCGGGGCGCGTATCTGCGTACGGAGAACGACGCACCGCTCAACGCCAAGACCTTCAGGTCCGGTTACACCATCGAAGCCTTCCTCCGCCTGCCCGCCGACTGGAACGCCGGACGCAACGCCTGGGGCGGCGTGCTCGGCCGCCGGGGCACGCTCGGGGCCGCGGGCAAGACCTCCGGCGACCTGGAGGAGCCCGTCGCCACCCTCTCCGTCTCGGACGGCCCCGGACTCCAGTGGGCGGCGGCGCCGCTGAACCAGCCCGGGGGCGTCACCAACTGGAGTCATGAACTGCCCCGGGAGCGGTGGTGGCACGTGGCCGTGGTCAACGACACGAAGCGCACGACGATGTACATCGACGGCTGCGTCGTCGCCCGGAACCCGGCCACCCGCGCCACCGGTCTCGCCACCGCGGGCCTTCCCTGGCTGCTCGGCGCCTACGAGTACGGGGGCGAGCTCGACCAGTTGATGCGCGGCTGGCTCGGCGACGTCCGGATCGTCGAACGCGCACTGCCCGTGAAGAGCTTCATGATCGCCTGAGCGGCGGGCACGGCCATGGTCCGGGCTGGACCAGACCATGACCGTGGCCCCGGACCGGACCGAGCCGGCCGGGCGGCCCTTAGGAGCTGTCTGACGAATACCTGCGGCGTCGCGGGGTCCGGTGCGCACGCTCGTGGCGTTGCCGAACCGCCCACGTGGCTCCGCCACGCAGACGCTGCGGCGCCTTGCGATCGCACGCACCGGACCCCGCTCCTTCTCCCGCACTCATTCATCAGACACCCCCTAGCTCGCTTTGAGGCGGTCCACGAGGTCGGCGACGCCATCGACCTGGCGGTAGGGCTTGAACGCCGGAGCGAGCTCGCGTACCAGGGTGACGCACCGTTCGGCGCCGATCCGGGTCGCGAGGTCGAGCGACTGGTTCGTAACAGCGAGGGCATGTTCGACCTCGCAGGCCTGCAATAGGCTGCGGGCCTCATACGTCAGGAAGATGCCGCGTGTCTTGTCCCGGGAGCGCGGCAGCAGGCTCATGCCCTCGCCGATGCGGGCGTGGGCCTCGTCGGTGCGGCCGAGATCGAGCATGCACTGGCCGGAGTCGACGGCCAGGTCCGCCGTGCTCATCCACCGGCACCAGGCCGGCGCCGCGTCGGGGCTGTCGGTCAGCAGGGCGGCCTCGGCGGCGGCCAGGTCCCGGTGGCAGTCGGACGCGGCGCCGAGGGCGGCGTGCGCGCGGGCCCGGCGGAGGTGAAGCAGGGACCGTGCCGTGGGGTGCCGGGTGTGGATGAGGGCCTGGCTGAGCGGTTCGACGGCGGCGCCGGGATGGGTGAGCCAGATGGACTGGTAGGCGAAGTCGGAGAGGATGCTGGCGCCGAGGTCGCGGTCGCGGGCGGCGTGCGCATTGGTGAGGGCCGCATTCCAGAGCTTGCCCGCCGCGAAGTGGTGCCCCTGGTCGAAGCGGTGCCAACCGCAGGTGCTGGCCAGCGAGGCGGCCAGCAGGTGAAGCCGGTGGCCGACGGACTCGGTGTAATGACCTTGCTCGATCAGATCGGTGACCGTGTCCAGCTGGGCGCCCATCAGCTTCGCGGTGTGCTGGCGCTGTTCGGTGGGCAGGGCGGTCAGCTTGGCGCTGGTGTCCTCCAGCCAATCCACCAGCTCGCCGTCGACACACCTGCCGTTCAGGGCGGTGGTGAGCCGGTCGGGTTCGAGGGCGGCCCACTGGGTGGACAGCCCGGCCAGGGCGAGCGCGCTGAAGGTCATGAAGGTGCGGCGGCGGTGATCCATTGCGGCTCTCTGTGCGTCTCGGAGTGCGTGGACGGTGAACGCCGATCCGAGCGGCACCGGCTGTTCCTGGCCTGGGAGCCAGTAGGGCCACTCGAAGGCTTCCAGGTCACCGATCGGGACGTCGAAGGCTTCGGCGATCAGGAGCTGGGATTCGATGCTGGGCGTCTTGCGCCAGTTCTCCCACTTGCTGACGGCGGCCTTGTCCGTGCCGGAGCGAAGCCCTTCGGGCCTGTTCCTGGCGGCGTGGTGGATGCGGGCCGCGAGGTCGGTCTGGGACCAGCCGCGAAGCGCGCGGGCGTACGCGAGGGGGTGCCGGATCTGGTCGTCCACGGGTCAATCCCATCATCGATGGTAACCGTGAGCCTACTGCGAGTGATGGCGGGACAACCTCGGGACTACAGACAACGCCTGTTTGACGACCGTGAGTTGGGCTCTACTCGTCGTGCACCGACACGTTCCTTCACGAAGCGGAAGGAGTCCGCGCATGAAACGACGCGCTGCGGTCATCGGCCTCGGCCACCAGGCGATCCAAGACCACCTGCCCGGTCTGCTCGCGTCCAGCAGGGCCGAGCTCGTCGCCATCTGCGACAGCAACCCCGACCCCCTGCGGCGGCAGCAAGAAAGGCTCCAGGTCCCGGGATTCACCCGCACCGGTGAGCTGCTGGACGCCGTGGCCCCGGACTTCGTGGTCGTCGCCGTCCCGCACCACGCCGGCCGGGAGGTCGTCCAGGAATGCGCTGCCCGAGGCGTCCACGTACTCAAGGAGAAGCCGTTCGCCACCAGCGTGCGGGAGGCCCGGGAACTCGCCCAGGCCTGCCAGGCCGGGCGGGTCGAGCTGATGGTCACCCTCCAGCGGCGCTTCAACCCGGTCCACGCGAGCGTCGCCGGACTGCTGGACCAGATCGGCACCCCGTTCCTGATCGACGGCCAGTACACCTTCCACACCGACGACCCCGGGGTCGGCTGGCGCGGAGACGTCCGGCAGGCCGGTGGCGGCTGCATCATCGACATGGGCTACCACCTCATCGATCTGCTGCTCTGGTATTTCGGCCTGCCCAGCCGGGTCATCGCCGAGTTCTCCACTACCGCCGTCCCCGGCGACGGATACGACACGGAGGACACCGCCGTCATCCAACTCGACTACGACACCGGCCTGTACGGCTCGGTACTGCTTTCCAGGTGGATCGCCCCGAAGACCGAGCGCCTGCACGTGGTCGGTACCCGCGGCTCGGTGCTGCTGGCCAAGGGCCGGGTCCAGCGGCTCGACCTGCACGGCACGGTTGTGGACGAGCTGACCCGCCCTCACGCCCCGGCCTCTGCCGCGACCGCGCAGATCGACTACTTCTGCCGGGTCCTGGACGGGGAGAGGCCCAACACCTCCGGTCCCGACCAGCACCTCGCTCACGCCGCGTTCATCGCCTCCTGCTACCGGTCCAAGGCGGCGGGGCGGTACATCGACCCGAAGGAGACGCTGTGACCAGTGCCCTCGCCCTGCTTGGCGGCAGGCCCGCCGTCACCGCGGACGGCCCCCACTTCATCTGGCCGCCAGTCGACGACACCACCCGCGCCAAGGTCGCCGCCCAGCTGGAGGAGTCGATCTCCCTCCCCGGCCGCTCGGGCATCGTCGCCGAGCTGGAGGACGGCCTGCAGGAGTACTTCGGTGTCCGGCACGCGGTCACCACCAGCTCCGGCACCGCTGCCCTGCACGCCACCTACTGGGCCGCGGGGATCGAGCCCGGCGACGAGGTCGTCGTCCCGGCCTGGACCTTCCACGCCACCGCCTCCCCGCTCTTTCACCTCCGCGCGGTGCCGGTGCTGTGCGAGACCGGCCCGGACGGCAACATCGACCCGAACGGGATCGAGGAGCTGATCACTCCTCGCACCCGCGCGGTCATGGTCACCCACCTGTGGGGCAAGCCTGCAGACATGCCCGGCCTCGTCGCCGTGGCGAACGCCCACGACCTTCTCGTACTGGAGGACGGCTCCCACGCCCACGGCGCCAGCGTCAACGGGCAGAAGGCCGGTACCTTCGGCCTCGCCTCGGCCTTCTCCCTCAACGGCCCCAAGCCGCTGTCCGGCGGCGAGGGTGGCTTCGTCCTCACGGACGACGACACCTACCACCGCCTCATCATGCTCGCGCACTACAGCAAACGCGCCAGGACCGAGATCCCGAAAGGCCATCCGCTCGCGCGGTACGCGGTCACCGGGGCCGGCCTCAAGCTCCGCATCCACCCTCTCGCCGCCGCCATCGCCCACGACCAGCTCGCCCGCCTGGACAGCTACCTCGCCGGGCGGGCGGAGATCGCCCGCTACCTGACCGGCCGGCTGGCCCGGATACCCGGCCTCGAAGTCACCGAGATGCCGGAAGGGGTGATTCCATCCTGGTACGGGTTGACGCTCACCTACCGGCCGGACGAGCTCGGCGGCCTGCCGATCGAGAAGTTCCACCGGGCGCTCATCGCCGAGGGCGCCATCGAGTTCGACCGGCCCGGCTCCACCTGCCCGATGAACCAACTGCCGCTGTACCAGCAGCCCAGCGTGCTGTTCCCCGGCCACCCGCGCTCCCACCGCCGGTACAAGGCGGGCGACTTCCCCGTCGCCGAGCGCGCCCATGCCCACACGGTCAAGCTCCCGGTCTGGCATCGTGAGCAGGATCTGGACGTGGCCGAGCAGTACATCCGCGCGGCTGCCAAGATCAGCGAACACCACAAGGAGCTGCTGTGACTGTCACCTCCCCCGAGTTCGTGGCCGGCCTGGCGGCCGATGCCGAAGCCGCCGGCATCACCCGCTTCGTCGCCGCCGCCGTGATCAGCCACGACGGCCGGGTCCTGCTCGTGCGCCGCAATCCCGGCGACTTTACCTGGGCGGGATGTGGGAGGTCCCCTCCGGAACGGTCGAGACCGGGGAGACCATCCTGGACGCCCTCCACCGGGAGAGCGCCGAGGAAACCGGGCTGACCATCGATCAGGTCACGTGCTACATCGGGCACTTCGACTACCGGAACAGCCGTGGCGGCACCACCCGCCAGTTCAACTTCGCCGTCACCGTGCAGAAGCCCGAACCGGTCGTCCTCACCGAACACGACGCCCACCAGTGGGCCCTCCCGGGCGAGCTGCCCGAGGTCAGCGATGCGGTCCGCGAGCTGATCGCCCGCTGAGGCGGCGCCTCGCTCGGTGTTGCCTACCGTGGAGCCGCCTCGCTCGCGCGGGAGAGCGAGGCATCGGGCAGGCCGCGCAGCAGCTCGCCGCGATCTCCGCCAGCCGGGCCGGGTCGGGCGGGGTGCGGCCCAGGCCGACGGCGTACCGGACATGGGACGCGTCGGCGGCGTACGGGCGCGGCCAGGCGTGGGCGTCCGGCGCGCCAGCCTCCGCGAGGGCGGCGAGCAGGGCCAGGACGCGGCCCCGGAAGCGGCCCTCGTCCTCGCCGCGCCGTACGGAGACGACCGCCCAGGCGGCGTGACGTGCACCCAACGGCGGGCGGGCGCGGAGCCGGGTGCGCGGGACGGGGGCGGAGTCGGGGACGGGCTCCAGGATCTCCCAGGCGCTGAACAGCTCCTCGGCGATCAGGTCGCGGCCCGCCGCCGAGACCTGCGTGGTGCAGGAACGCACGGGGGCGGTCGGGGTCAGCACGGTCAGCGGCCGGCCGGTGTCGGCCGTGCTCGCCGGAGCCTCCCCGAGGCCCACCGGGCGGTCCCAGTCCCAGGTCGCCCAGGTCGCGAAGAAGTGCCGGAGCAGGGGGAGCGGCGGCAGGCCGCCCGCATCGCGCGCGGTGCGGGCCGCGAGAACGGACCAGGCCAGGCCCGGCAGTCCGCCGCAGGGGGCGGAGTCCAGGCCGCGCGCCCGCGCCCACGCCTTGACCTCGCGGGCCAGCCCGGTGAACGCGGCCCGGTGCGGGTCCGCCGCCGCGAGCACCGCGTCCGCGTCGCTCACCGCGCTGAGCGCCCTGGCCGCCGGGTCGCCCAGTTCGGCGCGGCGCTCGGCGGCCTCGGCCGGGGGAAGGACCCCGGTCGGCACGGTCACCAGGTCCACCCGCAGACCGCCGGCGCCGAAGCGCAGTCCGGGCACCCGGGCGCCGGTCACCTCGCGCACGTCGACGGCGTCCGGCAGCGCGGCCGCCAGCCGTTCCCGTACGCGCGCGCCCGCCGCGTCCCCGTCGCCCGGGAGCGCCGCGACCAGGTCCACGTCCGCGCCGGGCAGCGCGCAGCCCATCCGCCGCGAGCCCACCAGGTGGACCCGGGCCTCCGGCAGGGCGGCCGCCACCCGCCCGACCAGCCCGGCCGCCGAAGCGGCGTCGGCGGCGGTGGCCTCGGCGGCCGTGTTGGCTTCGTACGCCTCAGCGGCCTCTTCGGCCTCGGTGGTCTCGTACGCCTCAGCAGGCTCTTCGGCCCCGGCGGTCGCGTAGTAAGTCGCGCCGTCGTCGTCCCGCGCGGCCTCCGCCGCCAGCTCGACCCGCACGCCGAAGTGGTCCGAGACGTACAGCCCGTCCGGCGCCGGCGCGTCGCCCAGCAGCGACGCCGACACCGGGCGCCACCGTTCCGCGCGGAGCAGGACGCGGTCCAGCCGGGACGCCCGGCCCGACAGGGAGGAGACGGCGGCCAGCGGGTTGACCGACGGGTCGAAGGTCGGCGTGCGGTCCGACGCGCCGCGCACCAGGCTCCAGGCGTCCGCCATCCCCAGCCGCTCCTGCGGAGTGCTCCCGCCGTCGTTGAAGTCGCCGAGCAGCAGCACCTCGCCCTCGACGGCCGCCAACCCCGTTGCCAGATCGGTCAGTTCGGCGTCCCGTCGGTCCGCGCCGTTCGGCGAGTGGTCGCTGCTCAGATGGGTCGCCGCGACCGTCACCGGACCCTGCGCGCTCTCCACCACGACGGCGGCGACCGCCTTGTGCGGGCCCAGCTCGTGCAGACCCGCCTCCCGCACCGGGACCCTGCTGAGCAGCAGCAGACCGTGGTCGGCGACGTCCCGGCCGTCCGGGTCGGCCCAGAACGTGTAGCGCTCACGGACCCAGGGCGCGGCCAGCAGCAGCGAGAGCAGGACGGGTTCGGCCTCCTGGAGGGCGATGACGTCCGCGTCCGCCGCGCGCAGGGCGTCCAGCAGCAGCGGCCGGCGGCGGGCGGTGTCGATGCGGTCGCTGTCGTAGCGGTCCCAGAGGGTGTTCCAGGTCAGCACCGTCAGCGGACCGGCGGGCGGAGGGCCGGCCGGCGCGGGGTGCGGCGGCACGTCCCCCTCCGCCGGCGTCCAGACCTCCAGGGACGCGGAGTACGCGTGCGGCGTCCGGGAGGTGAAGTACGGGGACGGCAGCCTGCGCGGGGCGCGCACCCGACCGGCCTCCGTCGCGTCGACCCGGTCCACGCCCGCCGCCCGGTCCCACACCACCTCGCCGTCCGCCTCGATGAACAGCACCCGGTGCCAGGGGATCTCGCCGCCCGGCGTGAACCGGGGGAGCGGCACCCGCTTCGGCTCCCTCCCGCGCTGCGCCACGCCCATCACGAAGCGCGCCGGATCGAACCGGGGGTCCCAGCGGACCCGGTGGTAGATCTCCTCGCTGGTACGCATCCGCGCCCCGCCTCTCCTCGCTCCTGCTGTCGAATGCCGGACTCCCACTGAGCGCCGGACTCCCACCGAATGCCGGACTCCCGCCGAGCGCCGGTGCGCGGTGCCCGTGCGGAATGCCGGTCCGCAGGGCCCGTACGCGGCTACGCCCGGTCCTCCACGGTCCCGCTCGCGCCGACGTACCAGGTGCGGTGCGCCTGCCCGGGATACGGGGGCACGTACCGGCGCAGCTGCGAGGTCAGCACCTCCGGCGGCACCGGATGGGCGCGCCGCCCGTTGCGGCGGACCAGTTCCGCCTCGTCCACCACGGTCACGGCATGGGTGAGCAGCGCGTCCCGCCGCCGGGCCACCGCGTGTACCAGCGAACGCTGGTGCGCGTTGAGCGAGGTGGCGTCCCAGACGACCGTGGCGCCCGGGACGAGCGCGGCGTCCAGCCGGTCCAGGCCCTCGCGGAGCACGTCCCCGTTGGCCCGCTGGTCGGTGCGCGAGCCCCGGGCCCCGCGCAGGTCGTCCAGCGACAGACGCACGTCCACGTCCGGCAGGCCCCGGGCGAAGGTGCTCTTGCCGCTGCCGGACGGGCCGACCAGATGGACCAGGCGCGGGAAGTCCCCGGTCCGCCACCGCCAGGTCGCGGCGACCGCCTCCTCGACGGTGCCGATCCGGCCCAGCGCGTACGCCTCGCGGGCCTGCGCCCGGCAGCGGTCGGCGGCCACCGGGTCCAGGTCCGCGAACGCCTCGTCCAGCCCGGCCGGCTGCCGCACGTCCTGCGCGTGCAGCGCCGACCACTCCACCTGCTCGCGCTCCTCGCCGGTCTCCGCCGCGGCCGCGGCCAGCGCGTGCAGCACCTCCAGATCGGCGGCGGACGACATCCGGGCCAGGCCGGTGCGGCGGTCCTCGTCCGGGTACGGGCGGTGCAGCGCGGGGTGCAGCCCGACGAGGTCCGCGACGCGGCGGGCCACCGGCATGCCCACGGTCCGCGCCAGCGCGGGCGCCAGGTCGGTCCGGCGGGCCCGGCGCAGCAGCCCGGCCAGCACGCCGGTGAGCCGGTCGTCGCCGGTCCGGCCCAGCGCGTCCAGCGCGTCGGCCATCGCGGCGGCGGCCCCGGCGTCCGCCGCCGCCCCCGCACCCGCGGCGGCGGCCAGGGCCGCCGGGTCGACGGGTGCTCCGGACCGCACGGCCCACAGGGCGGCGGCCGGGCCCAGCCCGTTCTCCACCACGGCGGCGTGCATCCAGTGCGTGCCGGTCCGCACATGGCCGGGCCGCACCCACTTCGCCACCAGGCGTCCGAAGTCCGCCGCGTCGAAGCCGCCGGCGGGGCGGACGACGTACCCCTCCTGCCGGGCGGTGTCCGGTTTCAGCGCCCGCAGGGCCTTCTCCGCCCGCGCGTCGAACACCCCGCGCCACAGCACGGGCGGCGTCGGTATCCCCAGGCCGCGCAGGAACGCCACCGTCCGGTCCCAGCCCAGGCACCGTTCCCCGTCCCAGACGGAGAAGCCGTAGAAGAAGCTCTCCAGACCGTCGTACGGGACGGAGTGGCGGGCGAACACGTTCTCGCCGCACACCCGCCACCCCGCCGGGATCCGCGGGCCGATCCGGCCCTGGAGCGCCTTCACCCAGCCCCGCGAGGGGTGGTGGGCGGAGTCGAGGGAGCGGGCGTGCAGGCCGTCGGCGTAGAGCGTGGTGTTCTCGCCGTCCAGCTTCTCGGTCACCACGACCTCGCGGCCGGCCAGCGCGGACAGGTCCGCGATCCGCACGTCGTCCGGGGCGGCCCCCGGGGACCAGGGCAGATGGCCGGTGCGCGGATAGTGCGTACGCATGACGAGAGTCCCTGTGACGACGGTGTGCCGACCGGTCACTGTAGGGGCGGGAAGGCACGGGGCTCGACCGAATTCGCGACGGTCCGCACGACCGGCCGCGCGACCGTCCGGCGCGCCCCGGGAGCCGTCCGCGTTTGACCGGGTGACCGCGCGGGGTAGGATCTCGGACCCGATTGGCCAGGCTCAGGCCCCGTATGGCACACTGCTCAGGTTGCTCGGTTGAGTGTCAATGCTGCGCGCCTCCCGCCGGGAGGACCGGAAGCGAGTCCCACAGTACTCGTCGACCCCTCGCGGGTCGGACGTACGGGAATCTTCCGGGAAGCGTCAGTGGGGCGCCGGCCAGGCACCCGGCGGGTCTCCACCCCCGACGCTCCTGACGGAGCACAGCGCGGCCCTCGGGCCCGCACCCCCTCGGTACGGGAAATCCCTTCAGGGAACTCCACGTGGAGGGGATGCGACACGCCCGACCGCGTGGGTCGGAGGGGGAGGCGGAACCACCGGGTTCCAGAGCGTTAGCGAGAGACAGGACTACTAGTAGCCATGGCGGGACAGAAGATCCGCATCCGGCTCAAGGCCTACGACCACGAGGTCATCGACTCCTCGGCGAAGAAGATCGTCGAGACGGTGACCCGCACGGGTGCGTCGGTCGCGGGCCCGGTGCCGCTGCCCACTGAGAAGAACGTGTACTGCGTCATCAAGTCGCCGCACAAGTACAAGGACTCGCGCGAGCACTTCGAGATGCGCACGCACAAGCGCCTCATCGACATCCTCGACCCCACGCCGAAGACGGTTGACTCGCTGATGCGCCTCGACCTGCCGGCGGGCGTCGACATCGAGATCAAGCTCTGAGGTGACGCGCGAGATGGCTAAGAACATTAAGGGCGTCCTGGGCGAGAAGCTCGGCATGACCCAGGTCTGGGACGAGAACAACCGGGTCGTCCCGGTGACCGTCGTCAAGGCCGGGCCCTGCATCGTCACCCAGGTCCGCACCAACGACACCGACGGCTACGAGGCAGTCCAGATCGCCTTCGGCGAGATCGACCCCCGCAAGGTGAACAAGCCCCTCAAGGGCCACTTCGCCAAGGCCGACGTGACCCCGCGCCGCCACCTGGTGGAGCTCCGCACCGCCGACGCCTCCGAGTACACGCTCGGCCAGGAGATCACCGCCGAGGTGTTCGAGTCCGGCGTCAAGGTCGACGTCACGGGCAAGAGCAAGGGCAAGGGCTTCGCCGGTGTCATGAAGCGCCACAACTTCGGTGGCCTCGGCGCCGGTCACGGCACCCAGCGCAAGCACCGCTCGCCCGGTTCGATCGGTGGCTGCGCCACCCCGGGCCGTGTGTTCAAGGGCCTCCGCATGGCGGGCCGCATGGGCAACGAGCGGGTCACCACCCAGAACCTGACCGTTCACGCCGTTGACGCGGAGAAGGGTCTGCTCCTCATCAAGGGAGCCGTCCCCGGTCCGAACGGCGGCCTCGTCCTGGTCCGTACCGCGGCCAAGGGGGCCTGAGGAACCGATGAGCACCATTGACATCCTTTCGCCGGCGGGCGACAAGGCCGGGACCGTCGAGCTCCCCGCGGAGATCTTCGACGCCAAGACCAGCGTTCCGCTGATCCACCAGGTCGTCGTCGCGCAGCTGGCGGCTGCCCGTCAGGGCACGCACAAGACCAAGACCCGCGGCGAGGTCCGCGGCGGTGGCAAGAAGCCGTACCGCCAGAAGGGCACCGGCCGCGCCCGTCAGGGTTCGACCCGCGCCCCGCAGTTCGCCGGCGGTGGCGTCGTCCACGGCCCGCAGCCGCGTGACTACTCGCAGCGGACCCCGAAGAAGATGAAGGCCGCCGCCCTGCGCGGTGCCCTCTCGGACCGGGCCCGTCACTCCCGCATCCACGTCGTCACCGGCGTGGTCGAGGGTGCCGTCTCCACCAAGGCCGCCAAGACGCTGTTCGGCAAGATCACGGAGCGCAAGAACCTGCTCCTGGTCGTCGACCGCGCCGACGAGGCCGCGTGGCTGTCCGCCCGCAACCTGCCCCAGGTGCACATCCTGGAGCCGGGCCAGCTGAACACGTACGACGTGATCGTCTCCGACGACGTGGTCTTCACGCAGGCCGCCTTCGAGTCCTTCGTGTCTGGCCCCCAGACCGCTGAGACCGAAGGGAGCGCCGCCTGATGAGCGAGGCGACCGTTACCAGCAAGACCTTCACCGACCCGCGCGACGTTCTCGTCAAGCCGGTCGTGTCGGAGAAGAGCTACGCGCTGCTCGACGAGAACAAGTACACGTTCATCGTCGCGCCGGGCTCCAACAAGACCCAGATCAAGCAGGCCGTCGAGGCGGTCTTCTCGGTCAAGGTCACCGGGGTCAACACGATCAACCGGCAGGGCAAGCGCAAGCGCACCCGCACCGGCTTCGGCAAGCGCGCCGACACCAAGCGCGCCATCGTGACCCTCGCCGAGGGCGACCGAATCGACATCTTCGGCGGTCCGACCGCCTGACGGCGGCCGGAATCGTCCAGGATCCGGAATTCTTCCGAGGACTGAGAGAAAATGGGTATCCGCAAGTACAAGCCGACGACTCCGGGCCGTCGTGGGTCCAGCGTCGCCGACTTTGTCGAGATCACGCGGTCCACGCCGGAGAAGTCGCTGGTCCGCCCCCTGCACAGCAAGGGCGGCCGTAACAACGCCGGTCGTGTGACCGTTCGCCACCAGGGCGGTGGCCACAAGCGCGCCTACCGAGTGATCGACTTCCGTCGTCACGACAAGGACGGCGTGCCGGCCAAGGTCGCGCACATCGAGTACGACCCCAACCGCACCGCGCGCATCGCGCTGCTGCACTACGCGGACGGCGAGAAGCGCTACATCATCGCGCCGCGTGGCCTGTCGCAGGGCGACCGTGTCGAGAACGGCCCGGCCGCCGACATCAAGCCCGGCAACAACCTGGCGCTGCGCAACATCCCGGTCGGTACGACCATCCACGCCATCGAGCTGCGGCCCGGCGGCGGCGCGAAGTTCGCCCGTTCCGCGGGCGCCTCCGTGCAGCTGCTGGCGAAGGAGGGCTCCATGGCCCACCTCCGCATGCCGTCCGGTGAGATCCGCCTGGTCGACGCCCGCTGCCGCGCCACGATCGGCGAGGTCGGCAACGCCGAGCAGTCGAACATCAACTGGGGCAAGGCCGGCCGCATGCGCTGGAAGGGCGTCCGCCCGACCGTCCGCGGTGTCGCGATGAACCCGGTTGACCACCCGCACGGTGGTGGTGAGGGCAAGACCTCCGGTGGTCGCCACCCGGTCTCGCCGTGGGGTCAGAAGGAGGGTCGTACTCGTTCTCCCAAGAAGGCGAGCAACAAGTACATCGTCCGCCGCCGCAAGACGAACAAGAAGCGCTAGGAGCGGGTTTAGATGCCGCGCAGTCTCAAGAAGGGGCCCTTCGTCGACGGCCACCTCATCAAGAAGGTGGACGCGCAGAACGAGGCAGGCACCAAGAACGTCATCAAGACCTGGTCCCGTCGCTCGATGATCGTCCCGGCGATGCTGGGTCACACCATCGCGGTGCACAACGGCAAGATCCACGTCCCGGTGTTCGTCACCGAGTCGATGGTCGGCCACAAGCTCGGCGAGTTCTCGCCGACTCGCACCTTCCGCGGCCACGTCAAGGACGACCGGAAGTCGAAGCGCCGCTGACCGCGGAGTGGAACGACTGATGACTTACACCGAAGGGACAACCATGGAAGCCAGGGCCCAGGCGCGGTACATCCGCGTCACGCCCATGAAGGCCCGCCGCGTGGTGGACCTCATCCGTGGCATGGACGCCACGGAGGCTCAGGCGGTCCTGCGTTTCGCCCCGCAGGCCGCGAGCGTGCCGGTTGGCAAGGTGCTGGACAGCGCCATCGCCAACGCCGCACACAACTACGACCACACCGACGCCTCCACGCTGGTCATCAGCGAGGCGTACGTGGACGAGGGCCCGACCCTGAAGCGGTTCCGGCCGCGCGCCCAGGGCCGTGCCTACCGGATCCGTAAGCGGACCAGCCACATCACCGTGGTCGTCAGCAGCAAGGAAGGAACCCGGTAATGGGCCAGAAGGTAAACCCGCACGGGTTCCGACTCGGCATTACCACGGACTTCAAGTCCCGGTGGTACGCCGACAAGCTGTACAAGGACTACGTCAAGGAAGACGTCGCCATTCGTCGCATGATGACGAAGGGCATGGAGCGGGCCGGCATCTCCAAGGTGGAGATCGAGCGCACCCGCGACCGCGTCCGCGTTGACATCCACACCGCCCGCCCGGGCATCGTCATCGGCCGCCGCGGCGCCGAGGCCGACCGCATCCGCGGCGAGCTGGAGAAGCTCACCGGCAAGCAGGTCCAGCTGAACATCCTCGAGGTCAAGAACCCCGAGGTGGACGCCCAGCTGGTGGCCCAGGCCGTCGCCGAGCAGCTGTCCTCCCGCGTCTCCTTCCGTCGGGCCATGCGCAAGAGCATGCAGAGCTCGATGAAGGCCGGCGCCAAGGGCATCAAGATCCAGTGCGGTGGCCGCCTCGGCGGCGCCGAGATGTCCCGCTCGGAGTTCTACCGCGAGGGCCGTGTGCCCCTGCACACGCTCCGCGCGAACGTCGACTACGGCTTCTTCGAGGCCAAGACGACCTTCGGCCGCATCGGCGTGAAGGTCTGGATCTACAAGGGCGACGTCAAGAACATCGCCGAGGTCCGCGCCGAGAACGCCGCCGCCCGCGCCGGCAACCGCCCGGCCCGTGGCGCCGACCGCCCGGCCGGCCGCGGCCGCGGTGGCGAGCGTGGCGGCCGCGGCCGCAAGCCGCAGCAGCAGTCGGCTCCGGCCGAGGCCCCCAAGGCCGAGGCTCCCGCCGCTGCCGCTCCGGCTGCTGAGAGCACCGGAACGGAGGCCTGACCGAAATGCTGATCCCCCGTAGGGTCAAGCACCGCAAGCAGCACCACCCGAAGCGCAGCGGTATGTCCAAGGGTGGTACGCAGGTTGCGTTCGGCGAGTACGGCATCCAGGCGCTGACCCCGGCGTACGTGACGAACCGCCAGATCGAGGCGGCTCGTATCGCGATGACCCGCCACATCAAGCGTGGCGGCAAGGTCTGGATCAACATCTACCCGGACCGTCCCCTGACGAAGAAGCCCGCCGAGACCCGCATGGGTTCCGGTAAGGGTTCTCCCGAGTGGTGGATCGCGAACGTCAAGCCGGGTCGGGTGATGTTCGAGCTGTCCTACCCGAACGAGAAGATTGCTCGTGAGGCGCTCACCCGCGCTGCTCACAAGCTTCCGATGAAGTGCCGCATCGTTCGGCGCGAGGCAGGTGAGGCGTGATGTCGGCCGGAACCAAGGCGTCCGAGCTGCGCGAGCTGGGCAACGAGGAGCTGCTCAACAAGCTCCGCGAGGCCAAGGAAGAGCTGTTCAACCTCCGCTTCCAGGCGGCGACCGGGCAGCTTGAGAACCACGGCCGGCTCAAGTCCGTCCGTAAGGACATCGCCCGGATCTACACCCTGATGCGCGAGCGCGAGCTGGGCATCGAGACGGTGGAGAGCGCCTGATGAGCGAGAAGACTGTGACTGAGACGAACACCGACCGCGGTTTCCGCAAGACCCGTGAGGGTCTGGTCGTCAGCGACAAGATGGACAAGACCGTCGTCGTCGCCGTCGAGGACCGCGTGAAGCACGCGCTGTACGGCAAGGTCATCCGCCGTACCAACAAGCTGAAGGCCCACGACGAGCAGAACGCCGCGGGCGTCGGCGACCGTGTCCTCCTCATGGAGACCCGGCCGCTGTCCGCGACGAAGCGCTGGCGCGTCGTCGAGATCCTCGAGAAGGCCAAGTAATTCCTGAGGGGCATCCCCCTCAGGCGAGTTCCGCCAGGCTCGGCGGGGTCCGCTCCGGCAACGGGGCGGCCCCCGCCGGGAACCGGCAGACGATCAGGAGATAGACGTGATCCAGCAGGAGTCGCGACTTCGCGTCGCCGACAACACGGGTGCCAAGGAGATCCTCACCATCCGTGTTCTCGGTGGTTCGGGTCGCCGCTACGCGGGCATCGGTGACGTCATCGTCGCCACCGTCAAGGACGCGATCCCCGGTGGCAACGTGAAGAAGGGTGACGTCGTCAAGGCCGTCATCGTTCGCACCGTCAAGGAGCGCCGTCGTCAGGATGGCTCGTACATCCGCTTCGACGAGAACGCCGCCGTCATTCTGAAGAACGACGGCGACCCCCGCGGCACCCGCATCTTCGGCCCGGTGGGCCGGGAGCTGCGCGAGAAGAAGTTCATGAAGATCATCTCGCTCGCGCCGGAGGTGCTGTAAGCATGAAGATCAAGAAGGGCGACCTGGTCCAGGTCATCACCGGTAAGGACAAGGGCAAGCAGGGCAAGGTCATCGTGGCCTACCCCGCTCAGGACCGTGTCCTCGTCGAGGGTGTCAACCGGGTCAAGAAGCACACCAAGGCCGGTCAGACGGCTCGCGGTTCGCAGACCGGCGGCATCGTCACCACCGAGGCCCCGATTCACGTCAGCAACGTGCAGCTGGTCGTGGAGAAGGACGGCAAGAAGGTCGTCACCCGCGTCGGCTACCGTTTCGACGACGAGGGCAACAAGATCCGCGTTGCCAAGCGGACCGGTGAGGACATCTGATGACTGCCACCACTGCGCCGCGTCTCAAGACGCGCTACCGCGAGGAAATCGCCGGCAAGCTGCGTGAGGAGTTCTCCTACGAGAACGTCATGCAGGTGCCCGGCCTGGTCAAGATCGTGGTCAACATGGGTGTGGGCGACGCCGCCCGCGACTCCAAGCTGATCGACGGCGCCGTGCGCGACCTCACCACGATCACCGGCCAGAAGCCCGCCGTCACCAAGGCCCGCAAGTCCATCGCGCAGTTCAAGCTGCGCGAGGGTCAGCCGATCGGCTGCCACGTCACCCTCCGCGGTGACCGGATGTGGGAGTTCCTGGACCGTACGCTGTCGCTCGCGCTGCCGCGTATCCGTGACTTCCGTGGTCTGTCGCCGAAGCAGTTCGACGGCCGTGGCAACTACACCTTCGGTCTCACGGAGCAGGTCATGTTCCACGAGATCGACCAGGACAAGATCGACCGGGTCCGGGGCATGGACATCACCGTGGTGACCACGGCGACCAACGACGACGAGGGTCGTGCCCTCCTTCGTCACCTCGGCTTCCCGTTCAAGGAGAACTGACCGTGGCGAAGAAGGCTCTGATCGCTAAGGCCGCCCGCAAGCCGAAGTTCGGCGTCCGCGCGTACACGCGGTGCCAGCGCTGCGGCCGGCCCCACTCCGTCTACCGCAAGTTCGGCCTGTGCCGCGTGTGCCTTCGTGAGATGGCTCACCGCGGCGAGCTGCCGGGCGTGACCAAGAGCTCCTGGTAATTCCCCTCCGCCCCTCGGGCGTTGGGAATTGCACGGAAGCTCTCGGTAAGCATCTGGTCGGCGGGAGCCCCGCCTCGCATGCCGTAGGCTTGCGGGGTTGGGCGCCTGCCGCCCATGACCGACTTACTACGCCGTAGGTCCCCGCACCGCACCCGTCCCGCCTCTGAGCGGGGAGAGGGATGGCGCATACAGGAAACCCCGGCGAGAGAGGCCGAAGGCCAATTCATGACCATGACTGATCCGATCGCAGACATGCTCACGCGTCTGCGTAACGCGAACTCGGCTTACCACGACACGGTGTCGATGCCGCACAGCAAGATCAAGTCGCACATCGCGGAGATCCTCCAGCAGGAGGGCTTCATCACCGGCTGGAAGGTCGAGGACGCCGAGGTCGGCAAGAACCTCGTCCTGGAGCTGAAGTTCGGCCCGAACCGCGAGCGTTCGATCGCCGGCATCAAGCGCATCTCCAAGCCGGGTCTGCGTGTCTACGCAAAGTCCACCAACCTGCCGAAGGTCCTCGGCGGCCTGGGCGTGGCGATCATCTCCACGTCCCACGGTCTCCTGACCGGCCAGCAGGCGCAGAAGAAGGGCGTAGGTGGGGAAGTCCTCGCCTACGTCTGGTAGTCGGGAACGGAGGAAAAGCTCATGTCGCGTATCGGCAAGCTCCCCATCCAGGTTCCCGCCGGTGTGGACGTCACCATCGACGGCCGTACGGTCGCCGTGAAGGGCCCCAAGGGCACCCTCACGCACACCGTCGCCGCGCCGATCGAGGTCACCAAGGGTGAGGACGGCGTCCTGAACGTCACCCGCCCGAACGACGAGCGTCAGAACAAGGCCCTGCACGGCCTGTCCCGCACGCTGGTGGCGAACATGATCACCGGTGTGACCCAGGGTTACAGCAAGGCGCTCGAGATCAGCGGTGTCGGTTACCGCGTCCAGGCGAAGGGCTCCAACCTGGAGTTCGCCCTGGGCTACAGCCACCCGATCCTCGTCGAGGCGCCGGAAGGCATCACCTTCAAGGTCGAGTCCCCGACCAAGCTGTCGGTCGAGGGCATCGACAAGCAGAAGGTCGGCGAGGTGGCGGCCAACATCCGCAAGCTGCGGAAGCCCGACCCGTACAAGGCGAAGGGCGTCAAGTACGCCGGCGAGGTCATCCGCCGCAAGGTCGGAAAGGCTGGTAAGTAGCCATGGCATACGGCGTGAAGATCGCCAAGGGCGACGCCTACAAGCGCGCCGCCCGCAAGCGTCGCCACATCCGTGTCCGCAAGTACGTCTCGGGTACGCCGGAGCGTCCCCGTCTGGTCGTGACGCGGTCCAACCGCCACATGGTGGCTCAGGTCATCGACGACGTCGCGGGTCACACGCTCGCGTCGGCGTCCACCCTGGACGTCTCCATCCGTGGTGGCGAGGGCGACAAGAGCACCCAGGCCAAGCAGGTCGGGGCCCTGGTCGCCGAGCGCGCCAAGGCCGCAGGCGTCGAGGCCGTCGTGTTCGACCGCGGCGGCAACCAGTACGCCGGGCGGATTGCCGCTCTGGCTGACGCCGCCCGTGAAGCCGGGCTGAAGTTCTGAGCCCCGGTTCCTACGCACAGCGGACGTAACAGAGAGAGGTAAATCCAATGGCTGGACCCCAGCGCCGCGGCAGCGGTGCCGGTGGCGGCGAGCGGCGGGACCGGAAGGGCCGTGACGGCGGCGCAGCTGCCGCCGAGAAGACCGCGTACGTCGAGCGCGTCGTCGCGATCAACCGTGTCGCCAAGGTTGTGAAGGGTGGTCGTCGCTTCAGCTTCACCGCGCTGGTCGTGGTGGGCGATGGTGACGGCACCGTCGGTGTCGGTTACGGCAAGGCCAAGGAAGTTCCCGCGGCCATCGCCAAGGGCGTCGAGGAGGCCAAGAAGAACTTCTTCAAGGTCCCCCGCATCCAGGGCACCATCCCGCACCCGATCCAGGGCGAGAAGGCCGCGGGCGTCGTCCTGCTCAAGCCGGCTTCCCCCGGTACCGGTGTGATCGCCGGTGGCCCGGTGCGCGCCGTCCTGGAGTGCGCCGGCGTTCACGACATCCTGTCGAAGTCGCTCGGCTCCGACAACGCGATCAACATCGTGCACGCGACCGTTGCGGCCCTCAAGGGCCTGCAGCGTCCGGAGGAGATCGCGGCCCGCCGCGGTCTGCCGCTGGAGGACGTCGCCCCTGCGGCTCTGCTCCGTGCGCGTGCTGGGGCGGGTGTGTGATGGCCCGCCTCAAGATCACGCAGACGAAGTCGTACATCGGCAGCAAGCAGAACCACCGTGACACGCTGCGTTCGCTCGGGCTGAAGCGCCTGAACGACGTGGTCGTCAAGGAGGACCGCCCCGAGTTCCGCGGCATGGTGCACACCGTCCGCCACCTCGTGACGGTCGAGGAGGTCGACTGACATGGCGGAGAACAAGCCGCTGAAGGCCCATGACCTCCGGCCCGCCCCGGGCGCCAAGACCGCCAAGACCCGTGTGGGTCGTGGTGAGGCGTCCAAGGGTAAGACCGCCGGTCGTGGCACCAAGGGCACCAAGGCCCGCTACCAGGTTCCGGAGCGCTTCGAGGGTGGGCAGATGCCCCTCCACATGCGTCTCCCGAAGCTCAAGGGCTTCAAGAACCCGTTCCGCACCGAGTACCAGGTCGTGAACCTGGACCGTCTCGCGGCCCTCTACCCCGAGGGTGGCGAGGTGACCGTGGCCGACCTGGTCGCCAAGGGCGCCGTGCGCAACAACCACCTCGTCAAGGTCCTCGGACAGGGCGAGATCTCCGTGGCGCTGCAGGTGACGGTCGACGCCGTCTCCGGCTCCGCCAAGGAGAAGATCGCCGCCGCCGGCGGCACCGTCACCGAGCTCGTCTGAGCTTCGGCCTGACACTCACGGCCCGGATCCCCTCATGGAGGGGGTCCGGGCCGTTGTCGTTTCTGAGAAGAATTTTCCCTGTGTTTGGAGGATCGCGCGTCGAGCGAAATTGATCATTTTCAGTCAACATAGCAGCGGATCCGCAGGGGTGGGGTTTCGAGCAAGATGCAGGGCGGACGCTCGGGGGGCCTGTAATGAGAGTAATTTCCTGGTAAAGATCAAGCCCGTTTCTGTTTCTTTCGATGATTTTATTGCTTGTTGCTTCGATGAATGTCTGCCTATGATCTCCGCGGCCTTTTGCTCTGCCTTTTATCATTGTCGGGGAATTTCTTTTCCTTGCTTTTGGTGGGGGCGTTCTCAGGGGTGACCATCACCGCCGGAATGGTCCGGACCGACCTCACGGGCAGGGCCGGCAGGGCCGCCCTCTCCGCGCGTCCCGTGTTCCCGAGCAGCAAGCCGGGCCGCCGTGGCGAGGCGTACCGCCGGGAGCACGGCATCGCTCGGCGGCTGTACGAGCTTCGACACGAACCGGCCCGTGGGACGGTCCAGGAACGGGAACAAGATCCAGGCGATGGTCCACGGGAGCAGCCTCGCCGTTGTTCTTCCGGCCGGTGCGGCTCAACTGCTCCGGCGCCGCCAGGAGCGCCCCGGTCGATGTGATGCGGTCGACCTTTGCGAATGACGGGGTCCAGCTCGCGCCCCGAAATCCGAATTGCCGAAATTCTCTTCCCCGAATTCAATGGACCTCGCCCATCCTGAGATATCAAGAGGAAGCCATGCCCGGCTCCGCCGCGTCGGCCCTGCGGCCGTCGCCCCGAATGCGGGCGACGGCCGCAGGTTTCCTTGGCGATGCCGGAGCAGTTGTGCGCCCGCGAAACCGATGGTCTGGTCGCCCTGCGCGTGGCCGACATGGCCGAGGCCGACGTGGGCGACGATTTCGACCTGAGCGTGATGGCGAACGACACGCTGTTCACGCTCCCCTCGCAGGGCCTGCAGATCGTGCTGCGCACGTTCGTGTCCGACGGGGTGGTGCGCACCTGCCCGGAGACCAGCCGCTGCTCGTGGCCCGCCGAGCTCGACCTCATGGCGGCGGCGGAGGCGCTGCGACTCGTGGGGCGCTGGGCCGACTGGGCGGGGGGCGCGTTCACCCGTTCCGCGGACCGCCATATCTCGCTCTACCGCAGAACCGCATAGATCGGGCCTCGCGCGGTCGGGTGTTCGTCCCGGCTTCCGTCGCCGCTCGGCTGTCGCCAGCCTGGATGGTTGTTCCAGGAGGGGGGAGCGCCGGTAAGGTGGCGTGCACTGTTAACTTCCGCGCGGTGTGCCCAACGGGCGGTCTGCGCGGGTTTGAGTCATTAGTCCCCGTCGAACCTCAAGACCGTCACCTCTTCGCACTGCGCGGGGGTCGCAGGAGGCACCGTGCTCACCGCGTTCGCCCGGGCGTTCAAGACGCCCGACCTGCGCAAGAAGCTGCTCTTCACGCTCGGCATCATCGTGCTCTACCGGCTCGGGGCGCACATCCCGGTACCGGGAGTGAGCTACGAGAACGTCCAGATCTGTGTCAATCAGGCCAGCAAGGGCAACAACAGCCTCTTCGGCCTGGTGAACATGTTCAGCGGCGGCGCACTGCTGCAGATCACGATCTTCGCGCTCGGCATCATGCCGTACATCACGGCCAGCATCATTCTCCAGCTGCTGACCGTGGTGATCCCCCGGCTCGAGGCGCTCAAGAAGGAGGGGCAGACGGGCCAGGCCAAGATCACGCAGTACACGCGTTATCTGACCGTGGCGCTCGCCGTCCTCCAGGGCACCGGTCTGGTGGCCACCGCCACCAATGGCGCGCTGTTCAGCGGCTGCCCCGTGGCCGACCAGATCGTGCCGAACCAGTCGATCTTCACCACGATCGTCATGGTCATCACGATGACCGCGGGCACCGCGACCGTGATGTGGCTCGGCGAGCTCATCACCGACCGCGGCATCGGCAACGGCATGTCGATCCTGATGTTCATCTCGATCGCCGCCAGCTTCCCCGGCGCCCTGTGGGCCATCAAGACCAGCGGCAAGCTGGCGGACGGGTGGATCGAGTTCGGCACCGTCATCCTGGTCGGCTTCGTGATGGTCGGCCTCGTCGTCTTCGTCGAGCAGGCCCAGCGCCGTATTCCGGTGCAGTACGCGAAGCGCATGATCGGACGCAGGTCGTACGGCGGCACCTCGACGTACATCCCGCTGAAGGTGAACCAGGCGGGTGTGATCCCCGTCATCTTCGCTTCTTCGCTGCTCTACATCCCGGCCCTGGTCGTGCAGTTCTCCAACTCCACCGCGGGCTGGGCGACCTGGATCCGTGACAACTTCGTCAAGGGCGACCACCCCTACTACATCACCGCGTACTTCCTCCTGATCGTCTTCTTCGCCTTCTTCTACGTGGCGATTTCGTTCAACCCCGAGGAAGTCGCCGACAACATGAAGAAGTATGGTGGGTTCATCCCGGGTATCCGGGCTGGTCGACCTACTGCCGAGTACCTGAGCTACGTGCTCAACAGGATCACTTGGCCGGGCTCGCTGTACCTGGGCCTGATCGCTCTGGTGCCGACAATGGCGTTGGCAGGCTTCGGCGGTGCCAATCAGAACTTCCCGTTCGGCGGGACGAGCATCCTGATCATCGTGGGTGTGGGTCTGGAGACCGTGAAGCAGATCGAGAGTCAGCTCCAGCAGCGCAATTACGAAGGGTTCCTCCGCTGATGCGAATCGTCCTCGTCGGGCCGCCCGGTGCCGGCAAGGGAACGCAGGCTGCGTACCTTGCCAAGAACCTGTCGATTCCGCAGATCTCCACGGGCGATCTCTTCCGCGCCAACATCAGCCAGGGCACCGACCTTGGCAAGCAGGCCCGCGCCTACATGGACGCGGGACAGTTGGTGCCGGACGAGGTCACCATCGGGATGGCCAAGGACCGCATGTCCCAGCCGGACGCCGAGAACGGCTTCCTGCTGGACGGCTTCCCGCGGAACGTGGGGCAGGCCGAGGCGCTCGACGCCATGCTCAAGGACGAGGGCGCCAAGCTGGACGCGGTCCTGGACCTGGAGGTCCCCGAGGACGAGGTGGTCAAGCGCATCGCCGGCCGCCGCATCTGCCGGAACGACGGCTCGCACGTCTTCCACGTCGCGTACAACCCGCCGAAGGCCGAGGGCGTCTGCGACGTCTGCGGCGGCGAGCTGTACCAGCGCGACGACGACAGCGAGGAGACGGTGCGCACCCGGCTGGAGGTCTACCACACGCAGACCGAGCCGATCATCGACTACTACCGGGCGCAGAACCTGGTGGTCACCATCTCCGCGCTCGGCAAGGTCACGGACGTGACCGAGCGGGCCATGGAGGCGCTGAAGTCCGAGCAGGGCTGAGCGCCACACCGTAAGTACTCACGCAGTCGGCCGCGGCGTCCTCGGGCGCCGCGGCCGACTGTTTGCGCCGTATGGTTGAGTACGGTTTTTTTCCATCCGTCACCGTTCGACGCGGCCCGGACGCGGGCCCGACGCGCTCCGGTGCAATCCGACGCAGAGAGGCGCCGCACCATGGTGCAGATCAAGACCCCCGAGCAGATCGCCAAGATGCGTGAGGCGGGGCTGGTGGTCGCTGCCATCCACGCGGCCACCCGGGAGGCGGCGGTCCCCGGCGCCACCACCGCGGACCTGGACCGGGTCGCCCGCAAGGTGATCGCGGACCACGGCGCCACGTCGAACTTCCTGGGCTACGGCGGGTTCCCCGCGACCATCTGCACCTCGGTCAACGAGGTCGTCGTCCACGGCATCCCGGACGACAAGACCGTCCTCAAGGACGGCGACATCATCTCGATCGACGCCGGCGCGATCGTCGACGGCTGGCACGGCGACGCCGCGTACACCGCCTTCGTCGGCACCGGTCACGCGCCGGAGCTGGTCGAGCTCTCCCGGGTGACCGAGGAGTCGATGTGGGCCGGGATCGCCGCGATGAAGGCGAACAACCGCCTCGTCGACATCTCGAAGGCGATCGAGTCCTACATTCGCCGCCAGCCCCGCCCCGCCACCGGCAAGTACGGGATCATCGAGGACTACGGCGGGCACGGCATCGGCACCGAGATGCACATGGACCCGCACCTGCTGAACTACGTCTCCCGCAAGCGCGGCAAGGGCATCCGGCTGGTACCCGGGGTCTGCCTGGCGATCGAGCCGATGGTCTCGCTCGGCACGGCGAAGACCGAGGTGCTCGACGACGAGTGGACCGTGCTCACCACGGACGGCACCTGGTCCTCGCACTGGGAGCACACGGTCGCCCTCACGGAGGAGGGCCCGCTGGTCCTGACGGCCCCCGACTGCGGCCGGGCGAAGCTGGCCCAGTACGGCATCGAGACCGCGCCGGACCCCCTCGCGAAGTCCTGAGCGCCGGGGCGCCCCACCGGCCGGACCCGCCGTGCCCGGCCGCACGCGAACCGTGACCCGGCCCACGCGGCCGGTGACAAGGGGCGGCCTCATCCGGCCCCGCCGAGGACTAAGGATCTACTCCGGCGGGCAAACTTGACGGATTCGTCTTTTGGGGTTCGCTGACGTAGACTGACGCGTCGGCTCTCGTGCATCCGTGTGCCCGCATTTCCGCACCGGATGCCCGGAAGCCGATCAAGGTAGCCGATTCGAAGGGCGAAGCGTGGCCAAGAAGCAAGGTGCCATCGAAATTGAGGGCACCGTGATCGAGTCCCTCCCGAACGCCATGTTCAAGGTGGAGCTCCAGAACGGTCACAAGGTCCTCGCGCACATCAGCGGCAAGATGCGGATGCACTACATCCGTATCCTCCCGGATGACCGGGTCGTCGTGGAGCTCTCTCCGTACGACCTGACGCGTGGCCGGATCGTCTACCGCTACAAGTAGATCTTGCCCGCACCGCGCCCCGTCGCGGTGATGGCACTGACCCGGAGAACCTGACATCCCATGAAGGTCAAGCCGAGCGTCAAGAAGATCTGCGACAAGTGCAAGGTGATCCGCCGCCACGGCCGGGTCATGGTCATCTGCGACAACCTGCGCCACAAGCAGCGCCAGGGCTGACGCACGACCACCTGCATCTCGCAGTACTTCGCGCGACGCACGTAACAACGTACATACGCAGAGTCCGTCCAAGCTTCGGCTGACGGCACCTCCGGCGGGGGCCGGGGACCCGGACGTACCACCTCTCGGCACGAGGGGTCGGCGGTCGGGAGCGGCTCTGCGGAAGACCCCCGACATGACAACTGGAGCCATTGCATGGCACGCGTTTCAGGTGTTGACATCCCGCGCGAAAAGCGCGTGGAGGTCGCCCTCACCTACGTCTTCGGCATCGGGCGCACCCGGTCCAAGGAGATCCTCGCCTCCACCGGCGTGAACCCGAACACCCGTGTTCGCGACCTGGCCGAAGAGGACCTGGTCAAGATCCGCGAGTACGTGGACGCCAACCTCCGCACCGAGGGTGACCTCCGCCGCGAGATCCAGGCCGACATCCGCCGCAAGGTCGAGATCGGCTGCTACCAGGGTCTGCGCCACCGCCGTGGCCTTCCGGTCCACGGCCAGCGCACCAGCACGAACGCTCGTACCCGCAAGGGCCCGCGTCGCGCGATCGCCGGTAAGAAGAAGCCGGGCAAGAAGTAGTCCTCAGCGGACGCACTGCGGACGTCCGGACCACCGGAACCCGCAGCAACCAGCGGTCTTCGCTGTAGGACCGATCACCTCCCCTCTCCATCTGGAGTCAAGACATGCCCCCCAAGGGACGTCAGGGCGCAACCAAGAAGGTGCGTCGCAAGGAAAAGAAGAACGTCGCTCACGGCCACGCGCACATCAAGAGCACGTTCAACAACACGATCGTCTCGATCACGGACCCCTCGGGCAACGTGATCTCCTGGGCCTCCGCCGGCCACGTCGGCTTCAAGGGCTCGCGCAAGTCCACCCCCTTCGCCGCGCAGATGGCCGCCGAGTCGGCCGCCCGCCGCGCGCAGGAGCACGGCATGCGCAAGGTCGACGTCTTCGTGAAGGGTCCGGGCTCCGGCCGCGAGACCGCGATCCGTTCGCTCCAGGCCACCGGCCTGGAGGTCGGCTCGATCCAGGACGTCACCCCCACCCCGCACAACGGATGCCGGCCGCCGAAGCGCCGCCGCGTCTGACGTCTTCGCGGGCGTAGCACCGCGGGTCCGGGCGGTACGGCCCTCTTGGGGCGTACCGCCCGTACCCTTGTCAGTACCTGGGGGCGTCAAATAGTGGGCGCCCACGACTGAAGGAACGCAACATGCTTATCGCTCAGCGTCCGTCGCTGACCGAAGAGGTCGTTGACGAGTTCCGCTCACGGTTCGTGATCGAGCCGCTGGAGCCGGGCTTCGGCTACACCCTCGGCAACTCCCTCCGCCGCACCCTCCTCTCCTCGATCCCCGGTGCCGCCGTCACCAGCATCCGGATCGACGGGGTCCTGCACGAGTTCACCACCGTGCCGGGCGTCAAGGAGGACGTCACCGACCTCATCCTCAACATCAAGCAGCTGGTCGTCTCCTCGGAGCACGACGAGCCGGTCGTGATGTACCTGCGCAAGCAGGGCCCGGGTCTGGTCACCGCCGCGGACATCGCCCCGCCGGCCGGTGTCGAGGTCCACAACCCGGACCTGGTCCTGGCCACGCTGAACAGCAAGGGCAAGCTGGAGATGGAGCTGACCGTCGAGCGCGGTCGCGGCTATGTCTCCGCCGTCCAGAACAAGCAGGTGGGCCAGGAGATCGGCCGTGTCCCGGTCGACTCCATCTACTCGCCGGTGCTCAAGGTCACGTACAAGGTCGAGGCGACCCGTGTCGAGCAGCGCACCGACTTCGACAAGCTGATCGTCGACGTCGAGACCAAGCAGGCCATGCGGCCGCGCGACGCCATGGCGTCGGCCGGCAAGACCCTGGTCGAGCTGTTCGGTCTGGCGCGCGAGCTCAACATCGACGCCGAGGGCATCGACATGGGCCCGTCCCCGACGGACGCCGCGCTCGCCGCCGATCTGGCGCTGCCGATCGAGGAGCTGGAGCTCACGGTCCGCTCGTACAACTGCCTCAAGCGCGAGGGCATCCACTCGGTGGGCGAGCTGGTGGCCCGCTCCGAGGCCGACCTGCTCGACATCCGCAACTTCGGTGCGAAGTCGATCGACGAGGTCAAGGCGAAGCTGGCCGGCATGGGCCTGGCGCTCAAGGACAGCCCGCCCGGATTCGACCCGACGGCCGCCGCCGACGCCTTCGGCGCCGACGACGACGCGGACGCCGGTTTCGCGGAGACCGAGCAGTACTGAGCCGTTCACGGTGCGTGGTCCCGGGGCCTCCGGGACCACGCACCGTGGTGAGGCTCCGCCCTCGCCCGCCGGAGGGGACCCGTCCCCGTCCGTAGCGAGATCTTCCGCGTGGCGTCCGCCGCGCGGGAACTGACACCGGTACCTGACACGGCCGGTGCAGCACACAAGGAGAAGAACCATGCCGAAGCCCGCCAAGGGTGCCCGTCTGGGCGGCAGCGCCGCGCACGAGAAGCTGCTTCTGAACAACCTCGCGAAGTCGCTGTTCGAGCACGGCCGCATCACCACGACCGAGGCCAAGGCCCGCCGCCTGCGCCCGGTCGCCGAGCGCTTCATCACCAAGGCGAAGAAGGGCGACATCCACAACCGTCGCCTGGTGCTGCAGTCGATCACGGACAAGGGCGTCGTCCACACGCTCTTCACCGAGATCGCCCCGCGGTACGAGAACCGCCCCGGTGGTTACACCCGCATCACCAAGATCGGCAACCGTCGTGGCGACAACGCCCCGATGGCCGTGATCGAGCTGGTCGAGGCGCTGACCGTGGCCCAGCAGGCCACCGGTGAGGCCGAGGCCGCCACGAAGCGCGCGGTCAAGGAGGACGCCCTCAAGAAGGACGCCGCCGCGACCGAGGCCGTCGAGGACGCCAAGCCGGCCGACGCCGACGCCGAGTCCAAGGACGCCTGAGCGTCACCGGACCGCTGGACGGGCCCGCATCACCCTTCGGGGCGGTGCGGGCCCGTTCCGTAGGCGGGGCCGCGGGACGGTGCGGGAAGAAGATCTGTGGGGTGAATGACGATGGGTGACCAGGTGGAGCCCGGGTCCGTGCGGCTGCGGCTGGACCTGGCGTACGACGGCACGGAGTTCTCCGGCTGGGCGAAGCAGACCGCCCGGCGGACCGTGCAGGGGGAGATCGAGGACGCGCTGCGGACCGTGACCCGGTCGGCGCGGACGTACGACCTGACCGTGGCCGGGCGCACCGACGCCGGGGTGCACGCGCGGGGCCAGGTCGCCCATGTCGACCTGCCGGACGAGGTGTGGGCCGAGCACGGGGAGAAGCTGCTGCGGCGGATGGCCGGGCGGCTGGCGGCCGATGTGCGGATCTGGCGCATCGGCGAGGCGCCGGCCGGGTTCAACGCCCGGTTCTCGGCGCTGTGGCGGCGTTACGCGTACCGGGTCTGCGACCGCCCCGGCGGGGTGGATCCGCTGCTGCGGGGTCATGTCCTGTGGCACGACCGGCCGTTGGACGTCGACGCGATGAACGAGGCGGCGGCGCGGATGACCGGCGAGCACGACTTCGCGGCGTACTGCAAGAAGCGGGACGGCGCCACCACCATCCGCACGCTGCAGAAGCTGAGCTGGGTACGGGACGAGGACTCCGGCATCCTCACGGCGACGGTGCAGGCCGACGCGTTCTGCCACAACATGGTGCGGGCGCTGATCGGCGCGGCGCTGTTCGTCGGCGACGGGCGGCGCTCTCCCGAGTGGCCCGCCCGGGTGCTGGCGGCCCGGGTGCGGAACCCGGGGGTGCACGTGGTGCGCCCGCACGGCCTGACGCTGGAGGAGGTCGCCTACCCCGGCGACGCGCTGCTGGCCGCCCGGGCCGAGGAGACCCGCCGGATGCGCACGCTCCCCGGGGCGGACGGCGGCGACGGCGCGGGGGAGCGGGGCGACGCGGGCTGCTGCTGAGGCGCCGGGCCCCGGACCGATGCGCGCGCGTCGGTCCGGGGCCCGCCCGCGCCGTCGGCCGGTCCGGGACGGCCGGCCGGGTCAGCCGGTCTGGGCGGTGGCCGCGGCGGACGCCTGGAGCTCGCCGCGGTGGTGGATCTGACGGAACGTGAAGTTCGTCAGGTCGTTGCCCGCGGCGTAGGCGTCCTTGTCGTCGGTGGTGACGTTCCTGCCGTCGGTGAACCCGGTGAGGGAGAAGTAGGCATAGCGGCCGTAGGAGTTGGCGGTGCGGCGGCAGACCGTCCCGGTGGAGCAGAAGGCCGGCACACCGGAGCCGGTGAGCGCGGCGACGCCGCCCGTGGACTGCTGCGCCGCGCGCCGGGCGCGGGCCTCGGTGGGGAAGACGGCGATGCCGACGGTGACGGCGACGCCGTCCTTGCCGTACGTGGCCCGGATGAGCTGCTCGCAGCCGTTGGCGGCGAGGACCTGGCCCAGTCCGCTCTTGGTGGGGGCGGCGCAGTTCTCCGTGCGGTGGGTGGCGCCCTTGACGTAGACGCGGTCGCCCATCGTCAGCTTTCTGCCGGGGAAGAACGCCTCGACGGTGATCGGCGCCTTGTCCTTCCTGGCGTCGGATATGTAGTCCTTCGGGTCCGGCGGGGGCGGCGGCGCCACCGAGGAGAAGGACGGCTCGGGCCCGGTGGTCTCGTCGGGCAGCTCGTCCGGCGCCGGGAGGCGGCTCGCGTTCCGGCCGGGGGCGTCGGCGTCGCCCTTGCCGCTCGCGATGACGGCGGTGGCCACGATCGCGCCCACCGCGGCGGTGGCGAGCGCCCCGCCGCCGATCAGCAGCCACTTCTTGCGGCGGTTGCGCGCCGAGGACGCCTCGGCGAGCGCCGCCCAGTCCGGAGTCGGCGTGCCCCCGGGCCCCCACGAGGGCCCCCCTTGCCCATAGCTCATGCGGCGCATCCTAATGCGGTGCGTCCGGGCGCGGCGGGGCCGGAAGATAATCCGTTTGGGCCGATGCGCGCGTGCCGTGACAATGGCGCGCATGGGACATCTCGAAGCGGGCCATCTGGAGTACTACCTACCGGACGGGCGGGTGCTGCTCGGCGACGCTTCGTTCCGGGTGGCGGACGGGGCCGTGGTCGCCCTGGTGGGGGCCAACGGCGCCGGGAAGACGACCCTGCTGAGGCTGCTCGCGGGGGAGCTCCGGCCGCACGGCGGTTCCGTCTCGGTGAGCGGCGGGCTCGGCGTGATGCCGCAGTTCGTGGGCTCGGTGCGGGACGAGCGCACGGTCCGGGACCTGCTGGTGTCCGTGGCCCAGCCCCGGATCAGGGAGGCCGCCCTGGCCGTGGACCGGGCCGAGGAGCGGATCCTGGAGGCCGACGACGAGGCCGCGCAGATGGCGTACGCGCAGGCGCTGAGCGACTGGGCCGAGGCCCGCGGCTACGAGGCCGAGACCATGTGGGACATCTGCACCACGGCCGCGCTCGGCGTCCCGTACGAGAAGGCGCGGTGGCGCGAGGTCCGCACGCTGTCCGGCGGCGAGCAGAAGCGGCTGGTGCTGGAGGCGCTGCTGCGCGGGCCGGACGAGGTGCTGCTGCTCGACGAGCCGGACAACTACCTCGACGTCCCCGGCAAGCGGTGGCTGGAGGAGCGGCTGAAGGAGACCCGCAAGACGGTCCTCTTCGTCTCCCACGACCGGGAGCTGCTCTCCCGCGCCGCCGAGAAGATCGTCAGCGTGGAGCCGAGCCCGGCGGGCAGCGACGTCTGGGTGCACGGCGGCGGCTTCGACACGTACCACCAGGCCCGCAGGGACCGGTTCGCCCGGTTCGAGGAGCTGATGCGGCGCTGGGAGGAGGAGCACGCGCGGCTGAAGGCGCTGGTCCTGCGGCTGCGGCAGCAGGCGGCGAACAGCCCCGACATGGCGTCCCGCTACCGGGCCATGCAGACCCGGTTCAAGAAGTTCGAGGAGGCGGGCCCGCCGCCGGAGCCGCCGCGCGAGCAGGACATCAGGATGCGGCTGCGCGGCGGACGGACCGGGGTGCGGGCGGTGACCTGCGAGGGCCTGGAGCTGACCGGGCTGATGAAGCCGTTCGACCTGGAGGTGTTCTACGGCGAGCGGGTCGCGGTCCTCGGCTCGAACGGCTCCGGGAAGTCGCACTTCCTGCGGCTGCTCGCGGGCGAGCCGGTCGCGCACACGGGCGCCTGGAAGCTCGGGGCCCGGGTGGTGCCGGGGCACTTCGCGCAGACCCACGCCCATCCGGAGCTGCTGGGGCACACCCTCGTCGAGATCCTGTGGAAGGAACACGCCAGGGACCGGGGCGGGGCGATGTCGGTGCTGCGCCGCTACGAGCTGGAGCGGCAGGGCGACCAGCCGTTCGAGAAGCTGTCCGGCGGGCAGCAGGCCCGGTTCCAGATCCTGCTGCTGGAGCTGGCCGGGACGACCGCGCTGCTGCTGGACGAGCCGACGGACAACCTGGACCTGGAGTCGGCCCAGGCCCTCCAGGACGGCCTGGAGGCGTACGAGGGGACGGTGCTGGCCGTCACCCACGACCGGTGGTTCGCGAAGTCCTTCGACCGGTATCTGGTGTTCGGCTCGGACGGCGTCGTGCGGGAGTCGAAGGAGCCGGTCTGGGACGAGCGGAGGGTCGAGCGGGCGCGCTGAGCGCCCGGCCCGCGCCTCTTTCGCCGGGCGCGGTGAGGGGCCGGCGGGGGTCCGACGGGGGCCGGGGGCGCGGGCCGTCGCCGCGGACCTCCGGCCGGCCCCGCCGGGCGGGCCGGCCGCGCCCGCGCGATCCTGGCCGGTCGGGGGCCCGTGCGGGGGATTTTGACTCGCACGGGGGGTCGGCGGTAGGCTCCTGGTTTGTTATGCGTATTGGCTTGGTCGTTCTCACGCGAGGGGCCCTTACGCCGGTCCACCGGGCCGATGACCAGCGGCAGGCACTCGGTTTGCGTCCCCGTGTTCCGCCAGGGCTGGTGTGATCGGCCGTGGTGGCCTTGTCAGGACCCACTCACTGAAGAAGCGAAGGCTACGACCGTGCGTACGTACAGCCCCAAGCCCGGCGATGTGACGCGCCAGTGGCACATCATCGACGCGCAGGACGTCGTCCTGGGACGTCTGGCCTCCACGGCCGCGAACCTCCTCCGCGGCAAGCACAAGGCGACCTACGCCCCCCACATGGACATGGGCGACTTCGTCATCATCATCAACGCGGACAAGGTTCACCTGTCCGGCAACAAGAAGACCCAGAAGATGGCCTACCGCCACTCCGGGTTCCCGGGTGGTCTCCGCTCGGTCCGTTACGACGAGCTCCTCGCGAAGAACCCCGAGAAGGCCGTCGAGAAGGCCATCAAGGGCATGATCCCCAAGAACAGCCTGGGCCGTCAGGTGCTCTCGAAGCTCAAGGTCTACGCGGGCGACCAGCACCCGCACGCTGCTCAGCAGCCGGTCCCGTTCGAGATCACCCAGGTCGCGCAGTAGTTCCGGCCTCCCCCTAAGACCAAGAGAAAGATCTGAGGAGAATCGTGGCCGAGACCACTGTTGAGAACCCGGTCGAGGGCGAAGAGGTTTTCGCCGAGGTGACCACCTTCGAGTCCGAGGTTCCCGTCGAGGGCGAGTACACCAGCGAGTCGCTGGCCTCCCGCTTCGGCGACCCGCAGCCCGCCGCCGGCCTCGGCCGTCGGAAGAACGCCATCGCCCGCGTCCGGATTGTTCCGGGCACCGGCAAGTGGAAGATCAACGGGCGCACCCTTGAGGACTACTTCCCCAACAAGGTGCACCAGCAGGAAGTCAACGAGCCCTTCAAGGTGCTCGAGCTCGACGACCGCTACGACGTCATCGCCCGCATCTCGGGCGGCGGCATCTCGGGTCAGGCCGGCGCCCTGCGCCTCGGCGTGGCCCGTGCGCTGAACGAGGCGGACGTGGACAACAACCGTCCGACCCTGAAGAAGGCCGGTTTCCTCTCCCGCGACGACCGTGCGGTCGAGCGCAAGAAGGCCGGTCTCAAGAAGGCCCGCAAGGCGCCGCAGTACAGCAAGCGCTAATCCGCCTGCTGCGCAGCAGCTCTGTACGTCCGCCCCGGTCAGCACACCTCGTGCCGACCGGGGCGTTCGTCTATCGGCACCCCTGGGCGTATAACGGCATAAGACGTTCATACGCTTGATCGTGCGGCTATGGGGCCCCGGCGGCCCCGGGAGTCCGCACGCCTTCCGGCGCGGTGCTTCGGACGTCGGCCTCCGTGGGGTGCCCGGCGTCCGCCGCACCGCGCGGTGCGCGGGGGGCGGCTGTATTGCTTTGCTTTGGTTTGTCTTGGTTTGTTGTGCGGTTTCGAAGCATCTTCGGAGGACACCAGTGGGACGACTCTTCGGCACGGACGGTGTGCGCGGTGTCGCCAACGCGGATCTGACGGCCGAGCTCGCGCTCGGTCTGTCGGTCGCTGCGGCGCATGTGCTCGCCGAGGCGGGCACCTTCGAGGGGCATCGGCCGACCGCCGTGGTGGGGCGCGACCCACGGGCGTCCGGGGAGTTCCTGGAGGCCGCCGTCGTCGCCGGGCTCGCCAGCGCGGGCGTGGACGTGCTGCGGGTCGGAGTGCTGCCCACCCCCGCCGTGGCGCACCTGACCGGGGCGCTGGGCGCCGACCTCGGGGTGATGCTGTCCGCCAGCCACAACGCCATGCCGGACAACGGCGTCAAGTTCTTCGCGCGCGGCGGGCACAAGCTCGCGGACGAGCTGGAGGACCGGATCGAGGCGGTCTACGAGCAGCACCGCACCGGTGAGCCGTGGACCCGCCCGACGGGCGCCGGGGTGGGCCGGGTCACCGACTACGCCGAGGGCCTCGACCGGTACGTGGACCACCTGGTCGGCGTCCTGCCGAACCGGCTCGACGGGCTGAAGGTCGTCCTCGACGAGGCGCACGGCGCGGCCTCCCGGGTCTCGCCCGAGGCGTTCACCCGGGCCGGGGCCGAGGTCGTCACGATCGGCGCCGACCCGGACGGCCTGAACATCAACGACGGCTGCGGCTCCACCCATCTGGAGCTGCTGAAGGCCGCCGTCGTCGAGCACGGCGCCGACCTCGGCATCGCGCACGACGGCGACGCCGACCGCTGCCTCGCGGTGGACGGCTCGGGCGAGGAGGTCGACGGCGACCAGATCCTGGCCGTGCTCGCGCTCGCCCTGCGCGAGGCCGGGAAGCTGACCAAGGACACCGTGGTCGGCACGGTCATGTCCAACCTCGGCTTCAAGACGGCCATGGAGCGGGAGGGCATCCGGCTCGTCCAGACCGCCGTCGGCGACCGCTATGTGCTGGAGTCGATGAAGGCCGAGGGGTATGCCCTGGGCGGCGAGCAGTCCGGCCATGTCATCGTCCTTGACCACGCCACCACCGGCGACGGCACGCTGACCGGCCTGTTGCTGGCGGCCCGGGTCGCGGCGACCGGCCGCACCCTGGCCGACCTGGCGGGCGTGATGCGGCGACTGCCGCAGCTGCTGATCAACGTCCCGGACGTCGACAAGTCCCGGGTGAGCACCTCCCCGGAGGTCGCCGCCGCCGTCGCCGAGGCCGAGCGCGAGCTGGGCTCCACCGGACGCGTGCTGCTGCGCCAGTCGGGCACGGAGCCGCTGGTGCGGGTCATGGTCGAGGCCGCCGACATCGAGCAGGCGCGGTCGGTCGCCGGGCGCCTGGCCGACGTGGTGAAGTCGGCGCTGGGCTGATCCCCGGTCCGCGACCGGGCGGGTGCGCGCGAGCGAGCCGTGCCCGCCCGGTCGCGGGGGCTCAGCGCCGGCTGCCGGACGGACGGGCCGCGCCACGGCCCGTCCGGCGGCGGTGGGCCGCCCACAGCGCCTTCTGGAGCAGCAGGGTCAGCACCCCCGCGACCACGATCCCGCCCAGGTTCGCCAGCAGTTGGGCGGCCGACCCCCACATCTGGCCGTAGTCGCCGTAGCTGAACGCCACCGCCGCGTTGGCCCCGGCCGGCACGGTCGTCACGGAGATGGCGACCCCGATCAGCGCCCCGGACTTCGCCGAGGTGAGCGAGAGCGTCCCGGCGACCCCGGCCAGGAACGCCACCACGAACGACAGCGCGTCCGGCTTCCAGATGAACGCCGTGTTCGGCCGACCGGCCTCGATCATCGACCGGTCGAACAGCCCGAAGGCGTCCATCAGCCAGGCGAACCCGGCGGTCAGCACCATCGCCGCGGCGAACCCGCCGATCAGCGCCCACAGCGAGCGCAGCGCGAGACGGGGAGCGCGCTGCACGAGGGCCGTGGAGATCCCGGCCAGCGGCCCGAACTCCGGGCCGACCGCCATCGCGCCCACGATCAGGATCGCGTTGTCGAGCATCACACCGCAGGCCGCGAGCATCGACGCGACGGCGAGGAACGCCACATAGGTGACGCTGAACGTGGACTCCTCGCTGGTCGCCTCCGTCAGCTCCTCCCACAGCACCGCGTCCGCGCCCTCGCCCGGCGCCTCCTCCTCCGCCCGCTCGGCGCGCGCGGAGAGGGTGAGGTCGAGGTTCTCCATGCTGATCGACCCCTGCTCGTCGATCCCGAGCCCGCGCAGCGCGGCGATCAGGTCGTCGCCCGCCTCGCGCGCCACGTCGCACATCACCACGTCGCCCACCGGGTCGCGGGCCACCCCGGGCAGCACCACGAGATGGGCGGTGCCGGCGGTGCCCTCCACCAGGCTCACCACCTCGTCCGTACGGTCGGCCGGGACGATCAGGCGCAGATGCAGCACGCGAAGGGCTCCTCGATGGGGCGGACGGCGAGCGGGGGACGGGGCCGGGGGAGAGAAGACGGGGCGCGGGGCGGCACGGGCGGACGCCGAACAGGAGCCGGGCGACGGCCGGTCAGAGTTTGCGCAGGGACAGCCGCCGGACCTTGTGGTCCGGTCCCTTGCGCAGCACCAGGGTGGCACGGCTCCGGGTGGGCGCGACGTTCTCCACCAGGTTGGGCCGGTTGACGGTCCGCCACATCGTGGCGGCGTACTCCATGGCCTCCTCCTCGGAGACCTGGGTGTACCTGCGGAAGTACGAGGACGGGTCCTGGAACGCCGTCGCGCGCAGCTTGCGGAACCGGTCGAGGTACCAGCTCTCGATGTCCTCGGGGCGCGCGTCCACGTACACGCTGAAGTCGAAGTAGTCCGCGAGCCCGATCCTGGTCCGGCCGTCCTTGCCGGGCAGCGCGGGCTGGAGCACGTTCAGCCCCTCGACGATCAGGATGTCGGGGCGGCGCACGGTGAGCCGCTCGCCGGGCACGATGTCGTAGATCAGGTGCGAGTAGACGGGGGCCGTCACCTCGTCCTTGCCCGCCTTGATGTCCGCCACGAACCGGGTCAGCGCCCGGCGGTCGTACGACTCGGGGAACCCCTTGCGCGACATCAGCCCGCGCGCCTTCAGCTCCTTCATCGGCAGCAGGAAGCCGTCCGTGGTGACGAGTTCCACCCGGGGGTGCTCGGGCCAGCGGGCCAGCAGCGCCTGGAGGAGGCGGGCGGTGGTGGACTTGCCGACCGCGACACTGCCCGCGACCCCTATGACGAACGGGGTGCCGCGCTGCTCGCCGTGCCCGTTGCCCGCGTCCCCGAGGAAGGTGTTCAGCGCGCCGCGCAGCCCGGAGGTGGCCTGGACATACAGGTTGAGCAGCCGGGAGAGCGGCAGATAGACGTCCCGGACCTCGTCGAGGTCGATGACGTCCCCGAGCCCGCGCAGCCGCTCCACCTCCTCGGCGCTCAGCGGCAGCGGCGTCCGGTCGCGCAGGGCGCTCCACTCGGCGCGCGACAGGTCGACGTACGGCGTCGCCGCGTGCTCGGCGCGTCGGTGGGTGCTCCGTGGCGGCGAACTGATCACGGGTTCATTGTCGCGGGAGTTCGGACGCGGCGGGAGGTGGGCTCGGTCACGTACGGGGCACGGGACCCGGGGGACCGGGCGCGGGCGCGGGCCTCAGGGGGAAGCGGACCTCCAGGACGTGCTGCCCGGGGCGGCCGGCGCCGTGGACGAGGCGGCCCCCGGCGGCGGCGACCCGCTCGGCGAGGCTGCGCAGGCCGATGCCGGGGGCGGCGGGCCCGGCCGGACCGATGGCGGGGCCGGCCGCGTCGGTGGCGGGGCTGTTCGCGTCCGCGGCGGCGCCGTTCGCGTCGGCGGCGCGGCCGTTCGTGTCCGCGGCGGGCCCGTTCGCGTCCGTGGCGGGGCTGGTCGCGTCGGCGGCGGGGACGCCGTCGTTGGCGACGGTCAGCCGGACGGACTCCGGGCCCGTCTCGACCAGCAGCGCGCAGGTACGGGCGTCGCTGTGCCGGAGCACATTGGCGGTGGCCTCGCGCACCACCGTGGCCAGGACCGTCTGGAGCGGCGCGGGGAGCGCGGCGCGCGGCAGCGCGGTCTCGGTGCGGACGCCCGCGGACTCCAGGAGTCCGCGGGCCGACTCGATCTCCGTGTCCAGGGACAGGCAGTGGTAGCCGTGCGCGACCGTGCGCACCTCGTCGAGGATCCGGCGCATCCCCCGCAGCGCCTGGGCGAGTTGGTCGTGAGCGGTGTCCGGCCGGCCGTCGAGGAGCCGGTCCGCCAGCTCGCACTGGAGGATGACCGCCGACAGCCGAGGTCCGACCAGGTCGTGCAGATCGCGGGCGAAGCGCACCCGTTCCCCCACCACGATCCGGCGCCGCTCGTCGGCGGACAGACCGGTGGGCGGGCCGCCGGGGTCCGGAGAGCCGGCGGCGGCGCGGTCGCGCGGCGCGCGGCCGGGACCCGCCGAAGGGGCGGGCGCGGGTGAGGTGATCGGCGGCTGTGGCACGGCGGACCCCGCTCTGTCGTCGTCGGCTGCTCCTGCTGCCGGGAAGCCTCGCCGAGGCCGCTATCACCGGGCTATACGCGTCGGGCGGGCCCGCCGCGTTCCCTGGTACACAGAACGGCGAACGGCCGCCGTGCCGAGGGGGAGACAGGGGGACGCATGCAGCGGATCGTGCTGGCCGAGGACATGCACGTGATACGGGTGGCGCTGGCCGCGCTGCTGGATCTGGAGCCGGACCTGGAGGTGGTGGCCCAGGTGGGCAGCGGCGACGAGGTGGTCCCGGCGGTGATCCGCACGGGCGCCGACACCGCGCTCCTGGACATCGGGATGCCGGGCATGGACGGGATCGCCGCCGCGGCCAGACTCCGGGAGCAGGCGCCGGAGTGCCGCACGTTGATCCTCACCGGCATGCCGCAGCCGGGCAGGCTGTGGCGGGCCCTGGAGGCGCAGGTCGGCGGGTTCCTGCCGAAGGACTCCTCGCCCGACGAACTGGTCGACGCGGTCCGCAAGGTGGGGGCCGGGCGGCGCATCATCGACCCCGAACTGGCCATGGCCGCCTGGGAGATCGGGGACAACCCGCTCACCCCGAGGGAGATCGAGGTGCTGGGCCGGGTCGCCGGGGGCGCGGAGGCCGCGCAGATCGCGACGGCCACGAACCTGTCGGTGGGGACGGTGCGCAACTACCTCACGACCATCGTGAACAAGCTCGGCGCGCGCAACCGGGTCGACGCGCTGCGGATCGCCGGCGAGAACGGCTGGCTGGCCTGACCGACGGCCCGGCCCGCCGCGACGGACGCGGGGCGGCCCCGGCCGGCCGGGACGGACGTGGGGCGGAACTGGCCCGCCGGGATGGACGTGGGGCGGCCCCGGCCGGCCGCGACGGACGTGGGGCGGAACTGGCCCGCCGGGGGAGCGGTTCGCCGTCCCGGCCCGGGGACCTGCCGCGCCGTACGCGACCGCCCCGGCCGTACGCGGCTGCCCCGCCGTGTGCGACTGCCCCGCCGTACGCGGCTGTCCCGCCGTACGCGGCTGTCCCGCCGTACGCGGCTGTGCCGTGACGCGACCGCCGGGCCGTCTACGACCGCCGGGCCGTCTACGACCGCCGGGCCGTACGCGACCGCCCCGCCGTACGCGGCTGTGTCGTGACGCGACCGCCGAGCCATGCGCGACCGCCGGGCCGGATACGGCTTCCGGGCCGGGCACGGCCGCGTATAGGGCCTTCATCGGGCCCCGCGCTGTACTGCCGTCATGCCAATGACACGACGCGCGCGGGCGCGGGCGGGGGCCGCGGCGGGCACGCCCGGCGGCGGCCTGCACGCACAGGACCGGGCCGCCGCGCACTGGGCGCTCGACTACGCCCGGCGGCTCGCCGACCGGCACCCCCCGCACCACCGCATCCTGATCCAGACCAGCATGTCCCCGACCGGCTACTTCCACATCGGGAACTTCCGGGACACGGTCTGCGCGCATCTGGTCCACCGGGCGCTCGCGGGGATGGGCCGCCGCTCCGCGATCCTGCTGAGCTTCGACGACTACGACCCGGTGCGGGCGAGCCAGGCCGCCCGCGACCCGGAACTCGCCGGGCACGGCGGACGGCCGCTGGCCGTGCACCGGGAGCGGGCCACCCGGATCTGCCGGGCGTACCTCGCGGAGCTGCGGGCCGTGGGCATCCTGCCGGACGAGGCCGACGAGGACGGCCGCACCCCGCCGGACTCCCCCTGGCAGACCCACTACCAGTACGAGCGCTACCGCTCGGGCGAGTACCAGGAGCGCCAGCGGCGGTTCCAGCGCGACGCCGGACGGCTGGCGCGCCTGCTCGGCAGGGACGACGGGCGCGACCTGTTCGCCGTGTACTGCCTCCAGTGCGGCCGCAACGACACCGAGATCCACGAGCTGGACGCGGCGGCCGCCCGCTACCGCTGCCTGTCCTGCGGCGCCGGGCTCACCGCGCGCGACCCGGCCGTCGTCAAACCGTCGTGGGCGCTGGACTGGGCCCTGCGGGTCGCCCACGAGGACATCGACTGCGAGCCCGCGGGCCAGGACCACTGCAGCGCGGGCAGCACCATGGACCGCACCCGGCCGGTGTACGACCGCTATCTGCGCCGCCCGCAGCCGGTCATCGTGCCCTACGGGCTGGTGCGCGGCGAGCGCGGCGGCGGCAAGGTGTCCGGCTCGCGCGGCGGCGGCCCGTACGTCCGGGACCTGCTGGCGGTGTACCCGCCGGTGCTGGTGCTCTGGCTCTACGCCCGGGGCAACTGCCTGTCCGACTTCCGGCTCGGCCTCGGTCCCGGCGCGTTCTTCGGCGCGTACGACGCCTTCGACCGGTTCGTGCGCGCGGTGCCGCACCGGGAGCGGGAGCGCGCGCTCTGGGACCTGCTCGGCGACGAGGACCCGGCGGCCCGCGCCGCGCTGCCCCGGATGCGGACGGTGGTCGGCGCGCTCTACGCGCACGGCGGCCGGGCCGCCCCGGCGCTGCGCCGGCTGGAACGCCTGCACCCGCGGGCGGCGGGCGAACCGCTGGCCGAACGGGTGCGGCACGCGCGGAACTGGCTGAACACCCACGGCCGCCACCGCTACTGGGGCGCCCCCGCCGACTCCCGCACGGGCCCGGCGCACCCCCGGCGCGCGGCCCCCGCGGCCCCGGGCTCGCCCGCCCCGGGCACGGCCCTCGACGCGCTCCTCGACGGGCTGCGCGCCCACGACGGACCCGGCGCGCCCCGGGCCGCCCGCGCCCGCACCCGGGAGGACTTCCGGGAGATCTACGGGGCGCTGTTCGGCACGGCCCACGGCCCGCGGCTCGACACCCTCGCCGACGCCCTGGGCCCCGCCGTGCTCGCCGACGCGCTGGCCGCGTACCGCGACCACGGCCGCCGCCCGCTGCTGGAGCGGCCGTCCGACCGCCCCGACCCCGTGCTCCAGGAGGCCGTGCCGCATGCGGGCTGAGATCTTCACCCCCGGCGAGGAACCCGCCCCCGACGGCTGGGACGACTTCGTCCGGTCCGTGAACGGCTGCGCCCTGTGGGAGGAGCCGTTGCTGGAGGCGGCCGCGTGGGGCAGCCGCCGGCCGCTGCGCGCGGGCCTGGTCCGCGACCGCGGCGAACCGGTGGGCGCGTTCTGCGGGCACCTCGGGCTGCTGTCCCCGGCCCGCCGGTTCGCCGCGCCGGGCCGGCCCCGGCTCCCCGGCTGGTTCCAGACGCATCTGCCGAACAGCTTCAGCCGGGGCCGGACCTACGCGGCGGGGCTGGACCCCGCCGCCCGGGCCGCCGCGCTGCGCGCCTTCGGACGGGCGCTGCGCCGACGCCTGGGCGCGGGCTGCCTGGGCGTGCTGCACCTGGACGTGGAACGGGACGAACTCGACGAGATCCGGGGCCTGTTCACGGTGCGCCGGTCGACCGCCCCCTGTTCGGTGCTGCACAACCGGTGGGACTCGATGGACGCCTACTTCGCCGGTCTGCCGCGCACCCGGCGGCGCCGGCTGGCCGCCCTCCACGAGCGGATCGGCGGCGACCCCGGGCTGACCGCGGCCCATGAGACGGCCGTCGACCCGGTCCGGGCCAGCCGCCTCGACCAGCTGACCCGGATGAAGCACACCCGCCGCCCCGGCACGGCCGCGCCCCTGCTGCCCGTCTGGTTCGAGCGGCTCAACTCCCACGCCGGGGCCGCCTACTTCACCCACCGGGAACGCGCGTCGGGCCGGCTGCTCTCGTTCGACCTGGTGCTGGACGTGCCGGGCGGCTGGGCCACCACGGTGACCGGCTCGGACGGCACCCGCGACCTCTACCTGGACCTGTATCTGCGGGAGATCGACCGGATGATCCGCACCGGGACGCCCGCGATACAGCTGGGGCCCGGAATGCGCGACCTCAAGGCGTCCTTCGGGGCCGACGCGGTGCCGAGGCACGCGGTCGCCGTCCCGTTCTGAGCCCCGCGGGCCGAACGCCCCGCCGGGGCCCTCCCGGCACCCGGAACACCCCACGACCCCGCCCCACCACCCGGCCCCACCACCCGGCCCCACCACCCGGCCCCACGACCCGGCCGCACGACCCCGCCCCACGACCCCCGCCGCACGGGCCCGCCCCCGCGGGCGCCGGCCCGCGGCGGGACACCGAGACCGGCACCGAGACCGGCACACCGCCGAGAACGAGAAAGCAGGACCCCGCATGGAGTTCACCACCGCCCTCGACCGCCACCTGGCCGCCATCGCCGCCCGAGACCTGGACGCGTATCTGGACACCGTCCACGACGAGGCGGTCTACATCCTGCCCAACGGGAGGACGGTGACCGGCGCCGAGGAGGTCCGGGCCTTCCACCGGGGCTGGTTCCAGGACCCCGACTGGACCATGGAGACGGAACTGACCAGCACCCGCGTGCACCGGGACACCGCGGTCGCCGTGCTCCGCGTCGACTACCGCGACCTCGACCAGGACGGCAGGCCCTACCGGCTCGACTACCTGCTCAGCCTGGTCTTCGCCCGCACGGACGGCCGGTGGCTGCTCGTCCACGACCAGAACACCCACTGCTGACATGACCGGCGGATCCCAGCACCCGTCCCCGCTCCACCCGTACTCCCGGACCGTGCGCCGCGCCCTCGGCACGGTCCCGCACTACCGGGAGCGGTACGCCGCCACCGGCGCACTGCCACCGCTGACCCGCGCGGAGGCGCACGAACGGCGGCACCTGCTGATGCCGCTGGGCGAGGCGCCGCCCGCCCGCCGCGCGCCGGGCCGGCCGGCCGCCGAGCGCACCGCCGAGCTGTACGAGGCGCTCCGGCTGGCCGGCCACCGCACCCGGGGCCTCGACGTGTACGAGGTGGCGCGGGCGCTGCGCGACCCGGTGCGCGCCCACGGTTCCACCTGGCGGGTCCTGCTCGCCGCCGACGCGCCCGTCGACCCGTACGCGGAACCGGGCGCCCGGCCCGGCTCCGCCCCCGAGGGGCCCGCCCTGGTGATCGGGGACCCCGGGACGCCGGGCCGCCCGGACCAGGTGCGGGTGGCGCGGATCGGTCTGGCCGACGCGGCCGGGTCCGCGCCGCCCGGCGGCTCGCTCTGGTACGAGCCGTGGCTGGGCTGTCTCGGGGCGGTGCCCCCCTCCTGCGGGGAACTGCACCTCAACACCCGGCGGGTGCACGCCCGTCTGCTCGGCGGCGCGACCGTGCTGACCCTGCTGCGCAGGCGCCGCCCCACCCTCGTCCACGCGCGCCCGGAGGGGGCGGAGCGGTTCCGCCCGGGGCGCTGCCCCGAGCACGGCGCGCCGATCGTCCGGAGAACGTCATGACCCCAGGTCTCTCACCCGTGATGAAGCTGGGCCCGGTGCTGCGCAACCTGGTGCGCACCGTGCGCCTCGACCGGGCCGGCCCGGAGCGGATCGCCGAGGAACAGCGGCGGCTGCTGGTCCGGCTGGTGCGGCACGCGCAGGCGCGGGTGCCGCGCTACCGCGAGCTGATCGACCCCGGGACGGCGGCCGCGTTCCGGGGCCCGCGGGACCTGCCGTCGCTGCCGGTCCTGGACCGCGCCGACCTCCACGCCTGCCCGGCCGAGGAGCTGCTCGCGGACGGGTTCACCACCGCCGACACCAAGCCGGGCACCACCAGCGGCTCGTCCGGCATCCCCATCACCGTCCGCAACTCCGAGCACGACCTGGGGTATCTGCGCGCCTCGTACCTGTACGACATGCTGGCGTCCGGGCTGCGGCCGTGGGACCGGATGGCGTACTTCCGGGTCAAGCCGTTCCTGCGGCACCCGCTGGAGCGGTTCGGGGTGCTGCGCTCCTTCCACATCGACACCAGCGCCACCCTGGACGAGCAGGTCGAGGCGTTCCTGGCGGCCCGGCCGACGTTCCTGGTGGGCTTCCCCCATGTGATCGCCTCGATCGTGGACGAGCTGGAGCGGCGCGGGGTGCGGTACACCGGCGTGCGCCGGGTGCTGTTCGGCGGCGAGCGGCTGACGCCGACCGCGCGGGCCCGGGTGCTGGGGCGTCTGGGGGCGCGCTGCCACGAGGTGTACGCCTCGGTGGAGGTGTTCACGGTGGCCCGCACCTGCCGACGCGGCGCGCTGCATCTGCGGAGCGCGGACGTGGTGGTGGAGGTGGAGCGGGACGACGGTTCGACGGTCCTGGCCGACGGGAGCCGGGTGGTGGAGGGCGAGATCCTGGTGACCCGGCTGCACAGCGAGGCGATGCCGCTGATCCGCTACCGGCTCGGGGACCGGGTGACGATCGGCCCCGCCGAGTGCGGCTGCGGGCGGGCGGCCCCGGTGGTGCTGCGGGTGCAGGGGCGCAGCGAGGACCGCTTCCGGGGCGCGGACGGGCGGGAGTTCTACGCCGACTTCCTCACGTTCAAGGTGCAGGACTTCCCGGAGGTGGCCCGGATGCAGCTGGTCCAGCGGCGGCCCGCCCAGGTCACCGTCTCGGTGGTGCTGTCGCCGGACGCGGACGCGTCGGTGGTCGACCGGATCGCGGAGTCGGTGCGGGAGGCGGTGCCGGAGTTCGACGTGACGGTCGAGCGGGTGCCGTTCATCGCGCCGGAGCGCAACGGGAAGATCAAGATCGTGAAGGTGGCGGGAGTGGCGGAGGCGGAGGCCTGAGGGCCGTCCCGCAGGCGCGGAGCCAGGGCGACGGCCGTGTCCGGTACGGTCCCTCCCGTACCGGACACGGCCGTCGCCCCGTGTCCGCCTCCTTCCGGCCGTACGGCTCAGATCGAGCGGCGGGCCTCCAGGGCGGCGCGCCAGGACGGCGGGAGGTTGCGGACGACCTCGATGCCGGAGAAGACGGACGGCTCCTGCGGGCCGACCTCCTTCACCCAGCGGGCCATGCGGCCGATGCCGTCCTCCAGCTCCACCGGGGCGTCGGGGACCCCGAACACCTTGTGGGCCTTCTCATGGGTGGCGTAGGCGTCGCGCACCTCGTCCCGCTCCGGGAGGTGGTTGACGCGCAGCTCCACCCCCATCGCCTCGCAGACCGCCGCCGCGATGCGGTTGACCGTGTAGACCCGGTCGCCGCCGATGTTGAAGACCTCGTTGTACGCCTCGGGGACGTGGACCGAGCGGGCGATGGCCGGGGCCACGTCCTTGATGTAGCTGAACGCGCGGGTCTGCTCCCCGTCGCCGAAGACCGTGAACTCCTCGCCGCGCAGCGCCTGGTTCATGAAGATGCCGATGACGTTGCGGTAGCGGTCGCCGATGTTCTGGTACTCGCCGTAGACGTTGTGCGGCCGGAAGACGATGTGGGGCAGGCCGAACATCCGGTGGGTGACCTGGAGTTCCTGCTCGACGGAGAACTTGGCGATGCCGTACGGGTCCTCGGGGGCCGGCACCAGCTCCTCGCGCATCGGGAGCTGCCCCGCGCCGTAGACCGCGATGGACGAGGTGAACACGAAGCACTTGACCGAGCCCGCGTTGACGGCGGCGTTGATGAGGTTGACGCTGCCGACCACGTTGTTCATGTAGTTGAAGCGCTTGATGAAGTGGCTCAGGCCCTCGGCCGCGTACGCGGCCAGGTGGAAGACGTAGTCCACGCGGTGGGCGGCGAACACGGCGTCCACCACCTCGGGGTCGCACACGCTGCCGTGGCGGAACTCCGCGCCCGCGGGGACGTTGCCGCGCACGCCGCCGCTGAGGTCGTCGAGGACGACCACCCGGTGGCCCGCGGCGAGGAGTTCGCGCGCCACATGGGAGCCGATGAAGCCCGCGCCGCCGGTGACGAGGGAGACGGGGGCGGTGTCCGCGCCGGTGCTGCTGGCGGTGTTCATACGGGTTCCTTCTCTCTGGGGACGGGGTCGGAGTGCGGGGGAGCGGGGATCGCGGTCCGGCCGGTGAGCTTCAGCAGGCCGAGCGCGGGGCCGGTCATCACCGTGGTGAGGACGGCCATGACGACCAGGACGGTGAACGCGTTCTGGTTGATGAGCCCGGCGTCGAGGCCGGCCCTGAGCACCACGATCTCGGTGACCCCGCGCGCGTTGAGGAGCACCCCGAGGCCGAGCGAGTGACGCCAGGACAGGCCCGCGGTGCGGGCGGTGACGGCGGTTCCGGCGAGCTTGCCGGCGACCGCGGTGACGACCGCGACCGTTCCGGCCAACAGCAGCCCGGGGTGCCCGCTGACCTGGGTGAGGTCGACGGTCATGCCGACGGACAGGAAGAACAGCGGCAGCAGCAGCCGGCGGTTGAGCGAGTCGACGCGGACCTGCACGGCGGTCAGGGCGCTGCCCGCCCGGTGCGGCAGCAGCAGCCCGGCGAGGAACGCGCCGAAGATGGAGTGCACGCCGATCAGGTCGGTGAGCCGGGCCAGCGAGAAGACCAGCAGCAGGAGGGCGACGAGCCGGGCGGCGGCGGGCAGCCCGACCCGGTCCGACCACTGCTCGGCGGCCCGCACCAGGGGGCGGCCCAGCAGCAGCACCGCGGCGGCGAACGCGGCGGCCAGCAGCACCGTGCCGCCGGCGCCCCAGACGCTGCCCGCGCCGGCCACGGCCATCGCGGTCGCCAGCGCCCCCCAGGCGATGACGTCGCAGGCCGCGGCGCAGGTCATCGCCATGGTGCCCAGCGGGTGGCGGGACAGGCCGGACTCCTGCACGATCCGGGCCAGCACCGGGAACGCGGTGATGCTCATCGCCGTGCCCAGGAAGATCGCGAACGGCAGGAAGCCCACGTGCCCGGCGGCGAACTCCCGGTAGACCAGCCCGGAGGACAGCACCCCGAGCACGAACGGGATGATCATGCTGCCCTGGCTGACCGCGCCCACCACGCGCCCGCTGCGGCGCAGCTGGGAGGCGTCGAACTCGGAGCCGACGGAGAACATGAAGAGGATGAGGCCGACCTGGGCGAGCAGGCCCAGAACCGGCTGGGCGGCGTCCGGGAAGAACAGCTCCTTCGAGGCCGGGAGGAACGCGCCCAGGCAGGACGGGCCCAGCAGCAGACCGGCCGCGATCTCGCCGACGACCGGCGGCTGGCCGATCCGGCGGGCCAGCCCGCCGCCCGCCGCCGCGACGGCGGCGACCGCGGCCAGCGCGGCCACCACCCGCAGGAGCGTCCCGCTGGCCTGGGCGGCCTCGGCCGGGGGCGTCGCCGCGGCGCCCGCGGGGAGGTCGTCGGGGGTGCCCAGGCCCAGGCCGAGCACGGCGAAGAGCGCGCCCAGGGCGAGCGCGGAGATCAGCAGCGGGTAGACGACGCCGCGCCAGGGCGGGCGGCCGCCGCCCGGGTCTCCTCCGACGGGGCCGCCGTCGGCGGGGCGGCCGCCGGCCGGGCCGTCTCCGGCGGGGCCGCGGCTGGTCCGGGGATGGTTCATCGGGTGGGCTCCAGGTGGGTCGGGTCCGCGCGGGGCGCGGCGGCGGTCACGGGGCGGGCGCGGCGGCCGGTTCCGGGGCGGTTCGCAGCAGGAGACGGGCGGCCAGGACGTGGGCGATCTCCCCGGCCGCGAGCGCGGCGACCGCGCCGAGCGCGCCGTACGCGGGCACCAGCACCAGGCCGAGCAGGACCGCGCACAGCAGCCCGGCCACCGATCCGGCCGCGGTGATCCGCAGGGTGCGCGTGGTGGCGTTCTCCAGCAGGTAGTTGAGGCTGCCGACCGCGAAGAACAGCGGCACGCACAGCAGGTACAGGAGCAGGACGGCGACCGGCGGCGACACCAGGCCGCCCTGCGCGGCGTGCCGGGTGAGCGCCAGCGCCGCCGCCGTCCACAGGGCTCCGGCCACCGCGACCCGCGGCAGCCGCCGGAGGAACCGGCGGTCGAGCCGGGCGTCCGCCGCGGCGCGCAGGGTCAGCGACACATGGGGCTGGAAGAGCCGCAGCAGATAGCCGAAACCGTTCAGCAGGACCGACGAGGCCAGCACCATCAGATACAGATGGCCGCTCTGCTCGTGGTGGCGGGAGGCGGCGAGCAGCGTGAAGAGCAGGCTGACCGTGCCGGAGGCCGCCACGTCGCCGGACGCCATCAGCAGCGAGGTGGTGACCGCGGGCACGGCGACCCGGCGGCGCACCGGCCGGGCTGCGGCCCGGTACAGCGCGGGCAGATGGGCCAGGTCGAGCAGGGCCGTTCCGCCGAGGATCCAGCCGATGAAGGCCGCCGGCCCCCAGCCGAGCAGGGCCGTGAGGCCGGTCCCGGCGACGACGATCAGCGACAGGGCCGCGAAGTTGGCGATGTCGGCCCGGTTGCGGCCCAGCGCCCGGCAGAGCCCGACCAGGACCGTGTTCAGGCCGAGCAGGGCGGCGTACAGGCCGGCCAGCAGCACCGGCAGCCGGTGGTCGCCGGCCGGGACGAACGCCGCGGCGCAGCCCAGCCCGAGCACGACGGCGCCGGTGAGGGCCAGGGCCGAGGTCAGGAAGACGGTGATCAGCTGCCCGCCGGTGCGGCGGGCCCGGGGCACCAGCTTCAGGGCGGACTTCTCGATGCCGAGGGAGGTGAGGGTGGTGAGGACCTGGGCGGTGCCCATGGCCCCGGCGTACCGTGCGTACGGGCCCTGCCCCCAGCTCGCGAGCAGCGCGGTGTTCGCCCCGAGCAGGGCGAGCCGGAAGGCGGCGCGTCCGGCGAGCAGGGAGGCCAGCAGCCCGGCGGTGGGCCGCCGCGAGGCGGGCCCGCCCGCCCCACGGTCCCGCGCCGGGGCCGGGGCGGCGGCGGTCACGGGGTGTCGGCCGGCACCGGCCCGGGTGCCACCGCCTCGGAGGTGACGAAGCGTCCCTTGCCGCCCGCGGTGATCTCGACGCGGTCGGCCCGGACGACCCGGAGCGGGAACGCGCACTCGGCCGCGGTGTGCAGCCGCCGGGTCACCGCCGCGCACAGCTCGGCCCAGGCGTCCTCGTCCATCGCCCCGTCCGGGACCACGTCGAGCCGCACCGCGCCCGCGCGGTCCTGGTGGACGCCGCACTCGGCGATGCCGGGGAAGGTCGCCGCCAGGTGCAGGAAGGTGTCCGGGTAGAGATGGCGCCCGGTGGGCAGCAGCACCGAGTCGTTGACCCGGCCGACGGTCAGGCGCAGGGTGCGGAAGCGCCGCCCGCACGGGCAGGGCCGGGTCTCGATCCGGCCGACGTCCCCGAGGTCGTAGCGGATCAGCGGCATCGCGCGCTCCATGAACGCGGTCACCACCACCCGCCCCTCGGAGCCGTCGGGCAGCGGCCGGCCCTCCTCGTCGAGGATCTCCACCAGCAGACGGTCCTCGGCGAGGTGGGCCCGGCCGCGGCTGCACTCGTAGGAGACGTTGAGGACCTCGAACGCCGAGTACTCGTCGCGCACCGGCGCCCCGAACTCCCGCTCGAACAAGGCCCGGTGGGCGTCGACGAGGAGTTCCGACTCGGTCATGACCAGCCGCAGGGTGCGGCGCAGCACGGTCAGCTCGGCGGGGGTCATCGCCCGCAGCAGGGCCCGCAGATGCACCGGGTAGCCGATGATCACCTGCGGCCGCTCGGCGAGGAGCTCGGCCTTGATGTCGTCCATCGGCCGGTCGGTGAGCAGCACATGGCGGCGGAACAGCTTGGCCTTCTCGAAGCCGCGCGACGGCGGCGCGAAGGGCCGGATGTGCGAGAGCCGGTCGGTCGGCAGATAGCGGCGGGTCGCCAGGAACCGGCGCACGCACGCGGCCATGTGGTAGTCGTGGCTGCGGTCGTCGTGCACCACGGTCACCCGGCGGCCGGTGGAGCCGCTGGTCCGGAACGTGGGCAGGGCGCCGGGCCGCGCCCCGTCGGCGAGGAAGTCCTCCAGGGGCCTGGCACGCAGGACCTCCTTGTTCAGGACGGGGAGCCGGGCCGCCTCGGCGAGGGTGCGCAGCGGCCCGGTGCGGTAGGCCGGGTCGTCGCGGTAGTACGGCACCCGGGCGCGGGCGTGCGCCACCATCCGGTTGAGCTGGGCCAGCTGACGCCGGCGCAGCGCGCCCCGGGTGCCGTACTGGCGGGCGTACGCGACGGGCACGTACGCGGCCTCTCGGAGGAACATCGTCGTCTCCTCGTGGTTTCTCCGGCGCGGCGGCCGTCAGCCGGCCTCGGGGACCCGGGCGCCGGGGCGGCGGAAGATCCGGGCGACCGGGGCGAACCAGCGGGTGGGGGCGAACAGCACGAACACGACGAGCACGAGGTGGGTGACGATGAAGGCGTACGCCTCGTACTTGCTGGGGGCGTGGCCGAGGAAGACCGTCATGTGCGAGGCCCAGTTCCACACCTCGGGGATGGTCTGCCACTGCGGGTCGGTGTGGTCGTTGACGGTGAGGTAGGCGAAGTCCTCGACGCCGGAGAGCATCAGCAGGATCATCGCGTAGGACAGCCGGCGCACCAGATGGGCGGCGCCGCCGCCGACGCGGAACGAGAACGCGAGGCTCAGCGCCAGGAACGGCGTCAGCGTCAGGATGTAGTAGTACAGCTCGGGGTGGACCTCCGCGACGAAGAAGATCTTCGGCACGAAGTAGACGAAGTAGACGAGGAAGCAGAGCGGGATCGCCAGATGCAGGTGGATCCGCCTGGCCCAGGCCGGGTCGAGCTGGGCGACGGCCTCGGTGGCCAGGATGAACGGCACCAGCTTGAACAGCAGGATGCCGAGGCTCTTGACCTCGCGGTCGTGCGGCATGACGAACCACACGACGCCCGCGAAGACGCCGGCGAGCGCGAAGAGGATCAGGAAGGGCGCGTTGCGCCGGACGGTGTTCACGGGGTCTTCTCCGTAAGGAGTTCGGGGCTGACGGGCGGGATGCGCGGGGCCCGGGGCGGGTCGGGTTCCACGTCGAAGCGGAGCAGGGCGTCGGCCCGGGCGCGCGCCGCGCGGAGCTCGGCGTGGCTGTCGGCGACCAGCAGCAGATAGCCGAGCTTGTGGCCCGCCTGGGTGTAGCGGTGCACACGGTCGCCGGGGCTCGCGAAGATCTGGAGCTCGGCGGTCTGCGGCAGGGCGCGGACGGCGTCGGCGCCCTCGACGGCGCGCAGCACGCCGTCGGTGTCGCCGGTGAGGATCCGCAGCGCGGTCTTCTTGTCGTGACGCGGGGTCAGGTCGAAGTCCTGGCCCAGCGCGAGGCGCAGCGCCGCCTCGTAGGTGTTGATGCCGTAGGCGTGCCGGACCAGGAGCGGCATGCCGTTGCCGCCGAGCCGGGCGCCCATCTCGATGAAGCGGATCTCGTCGGTGTGGTCGTCGACGACGAAGTCGAAGTTGACCGGGCCGTCGACGTGCCCGAGCTCCCCGCAGACGTCCATGATCAGGGAGCGCAGCCGGATCTCGGTGGCGGGCGCCAGTTCGGCCGGCACGGTGTGGCCGGTGGTGATCATCCGGGGGGCGCCGGTGGTGGTGCGCTCGGTGACGGCGACGGTGCCGAGCCGGGCGCCCCGCAGGAACGCCTCGGCGGACAGGTGCCGGCCCAGCAGCATCTCCTCGACGATGACCTGTCCGGAGAAGGAGTGGCGGCGCGCCTCGTCGAGGGCCGCGGGCAGGGCCTCGGGGTCGGCGACGACCTGGACGCCCTTGCTGCCGGAGGAGTCGCTCGGCTTGACGATGACGGGCATCGGCAGCGCGGCGGCGGCCCGCAGCAGCCCGTCCGGGTCGTCGGACTGGACGTGCCGGTACACCGGCAGGCCGAGCCGCGCCAGGACGGAGTGGAAGTACCCCTTGTCGACGGAGGCCCGCACGGCGTCCGGGGCGGGCTGGTGCGGGGTCTTCAGGAGCCGGCTCAGTTCGGCGACCGACTCCTGCGCCGCGTCGCTGGCCGGCGAGAGGACCGCCGCGACGTCGAGGTGCCCCACCATCGCGGCGATCCGTTCCGGCGCCCGGGTCGTCATGCGCAGGAACAGGTCGGCGGCGGCGGCGCCGAGCGCCTCGGGGCGCTGGTCGACGCCGATCACGCCGTAGCCGAGGCGGCGGGCCTCGTGGTAGGCGGGCAGCTGGTCCTCGCCCCCGCCGAGCACGAGGATGTGGGACTTGGTCATGGCAGATTCCCTGTCTGCAGCACCGGTCCGGGCGTCGCCCGGCCGGTGGGCTCGTTCTGGTACGCGTAGAGGTCGTCGCGCGGCCGTACGGGGAAGCTGGCCTCGCGGATCTGGTAGCGCGGCAGGCCGGCGCCGCCGCGCATGATGCGCACCAGGTAGCGGGCGAGCAGCGCCAGCGCGCCGATGCCGACGGCGTGCAGGATCACCGACGCCGTGGCGAGGAGGGGCACGCCGCCGTGCCCGAGGGCGAGCGCCGCGGCGGCCGCCGCGGCCGCCGCCGCCGCGAAGTAGACGAGGGCGAGCGGCCGGTAGGAGAAGCCGACGAACAGGTCCGTCGCGTGCCGGAACAGCTTGCCCAGCGACCACTTGCCCCGGCCCGCGTTCCGCGCGGAGTGCGCGGTCTCCACCGTGGTGTACCGGGCGCCGATCAGCGGCAGGGTGGCGATGAAGTACGGGGTGCTGACCTCGCACTCGGCGACCTTGCGGGCCACCGCGGTGCGCACCACCCGGAACACCGAGGCGTGGACGGGCAGTTCGATGCCGAGGATGCGGGTGGCGATGGCCTGGTGCCCCCGGGTGCCGAGCCGCCGGTACCAGGGGTCCTGGCGGGACCTGCGGACCGCGAAGACCGCGTCGTAGTCGCCCTCCACGGCCCGCTGGGCCAGCTTGTGGAGTTCGGCCGGCGGCGACTGGAGATCGGCGTCGAGCTGGACCGTCCATTCCTTGGACGCGTAGGCGAATCCGGCGGTGAAGGCGGATTCGAGGCCGAAGTTCCGGGCGAACGAGAGATAGGCGACGCGCGGGTCCGACGCGGCGATTCGCTTGATGATCTCAAGAGTGCGGTCGGTGCTGCCGTCGTCGATGAAGAGGATCTCGGAATCCTCGTACCGGTATATCTCCTTCTTGATTTCCAGGTATGCCTGCTCTATGCACTCCTCCTCGTTGTAACAGGGCACCATCGCGGTGATCGAAAGCGTGGCAGGCAACCTGGCCATCATTCGCTGATCTCTCTTTTCCCGGCCTCCTGGTGTTTCGTCCGCTCAGTCGAACATCGCGTTCATGGTCTCGTGCGTGGCGGTCTTCGACAGATCGGCGTTGCTGGCCCAGCAGGTGTTGAGGATGATGCGGGTCTTGTCCGCGTTCAGCGGGACCGTGCGGTGCAGGGTGGTGTCCGAGCGCAGGAAGTACAGGTCGCCCTTGGCGTGCCCGTAGGAGCGGATCGGGTGCGCCTGGAGGTACTCCTCGACCCGCGGGTCGTCCTTGTTCCAGTCGGTGTGCGGGATGGCCTGGAGCATGCCGCCGTACTCCAGGGACGGCGCCTCGATCAGCCAGATGACGGTGAAGCTGAAGTCGCCCCAGTGCCAGCCGTGGGTGTCGCCCTTCTGGTGCTGGCGGGTGATGATGTACTTCTCCTCGTCCCACGGGCAGTCCACCACCTCCTCCTTGGCCAGGCGGGACAGGAAGCCCTTGAGCGCGGGGGACTCGTAGACGGCGGGGACGAGCGAGCCGTCCGAGGCGATCGCCTTCTGGCCGACCGTCGACATGTAGCGCGGCGAGTCGCCGGTCTCCTTGAGGCGGATGTCGATGCGCTTCTGGTGGGTGTCGATCAGCTGGTGGGTCTCGGCGGCGACCGCGGCGAAGACCTCCTCGGAGACCAGCCCGGGGAGCTTGACGTAGCCCTCGCGGCGGAAGTGCTGGGAGAGCTTGAGGACCTCGTGGTCGTCGCTGAAGCGCTCCGCGATGTTCTTCGCGATCAGTTCTTCCACGTTGTCCGCGGTGATGGCGTGCTGCGACATGGGGTACGACTCCTTACGTGTTGCCGCTGCCGGAATTCCTGGGCGAGTTCTCGCCCCGGCCCGTTTCCGGCTGTTGTTGACGGCTCGATTCTGCGGGGGCGGCCGATGCCGCCGGTAGTGTTCCGCTCACCGATCGGGCGTGAACAACACACCCCTGGGAGGCCCCGGATGAGGAACGCACACCGCGGCTGAGGAATTCACGCCGGATGTGACTCCCTCACACCGGGCATGAGAACTTCACACCGGATGTGAGGACGTCATACGGGGGCGGCTCATGAGAAACGCACGCTTGCGGGGGCAGCTGCTTTCCTGTCACATTCCAACGTGCCCCGGGAATCACTTCTGACATTCCCGTGCGGGCGTGCCATGCGATTCCCGGGATACCGGTCCAGGGACGCGATCACGGGGACCCGGTGGCGGGGACGCGATTCCAGGGAGGGAATGAGAATGGCCAGGACAGCTGTGGTGGCCGGCGGGGCGGGGTTTCTCGGCTCGCATCTGTGCGAGCGGCTGCTCGCGGACGGCTGGGGGGTCGTCTGCGTCGACAACTTCAGCACCGGTGACCCGCAGAACGTGGCCCATCTGGTCGGTACGGACGGCTTCCGGCTGGTCGAGGCCGATGTGTGCGAGGGGCCGCTCGCCGTGGAGGGCGAGGTCGCGGCCGTGCTGAACCTGGCCTCGCCCGCGTCACCCGTGGACTATCTCGAACTGCCGCTGGAGACCCTGCGGGTGGGGGCCGAGGGCACCCGCCTGCTGCTGGACCTCGCCCGCGAGCGGGGCGCCCGGTTCGTGCTCGCCTCCACCTCGGAGACGTACGGCGACCCGCTGGTGCATCCGCAGCCGGAGAGCTACTGGGGCAACGTCAACCCGGTGGGGCCGCGCTCGGTGTACGACGAGGCGAAGCGGTACGCGGAGGCGCTGACCATGGCCTACCGGCGCACCCACGGCGTGGACACCGGCATCGTGCGCATCTTCAACACGTACGGGCCGCGCATGCGCGCCCATGACGGCCGTGCCGTGCCCACCTTCATCCGGCAGGCGCTCGCCGGGGAGCCGATCACGGTCGCCGGCGACGGCTCGCAGACCCGTTCGCTGTGCTACGTCTCCGACCTGGTCGACGGCCTGGTGCGGATGGCCGGGTGTTCGCTGGACGGCCCGGTCAACCTCGGCAACCAGGAGGAGATCTCCATGCTCCGGCTCGCCGAGTGGATCCGCGAGCTGACCGGTTCGGCCTCCGACGTCGTGCGGGTGCCGAGGCCGGTGGACGATCCGTCGGTCCGCCGCCCGGACACCACCAGGGCCCGGGAGGACCTCGGGTGGCGGCCGCGGTTCAGCACCGCGCACGGGCTGGCCGAGACCGTCGACTGGTTCCGGGACCGGCTGGGGGACGGGCGCGCGGCCCTGCAGCTGACCGGCGCGGAGGACTGACCGGCGCGGGGAACGAGCCGGTACGGGGAACGGGCCGGTACGGGGAACGGGCCGGTACGGATGGGCTGACCGGCGCGGAGAACGGGCCGGCATGGAGAACGGGCCGGTGCAGAGGATGTGTAGGGGCTGACGGCACCCTGGGCGGGCACGTCGCACAATGAGGGGGATCGCCGTGTCGGCCCTGCACAGCTTCTCGAAGACCCCGCCCGGCCCGGGACGTCCGCCCCGCCCGTGCGCCGGCCGGGCGGCCCCGGCCCCGCGCCGAACGGGACTCGGCCCGCCCCGGACGGAACTCGGTCCGGGCCGGACGGAACTCGGCCCGGACACGGAGCCGGCCGGCCCGGCCCGGACCGGCTCCAAGACAGGGCCCAGGCCGACCGGCCTAGACGCAGAGCCAGCCCCGCCCCGCGGCGAGCACGCCCGCCTCGAACCGGCTGCGGGCGCCCAGCCGCTGCATCAGGTCGGCCGTGATGCGCCGGGTCGTCCGCACCGACACCCCCAGCTGGCGGGCGATGGAGTCGTCCGTCATGCCCTGGCCGAGCAGTTCGAGCACCGCCCGCTCCGGCGGGGAGAGCGGATCCTCGTCGCTGCGGGGCGCGGACGCGCCCAGCGGACGGGCCTGCTGCCAGGTGTTCTCGAAGAAGGCCAGCAGCGCGGCGACGGCGCCCGTGCCGTGCAGCACCAGGGCCCCCAGGTCCGCGGCGGTCGGGTCCACCGGCACGATCGCCGTGCGTCTGTCGTAGATGAGCATCCGCGACGGCAGCCGGGGCACGGTCCGCACCTGCCCGCCGCGCTCCCCGAGCCAGTTCACGTACTCCCGGGTGGCGGGCGAGTTCGTCGCGCTGTCGAGGAACACGTAGCGCAGCTGGACGCCCCGGTCGATGGCCGCCTGGTCCAGCGGACGGGCGGCCGCCAGGTTCTCCGCGCTCTGCCCGCCGCCCGGCACGAAGGCCGCGACCTCGGTGGTGGAGGTGCTCGCGAGGTGCTCGATCTTCGATTGGATCCGGTCCATGGTCCGGAGCTTCTCCACCTCGTCGGCCGTCTGCCCGCCCGAGGCGCGGATGTCGGCCAGCATCCGGGTCATGGCCAGACGGCCCGCGCTGATCCGGCGTTGCCGTTCGAGGATCTCCTCCTCCTGGCTCACCAGCAGGGCGGTCAGCCCCAGCTCGGGGTCGACGGCCCGCCCCGGGCCGCCGTCCGCCGACGGGCGTACGAGCGAGAGCGCGGCCAGCCGGTCCAGCGCTGCACGAAAACGCTCCTCGGTCCAGCCCAACTGGGCAACGAGGCTGGAAATGCTCGCAGTTCCGTCCGCGAGCATGACGCGGTACACCGCTTCCTCGTCCGGACCAAGTCCCAGTTGACGCAGCATCTATCCCTCCCCCAAAGGCAGAAGCCCCACAGTCCGCACGCGCTGGCCCTCTGGTCGGATGACGCGTCCGATGTGAGCCAACACCTTATTCGATGGCCGAAAGTTCACACGAGTTCCACGCAAATGACCGTGACAAGTGGAGGGCGGGCCTCATGTATGTGGTGAATCTTCACCCCGTCCCTGTCCCCGATCCCGTCCCCGATCCCGTCCCCGATCCCGAACCCGGCCTGGATCACGGTCTCGGCCCCGTCGTCGGTCACGGCACCGACCCCGGCCCCGGTTCCGGCACCGGCCCCGGTTGCGGTTCCGATTCCTCGTACCGCCGGCGGACCGCTGACGTCGGCGCCGCGCTGCGGGAGGCGGTCCGTCCCGGCCATCGGGTGGCGCACATCTACGCCCAGCCGTGGGAGTCGGGTGCGGCGGTGCTCTTCCTGTCCCAGCCCACCCTGGCCGACGCCGAGCGCGCCGCGGACGACGTCCTGTCACGGTGCCGGGCCCGCCTCACGAGGGGATCCGTCGTCCCGCTGACCATGCTGGTGGAGCTGCTGGCCCAGGAGAGCAACCCGTGGTGAGCCGCGAGGCGGGCGACCGCCGGTGGCGGGGAGCAGCCGTCCGGCCCCGATCCGGGACCTTGTCCGTGTCCTGCCACGGGACCTTGTCCGTGTCCTGCCATTGCAGCTCCCTGACAGAGATCAACCCTGGGCAAAGCTCTGGCCATCGCGCAAAGTTGCTCGCACCGGTCAGGAGGCCCCGCCGGAACGGTGGGGCCTCACGGCGGCCTCTCGTACGACCACACGAGGTCCGCCCGCGCCGGGAATTCGGGAGACCGCTTCGCGGGGCCGGAACCGGCCCCGTGCGCAGCACAGGGGGACACGATGAACCTTCCGTACGGAACCGCCCGCGCCTCATTGCCCGCCGCCGGCGCCCCGGGCCACCGCCTCCGCCGGAGCCGGCGGAACCAGGGCGGCAACATCTGGGGTCCGTGACCTCGTGGCCACGACGGAATCCCCGCGCCGGGACGTGCCGCACACTCCCCGCCCGGCCCCGACGGGCGGCCCCCGCCCGAACGCCTCGGGCGCTCCGCGAAGCCCGGCCCCGACGGGCGCCCTGCGCCTGCGTCTGCTCGGGCCGGTCGAGGCCCAGCGCGACGGCGAACCCCTCCACCTGGGCGGCGCCAAGCCCCGCACGGTCCTGGCGGCCCTGCTGATCGCCCGTGGCCGGGTCGTCGCCGACACCGAGCTCACCGCGCTGCTGTGGGGCGACCGCCCGCCCGCCACCTGCTCCGCCCAGATCCACACGTACGCCTCCCGGGTGCGCCGTCTGCTCCCCGGCGTCGACGTGGAGCGCCGCCGCCCCGGCTACCTCGTCCGGCTGCCGGAGCACGGCGTCCACGTCGACCTGTTCGCCTTCCAGGAACGGGCGGCGCGCGGTGCCGCCGCGCTCGCGGCCGGCGACCCGCGCACCGCGGCCGACACCCTGCGCGAGGCCCTCGCCTGCTGGCGGGGCGAGGCGCTGGGCGGAGTCTGCGACCCGCTCGTCGACGTCGAACGCGACCGGCTGGAGGAGGAACGTCTGGTCGCCCTCGAACGGCGGCTCGACGCCGATCTGGAACTCGGCCGGCATGCCGAGCTCATCCCCGAGCTCATCGCCGAGATCGCGTCCCACCCGCTGCGAGAGGGGCTGCGCGCCAAGCTGATGACCGCGCTGTACCGGGCCGGCCGGCAGGCCGACGCACTCGCCGCCTACCGGGCCGCCCGCGCCACGCTCGCCGAGGAGCTGGGGCTGGACCCCTGCGCCGAGCTCCAGCGGCTGCACCAGGCGATGCTCACCGGGCACCCGTCGCTGCAACCCCGCCCACCGCGCACACCCGGCCCGCCGCGCCCCTCGCCCGCCGCCGAGTCCGTCACCGGCGCGTCCACCATCGGCGCGCCCGTCCCCGGCGCGTCCGTCCCCGTACCGCTCTCCGCCGCCGCGTTCCCCGAGGGCCGGGGCCCGGCCGCCCCCGCACCCGCGCCTGCCTCCGTCCCCGGCCCCGCGTCCGCACCCGCACCCGCAGCTGCCTCCGCCTCCGCCTCCGCGTCTGCGTCCGGGCCCGTCCCTGTCCCTGTCCCCGTCCCGGCACCCGTACCCGTGCCCGTACCTGCCGAACTGCCGCCCGACCCGTCCCACGTCGTCGGCCGCGACCAGGAGGTGACGCGGCTGAGCACGGCCCTGAGCGACCACCGGTCGCGCGGCGGTGAGCCGGCCGTGCACGCCGTGACCGGCATGGTCGGCGTCGGCAAGTCGGCCGTGGCGCTGCGGGCCGCGCACCGGGTCCGGCACCGCTACCCCGACGGTCAGGTCCATCTCGACCTCCGCGGCTCCGGCCCGGCGCCGCTCGACCCCGCGGAAGCGCTCGCCGAACTGCTGCGGCTGCTGGGCGCGGACCCCGACCGGCTTCCGTCCGGCCTCGACGCACGCGTACGGGCCTACCGCACCCGGATCGCGGACCGGCGGCTGCTGCTCGTCCTCGACGACGCGGCCGACGAGCGCCAGGTCCGCCCGCTGCTGCCGGTGACCGAGGGCTGCGCGGTCCTGATCACCAGCCGCCGCGCGCTGCACGCCCTGGACGGGGCGGTCCGGACGGTGCTGCGCCCGCTGACCCGCGCGGACGCCCACGGTCTGTTCGAGACGCTGGCGGGCCGGGCCCGTACCGCCGCCGAGCCCCGGGCGGCGGACGCCGTCGTCGAGGCGTGCGCGGGGCTGCCGCTGGCGCTGCGCATCGCCGGGCTGCGGGCCGCCGCCCGGCCGTCGTGGCCGCTGTCCGCGCTGGCCCGGCGGCTGACGGCCGACGACCGTGTCCTGGACGAACTCGCCCTCGGTGACCTGTCGTTGCATGACCGCCTGAGGGGCGGGTACCGCCGGCTCGCGCCGCCGGAACGGCGCGCCCTGCGGTTCCTGTCGGCGCTGGGACCGCGTCCCGTGACGCCGGAGACCGCCGCCCGCGCGCTCGGCGTCGGCCCCGACCGGGCCGAGGACCTGCTCGCCGGGCTCGCCGAGGCGCACTGGACCGAGCAGGCCGGCCCGGGCGGCGCACCCGGCCACCGGCTGCACCCCCTGGTCGGGCTGTTCGCCCGGGAACTGCTGGCCCGCGAGGAGGGCGGCGTCCCGCTGCCCCTGCCGGTACGGGCGGCCGACGGTGGCGCCGAGCCGTCGACGCTCCCGTCGGCACGGCCCGCGGCCTGCGGCGCTTCCGCCCCGCCGCGGGCGCGGACCGCGGGGCCGCAGCCAGTACTGGTTCCGATGCCCGTGTCGCCGCCCACGCCGTTGCGGCCCGCCTGCTGCTGCCCGCCGCCGACACCGAGAGCGGTGCCAACGCCCGCAGCGGCAGCGATCCCGGCACAGGCACTGGCACAGGCACAGGTACGGGCAGAGCCACAGGCACGGGCAGAGACAGAGACAAAGACGGGAACAGGGGCAGGGCCAGGGCCAGGGACAGGGCCAGGAACAGGAACAGGGACAGGGACAGCAGTCCCGGCACCGGCTTCGCCTCCGGTTCCGCTTCTGCTTCCGGTTCTGGTTCCGGCGCCGCGCCCGGTCGCACTGCCGTTACGAGTCGCCGGGCACGCCCCGGTCCCACTTCCGTCTCCGTCTCCGTTTCCGGCCCCGCCTCCGGTTCCACATCCGATGCGGACCGTCGGGTGCTCCCCGGCGCCGCCCCAGTCGCCGGGCGGCGGCTCCTCGCTGCTGCTGCCGCTCCCGCTCCCGGTGCGGTCCGTTCCGGACCGCACCCGTACCGGCCGGGCGAACTGACCCTCCGTCACCGCCGCCGGGATTCACCTGGCGGCCCCGGCGGAGATGAGGCACAGTCCGCACATGCCCGCACCTTCTGGATTCAGTTACGAGACCCACGCCGACGGCACGGTCGTCATCACCCATCGCGGCCGCAAGGCCACCACTCTGCGCGGCGACCGCGCCGCGCGCTTCCTCGCCGAGGCCGGTTCCGGCGACGAACAGGCCGTCATGGCCCGCTGGACCGGCTCCTACAAGTTCGGCAACGAACGCACCGCCCGTAATCATCCGAGAAACCAAGGGCGCCGCCGCTGACGCGTGCGGCGCCGCCCGAAGGACATCTGCCATCCATGACTGACACCGCACCCCTCCTTCCCGTCCCCCGCCGGATCGCCGTGTTCGGCGCGGGCTACATCGGCCTGGTGACCGGGGCCTGCTTCGCCGACCTCGGTCACCGGGTGGTGGTACGCGACATCCAGCCGGAGCGGATCGAGCTGCTGCGCTCCGGCGAGGTCCCGTTCTTCGAACCCGGCCTGGGCGACCTGATCATCCGGAACAAGGAACGGTTGTCGTTCACCCTGGACGCGCGGGAGGCGGTGCGCGACGCCGAGGCGGTGTACGTCTGCGTCGACACCCCGCCCACCGCGTCCGGCGACGCCGACCTCTCCCGCGTCTGGGCCGTCGTCGAGGCGCTGAAGGACACCGCGTCCCACCTGGTCGCGGTGGTGGTGAAGAGCACGGTCCCGGTCGGCACCGGGAGCCGGGTGCGGGCCGCCCTAGACGAGGCCGGGCTGAGCCGCGTCGGCTACGCCTCGAACCCCGAGTTCACCGCCGAGGGAAGCGCGGTGGACGACTTCCTGCATCCGGACCGGGTGGTGATCGGCGCCTTCGACGAGGCCACCGCCCGCTGGGTGGAGGGGCTGTACGCCGGCGTGGACGGGCCGGTCGAGACCATGGACGTGGCCTCCGCCGAGATGGTGAAACTGGCCTCCAACGCCCTGCTCGCCACCAAGATCACCTTCATCAACGAGATCGCGACCGTGTGCGAGGCGACCGGGGCGGACATCGCGCAGGTGGCCCGCGCGGTCGGCCAGGACCGCCGGCTGGGCCCGCACTTCCTCAACGCCGGTCTCGGGTACGGCGGTTCGTGCTTCCCGAAGGACTCCCGGGCGCTGCGGGCGATGGCCAGCAACTCCGGCTACCCCTTCCAGCTCCTCAACGCCGTCATCGAGGTCAACGAACTCCAGCCGAGGCGCGCCATCCAGCGGCTGAAGTCCGAACTCGGCGGCCTGCGGGGCCGCCGCGTCGCCCTCCTCGGCCTGACGTTCAAGCCCGGCACGGACGACATGCGCGAGGCCCCCAGCGCCATCATCGCCTCCCGGCTCCTGGCCGAGGGCGCCGAGGTGACCTGCTGGGACCCGATGGCCCGCCCCGGCGCGGCGGACCCCTGGGCCTCGACGACCCGTCACCAGGAGGTCCTGGACGCCGTGTCGGACGCCGACGCCGCCGTACTCGTCACCGAGTGGCCCGAACTGCGGGACGTCGACTGGCCCGCCGCCGCCCGCCGCATGCGCACCCCGCTGCTCTTCGACGGCCGCAACCTGCTGGACCCGACGACGCTGGTGGAGGCCGGCTTCACATACATGAGCGTGGGCCGGGCGACGCGGTACGGCCCGACCGCGAGGTAGGGACGCGCGACACGGCAAGGAAACACGACACGGTACGACTGGCCGCACCGGGTCGGGGTCTCGGGCGCGTGGTCGGCCCAGACGGTCTCGTGCGGGAAGGCCCCTGGAAATCGTCGCCCACCCGGCGGGCCTTCCACGCGTGCGCGCCGTCTTGAGCCTCCTCACGCCTCTGGATGCCGACAGAGCGTCGGCATCTAATGCCGCATCAGGCAACGTTCGCCCTGTCGACCACGTCGCGCAGGCGTTGGTCGGCGGCGTGCTTGTTCCGCCAGATGATGTAGCGGCGGATCATGCTGCCCTGCTCTTTGTGGCTGGCGTGGTCGGTGCCGTCCAGTGCGAAGTAGCGCAGGGCGGTGAACTGGGCCTCGATGCGGTTCAGCCAGGAGCTGTTGGTCGGCGTGTAGGCGAACTCGACGTTGTTGGCCGCAGCCCAGTCGCCGACCCGGGTGTCCTTCTTCGTGGTCAGATGCGGGGAGAAGTTGTCGAGCACGATCGCAATCCGGATGTCCGGCGGGTAGAGGCTGCGCAGGTAGCGGCAGAACTCCAGGAAACTCATGCGGTTCTTCTTCGGCTTGATGTGGCCGTAGAGCTTGTCCTTGGCCAGGTCCAGGGCGGCGAACAGGTGCCGTACCCCGCCGTAGCGGTTGTAGGTGGCCCGCCGCCTGCGGCGTGGTTCGCGGTCGGGGTCCTTGTGCCTGCCGCCGCGTTCAGCCCACTGCCGGCCCGGGTGAGGCATCAGGTTGAGCGGCCCGAACTCGTCCATGCAGAAGATGACTTCGGGTTCTTCTTCCTCGGGTACGACCTCGCCGTCGGCGATCGCGTAGAGGTGTTCGACGCGGGCTTTCTTGGCCGCGTAGTCGGGGTCGCGGGAGGTCTTCCAGGTCTTCAGGCGTTGAAAGGAGACGCTTTCCTCGCGGAGCAGGATGCGCAGGCCCTCGTGGCTGATGTCGTCGACCACCCCCTCGGCGACCAGGAAGTCCGCCAGCTTGGTCAGACTCCAGGCCGAGAACGGCAGGCCGTGCTCGGCGGGCCGGGATCTGGCGATCTTCTTGATCTCGCGGCGCTCGGGCAGCGTGAAGGTCTTCGGCCGACCGCCCTTGTACTTGAGGGAAAGGGAGTCGAAGCCGTCGGTGTTGAAGTTGTGGATCACGTCCCGGACCCGGTCGTCGCTGGTGAACGTCACTTCGGCGATCTTCGCCACCGGCATGCCCTGCGCGGACAGCAGGATCATCTGCGCCCGCCGCCAGGTCACCACCGAGCCGGTGCCTCTGCGGATGATCCGCAGCAGGCGCTGCCCCTCGGCGTCATCGATCTCACGGACACGTACTCGTTCTGCCACCCGCACAGCCTGGCAACACCGCGCCGTCCGGACCAGCATCCGAGCGGCACGTCACATCACCAAGAACAAACCCCGCTGGACAGGACGCACCTGGTCACAGGACGCGGAATGGTTCGGCTCACCACGGCCGACGGATCTGCCCGCTGTGGGCACCGCTCAGGCCAGCTCCTCCGACACAGCATCGGTGGCCCGGCCCCGCGCGTTCGTGGCGGTTATCGAGACAGCATCAAAGGCGGCGTGCCGAGCGACCTCGAACGGGAGACGACGACCGTCGACGAGCGTGACCAAGTCGGGATCGTCAGCGTCCGCGAAGGACTGCCGCTCATCCTCCCAGTCGATGTTGTAGCCGACCCAGACCACCAGCTCGAAGGTGTCCTCGCCATCAGCATCGACATACACCTGGTCGGCACGGCGAGTACACAGCCTGTCCTCGTCCCAGCTGTCACAGAACATCGCGTCATAGCCATGCACCGCGCCATCGAACAGCAGAATCTGCTGCCCGGACTCGGTGACCGCGTACACCAGCGCGGGCAAGTCGTCACCGACGATCAGCCCTTCGAACAGCTCCCCGTAGTAGCGCAGCTGGAATCGAGTCTGGCCGTCCTTTGACCGCAGCCGTGCCGCCCAGCCGGCCTCCAGCAGCCCTGCCCAGAAGTTCTCGGTCACGTTGCAGGGACGGTCAGCCGGCTCGGTCAGACCGACCAGGTGAGGCGGCCCAGGGCGCGTTGTCATCCCGGACACGGACATGCCATTCGTCATGTGCTCAATCATCCGGTATCCGATCCATGCATGCCGACGGCCACAGGGCGAACGTTGCCTGATGCGGCACTAATCTCCGCATGACCACCCTCACCGAGCGCGAAGCGCCAACCCCTGACGGCATCAACCCCGCGCGCGCACGCCGCGCCGTGCGGGGCCTCTACACCGGCCCGGCCCTCACCGCCGAGAGCAGGAGCCGGGGGAGCGGTTCGATTGCGTCTACGTCGATTGCAGGCCCGGGAAGTACCTGCGCCTGCCCGACCTCCTCGTCCTGCTCAAGCCCGGCGCGCTCTACGTCGTCGACGACATGCTTCCGCAGGCCACATGGCCCGAGGGCCACCAGTCGAGGGTCGACGGCTTCCTCGAACGGCTGCACGACGTCACCAACTGGCGAGCCACGCCGATGAGCTGGGCCTCCGGGTTGGTGGTGGCTGTCCGCATCTGAGGGTCTACCGTGCCCTCATGCCGGTCGATCTGATTCGCATCGTTTCCCGAGACTCTCCGATGGCACTCGCCCAGGTGGAGCGCGTCCGCGCCGAACTGGCCGCGCTCCAGCCCGGCATCGAGACCACTCCGGGACGCGCTCATCCACCCCGGCGGCCTCACGCTCGACGAGCTCCCGGCCGGCGCCCGGATCGGCACCTCCTCGGTGCGTCGGATCGCGCAGCTCTCCGCCTCGCATCCGCACCTCGTGTGCGTTCCGATCCGCGGTAACGCGAACAGCCGCCTCGCCGCTCTGGAGGCAGGCGAGGTGGAAGCGCTCCTGCTGGCCTTCGCCGGGCTCAAGCGGATCGGCCGGACCGACGTCATCACCGAGATCCTCCCGACCGAGACGATGATGCCCCCGATCGGCGCCGGGGTCCTCGCGCTCCAGTGCCGCGAGGGCGACACGGAACTCATCGACGTGATCAGCCCGCTCGGCGACCGCGACGCGTACCGGGAGACACAGGCCGAGCGGATGCTCCTGCACGTCCTCCAAGGCCACTGCAACAGCCCGATCGCCGGATACGCCCGCGCCGAGGGCGGCGGTGAACTCTCCCTGCGAGCCTGCGTGTTCTCCCCGGACGGCAAGACCGTGCTGAACGCCCATGAGTGGGCGGGCCGACTCGACCCGGCCACGCTCGGCACATCCGTCGCCGTCGCCCTGCTCCGACAGGGCGCACGCGACGTGATCGACGGCATCGCGCACTAACCGCGCGCACCACCCGCGAGCGAGAGGTCCGCCCAGACGGTCTTGCGCGGGAACGGGCCCACCTGCACGCCCCACAGGTCGGAGAGCGCGTCGACGATCAACAGCCCTCGGCCCGTGGCGGATTCGTCGTCCGGTCGGGGCAGTCGCGGCAGCGCGTCCCCGCGCGCGTCCGTGACCTCGATACGGAGCGTGTCGCCGTTGACGGTCAGTCCGATCCGGAAGTCCCGGTCCGCCACATGGCCGTGCAGCGCGGCGTTGGAGGCGAGTTCGGCGACGACGTGCCCGGCGTTCTCCGACGGCAGCCCCCAGGAGCGAAGCCATTCGGTCGTGACGAGCCTGGCGAGCCGGGCCCCCTGACGGGTGGCGGAGAAACGGACGGCGAACTTGCCGTCCCGTACACGCGGTTGGGCGATTTCCTGATTCACGTCACTCAGCGTGGCCGATGCTGCTTACGCTGAAAAGTGATGACACGGGTACGGACGGTGACTGTCCAGCGGAGATGCGGAGCTGTCCACCCGGTACGACGCCGGGCGCGGAACCGCGCGGGCACGGGAACGAAGGCGGATGTTCGTATGACGGACGAGGGTGAGGGCGCCGGCGGAATCGAAGGCATCGGGAGCCTCACGGCGGACGGGCTGAACGGCGCGGACGACGGCGACGGGGCGCTCGACCTGGAGGACGACTCGGGCGCGGTGATCGCGGCGGTGGGCCGGCAGATCCGCCTGTGGCGGGAGTCGGCGGGGCTGCGGGCCAAGGACCTGGGCGACGCGATCGGCTACGGGGAGAACCAGGTCTACAAGGTGGAGGGCGGCAAGCGCATCCCGAAGCCGGAGTTCCTGGACAAGGCGGACCAAGTCCTGGGCGCGGGCGGCAAGATCGCCGCGACGAAGCAGGACCTGAAGGAGGCGCGGTACCCGAAGAAGGTTCGAGGTCTGGCGACCCTGGAGCGGGCGGCGGTTGAGTTCGGGGCGTACGACAACCACAATTTGAACGGTCTGTTGCAGACCGAGGAGTATGCGCGGGCGCTCTATGAAATGCGCCGTCCGTCGTATGGCCGGGACGAGGTCGAGCGGCACGTCGCGGGGCGAATGGGGCGGCAGGGCATCTTCGAGCGGAAGCCTCCGGCCATGCTGAGCTTTGTTCAGGAAGAGGTCACGATCAGACGTCCTCTCGGCGGTGGGGCCGTGGCGCGACGCCAGCTCGAACGCTTGCTGGAGATCGGTATGTTGCGGAACGTCGAGATTCAGGTGATGCCGACCGACCGGCACGACCACGCTGGCATGGGGGGCCAGTTCCAGCTGCTGAAGTTCGGGGATGGTACGGCGGTGGCACACTGGGAAGGCCAGTTGTTCAACCGCTTGGTCTCCGACCCGAAGCAGGTCCGGATCATCGAGTTGCGGTACGGAATCATCAGATCGCAAGCCTTGACTCCACAGGAGTCGTTGGCCTTCATCGAGAAAGTACTAGGGGAGACATGACCCGCAACGCGTCAGTTGGCGATGGATTCGAGCCCGAGTGGATCAAGAGCAGCTACAGCAGTAACGACGGACCTGCGTGTGTGGAGGTTGCTGTGGTTCAGGATGCGTTGCACGTGCGTGACTCGAAGGTTGCGTGTGGTCCGCAGCTTGGTTTCGCGCCGGGGGCGTGGGAAGACTTCGTGGCGTACGTTTCTGCGAGTTGAGTACCCGGAGAGACTTATGGACCCCCAACTGGCCTGGCTCAAGAGCAGCTACAGCAGTCCAGGGGGCCCGGGCGGGGTCCCGTCCCCGTCCCCCTCAACCACGGCCGGAAATGCGTACGTGGGGCGGGGGATCGGTTGAAACGCTGAGGCCATGAACGCTCAGCCAGAACCCGAAACCGTCTCCGGCCCCGGCTCCGCCTCTGACGTCGCCCCCGGCCCGGCCCCCTCCTCCGCCGTCCCGGACGCTGGCCTGGTCACCACCCCGCTGACCGCCGACCTCGTGCGCGGCGCGCTCGAACTGGAGCGGACCGAGCGTGGGGTGCTGCCGCACCGGCTGCCCGGGTGGGTCCGGGCGCAGGGGGACGGGGCGTTGGCGATGGTCGAGGCGCAGTCGTCCGGCGTACGGCTGGTGTTCCGTACCCGGGCCGCCGTCGTCGAGCTGGACACCCTGCGTACCAGGACGGTCTACCAGGGCGCCGCGCCCGGCCCGGACGGGGTCTACGACCTGGTCGTCGACGGGCGGCTGGCGGCGCAGGCCAGTACCAGCGGGGGCGACGTCGTGGTGGCGGACCTGGTCGGCGGGCCGGTGGAGACCCGGCCCGGGCCGGTCGGGACCGTGCGCTTCCCGCCGCTGCCCGAGGGGGAGAAGCGGGTCGAGATCTGGCTGCCGCACAACGAGGCCACCGAGCTGGTCGCACTGCGCACCGACGCCCCGGTCGAGCCCGTGCCGGCGGACGGCCGCCGGGTGTGGCTGCACCACGGGAGCTCGATCAGCCACGGTGTCGACGCCGCGAGCCCGACCACGACCTGGCCGGCGGTGGCCGCGTCGCTCGGCGGGGTGGAACTGGTCAACCTCGGTCTGGGCGGCAACGCGCTGCTCGACGCGTTCACCGCCCGCGCCATGCGGGACACCCCCGCGGACCTGATCAGCGTCAAGATCGGCATCAACCTGGTGAACCTCGACCTGATGCGGCTGCGCGCCTTCACTCCGGCGGTGCACGGCTTCCTCGACACCATCCGCGAGGGACACCCCGCCACCCCGCTGCTGGTCGTCTCGGCCGTTCTCTGCCCCGTCCACGAGGACACCCCCGGCCCCAGCGTCCCGGACTACGACGGGGGACGGCTCAGCGTCCGGGCCGGGGGCGATCCCGCCGAACGGGCGGCGGGGAAGCTGACGCTCAACGTGATCCGCGACGAACTGGCCCGCGTCGTGGCGCAGCGCGCGGCCGACGACCCGCACCTGCACTACCTCGACGGGCGCGAGCTGTACGGCGAGGCGGACTTCGCGGAACTGCCGCTGCCCGACCAGCTCCACCCGGACGCCGCCGCGCACCGCCGCATCGGTGAGCACTTCGCCGCCCGCGCCTTCGGCTCCGGCGGGGCGTTCGCCCCGGGGCCGTAGACCGACGCCGTAGACCGGAGCTGACGGCCGGGGCTGGGGGCCGGGGCTGAGGGGCGGAGCGGACCGGCTGCCCGCCGGTCCGTCGCCCCGCCCCCTGGTTCGCCGTCCCGCCTCTCTGGCCTGCCGGCCCCGCCCCCGTCCCGCCCCGCCTCACCCGTTCGGGTCCACCGGTCCCCGCGGGGAGCGCCGGGGCGGTTCGGATTGCGCGCCCGTCGCCGGGCCGCACGCTGGGCAGGGGAGACGTGGGGCGGGGCGGCCCGTCCGCCCGTGCCCGCTCGTTCCCGCAGGAGAGAGCCGAGAGGACGGAGGAGCGTCGCATGCCCACGGTGACCACGCGCGACGGCGTCGAGATCTTCTACAAGGACTGGGGGCGCGGCCGCCCCGTCGTCTTCTGCCACGGCTGGCCCCTGAACGGGGACGCCTGGCAGGACCAGCTGAAGGCGGTCGCGGACAGCGGGTACCGCGGCATCGCCCACGACCGGCGCGGGCACGGCCGCTCGACCCCGGTCTGGGACGGCTACGACTTCGACACCTTCGCGGACGACCTCGACGACCTGATCACCCGACTGGACCTGCGGGACGTCACGCTGGTCGCGCACTCGATGGGCGGCGGCGAACTCGCCCGCTACATCGGCCGGCACGGCACCGAACGGATCAGGTCCGCGGTGCTGCTCTCCTCGATCACACCGCTGATGCTCCAGGGCACGGACAACCCCGAGGGCGTGCCGCAGTCCGTCTTCGACGACATCAAACAGGGCATCCTCACCGAGCGCTCGCAGTACTGGAAGGACACGGCCGTCGCCTTCTTCGGCGCGAACCGCGCCGGTCACCGCGTCACCCGGGGCAACCAGGACGCGTTCTGGCACATGGCCATGGCCGAGACCATCGAGGGCGGGGTCGCGTGCGTCGACGCCTTCGCGGCGACCGACTTCCACGAGGACCTGAAGAAGTTCGACATCCCGGTGCTCGTCGTGCACGGCGACGACGACCAGATCGTTCCCATCGACGCCACGGGCCGCAAGACCGCCGCGCTCGTCCCCGGAGCCACCCTCAAGGTCTACGAGGGCGGCTCCCACGGCATCGCGCTCGTCCCCGGCGACAAGGAGAGGTTCGACCGGGACCTGCTGGAGTTCCTCAGGCGCTGAGGTTCAGAGGTTCTGGAGTTCCTCAGGCGCTGAGGTTTCGGAGCGCCGGCCTTCTCGGGGCGTGGGCCGGGCCCGTAGCCCGGGTACCGCCGCCCGGCGTCGGCGCCCGCGTCCGGGTACCGGCCGGCGTCGGCGGCCACGCCCGGATACCGGCCGCGCCGCGCCCACGCCCGGGAGGCGCCTGCGGGGCGCCTGCGGCGCGGGCTCCGGTCCGGCTGCATGCGGGCCCCGCCCGGTGTCCACGGCGTTCCCCGCCGCCCCGTCCGGCGTCTGCGACGATGCGGTGAGGTTGCGATGAAAAGGGGCGAATGCCGTAAAAGTTTCAGTGGTTCGAGAGAGCCCGGGGGCTCGGCGGCAGCGACGCGCAGGGAAGGGAATGGTATGTGCGGGATCATCGGATACGTCGGGGGGCAGTCGGCGCAGGACATCGTCGTCGCGGGGCTGAAGCGCCTCGAATACCGGGGCTACGACTCGGCGGGCATCGCCCTTCTCGCGGACGGCGGGCTGGCCGCGGCGAAGCGGGCCGGGAAGCTGGTCAACCTGGAGAAGGCGCTGGCCGAGGCGCCGCTCCCGGCCGGGACCGCCGGGATCGGGCACACCCGCTGGGCCACCCACGGCGCGCCCAACGACGCCAACGCGCACCCGCACCTGGACAACTCGGGCCGCGTCGCGGTCGTGCACAACGGGATCATCGAGAACTTCGCCGCGCTCCGCGCCGAACTCGCCGGGCGGGGCCACGTGCTGGCCTCCGAGACCGACACCGAGGTCGTCGCCCACCTGCTGGCCGAGGCGTTCTCGTCCTGCGCCGACCTGGCGGAGGCGATGCGGCAGGTGTGCCGGCGGCTGGAGGGGGCCTTCACGCTCGTCGCCGTGCACGCGGACGCGCCCGACACGGTGGTCGGCGCCCGGCGCAACTCGCCGCTGGTGGTGGGGGTGGGGCAGGACGAGGCGTTCCTGGCCTCCGACGTGGCCGCGTTCATCGCGCACACCCGTTCCGCGATCGAGCTGGGCCAGGACCAGGTGGTGGAGCTGCGCCGGGAGGGCGTCACCGTCACCGACCTCGACGGCGCGCCCGCGGCCGTCCGCGCGTACCACGTGGACTGGGACGTCTCCGCCGCCGAGAAGGGCGGCCACGCCTCGTTCATGCTCAAGGAGATCGCCGAACAGCCCCGGGCCGTCGCGGACACGCTCCTGGGCCGGATCGACGGCGCGGGCGCCCTCCGCCTCGACGAGGTGCGCATCGCCCCGCACGAGCTGCGGGAGGTCGACAAGGTCGTCGTCGTCGCCTGCGGCACCGCGTTCCACGCCGGGATGATCGCCAAGTACGCCATCGAGCACTGGACCCGGATCCCCTGCGAGACCGAGCTGGCCAGCGAGTTCCGCTACCGCGACCCGATCCTCGACCACCGCACCCTGGTCGTCGCGATCTCCCAGTCCGGCGAGACCATGGACACCCTGATGGCCGTACGGCACGCCCGCGAACAGGGCGCCAAGGTCCTGGCCGTCTGCAACACCAACGGCTCCACCATCCCGCGCGAGTCCGACGCCGTGCTCTACACCCACGCCGGACCCGAGGTCGCCGTCGCCTCCACCAAGGCGTTCCTCACCCAGCTCGTCGCCTGCTACCTCGTCGCCCTCTACCTCGGCCAGAACTGCGGCACCAAGTGGGGCGACGAGATCCGCACCGTCGTCCGCCAGCTCGCCGAGATCTCCGGGGCGGTCGCCCGCGTGCTCGGCACGATGGAACCCGTCCGGGCGCTCGCCCGGTCCCTCGCCGGCCACGACACGGTGCTCTTCCTCGGCCGCCACGTCGGCTACCCGGTCGCCCTGGAGGGCGCGCTCAAGCTCAAGGAACTCGCGTACATGCACGCCGAGGGCTTCGCCGCGGGCGAGCTCAAGCACGGGCCGATCGCGCTGATCGAGGACGGCCTGCCGGTCGTCGTGATCGTGCCCTCGCCCCGCGGCCGCTCGGTGCTGCACGACAAGATCGTCTCGAACATCCAGGAGATCCGGGCCCGCGGCGCCCGCACCGTCGTCATCGCCGAGGAGGGCGACGAGACGGTCGTCCCCTACGCCGACCACCTGATCAGGATCCCGGCAACGCCTACGCTGCTTCAGCCGCTGGTCTCGACCGTGCCCTTGCAGGTCTTCGCCTGCGAACTCGCGACGGCCCGCGGCAACGACGTGGACCAGCCGCGCAATCTGGCGAAGTCCGTGACCGTGGAGTAGCCCGCCGGCCGCCCGGCCGACGGGCCGGCAGCGAACGAGCGAGTGATGAGGGAACGCCTGTGATCATCGGGGTGGGGATCGATGTGGCCGAGATCGAGCGGTTCGACGCCGCGCTGAAGCGCACGCCGCACCTGGCCGACCGGCTCTTCCTGGAACGGGAGCGGTTGCTGCCCGGCGGCGAGCGGCGCGGCGTCGCCTCGCTCGCCGCGCGGTTCGCCGCGAAGGAGGCCGTCGCCAAGGCGCTCGGCGCGCCGGCCGGACTGCTGTGGACGGACGCCGAGGTGTACGTCGAGGACAGCGGGCAGCCCCGCCTCCGGGTCCGCGGCACGGTCGCCGCGCGCGCGGCCGAACTGGGGGTGCGGCACTGGCACATCTCGCTCAGCCATGACGCGGGAGTGGCGTCGGCTGTGGTGATCGCGGAGGGTTGAACCATGCGTACCGCGTACAGCGTTCAGACCGTGCGGGCCGCCGAGCGCGCCCTGATGGACCGGCTGCCCGAGGGCGCCCTGATGCAGCGCGCCGCCGCGGGGCTCGCGGTGGCGTGCGCCGACGTGCTGCGGCGGCGCGGCCGGGTGTACGGGGCGCGCGTCGTCCTGCTCGTCGGCAGCGGCGACAACGGGGGCGACGCCCTGTACGCGGGCGCGCGGCTGGCCCGCCGGGGAGCCGGGGTGTGCGCCGTGCTCACCTCCCCGGGCCGCGCCCACGCGGGCGGACTCGCGGCGCTGCGCGCGGCGGGCGGACACGTGGCCGAGGCGGAGACCGACCCGGCCGACGCGGGCGGGACGGACCCGGCCGGCCCCGGCGCGGGCGGTCCGGGCGGGGGCCCCGGCCCCGGTCATCCGTTCTCGGGCGGCCCGGTGGCGGCCGCCTGGGGCGGGCACGTCGACCTCGTGGTGGACGGGATCACCGGCATCGGCGGGCGCGGCGGGCTGCGCCCGGAGGCCGCCGCACTGGTGCGGGTCTTCACGGCGACCGGCGCGGCCGTCGTCTCCGTCGACCTGCCCAGCGGGGTCGAGGCCGACACCGGGGAGGTGCGGGGCGAGGCGGTGCGCGCCGACGCGACCGTCACCTTCGGCACGTACAAGCCGGGCCTGCTCGTCGACCCCGCCGCCGAACACGCGGGCGCGCTGCGCCTGGTCGACATCGGCCTCGGGGCCGAACTGCCGGACGTGCCCGACCTGGAGGCGTTGCAGTACGCGGACCTCGACGCGCTGCTGCCGGAGCCCGCGAACGAGAGCGACAAGTACCGCCGGGGCGTCGTCGGGATCGTCGCCGGCTCGGCCCGCTACCCGGGAGCGGCGGTGCTGGCCGTCTCCGGGGCGCTGCGCGGCGGCGCGGGGGCGGTGCGGTACGTCGGTCCGGGCGGCGACGCGGTCATCGCCCGCCACCCGGAGACCCTGGTCCACGCGGGCCCGCCGTCGAAGGCGGGGCAGGTGCAGGCGTGGGTGGTCGGGCCCGGCCTGGGCGACGGGACGGAGGCCGCCGAGGCGGTCCGCGACGTGCTGGCCGCCGACGTGCCGGTGCTGGTCGACGCGGACGGGCTGCGGCTGCTCGACCCCGCCGCCGTACGCGCGCGCACCGCGCCGACCGTCCTCACCCCGCACGCCGGCGAGGCCGCCGCGCTGCTCGGCGTGCCCCGCGAGGAGGTCGAGGCCGGGCGGCTCGCCGCCGTACGCGAACTCGCCGAGCGCCACCGCGCCACCGTCCTGCTGAAGGGGTCGACGACCCTGGTCGCCACCGACGACCGGCAGGTTCCCGTACGGGTCAATCCGACCGGCACGTCCTGGCTGGCCACGGCGGGCAGCGGCGACGTCCTGTCCGGCCTGACCGGCTCCCTGCTGGCGGCGGGCCTCGCCCCGCGCGACGCGGCCTCCGCCGGGGCGTACCTGCACGGGCTGGCCGCCCGGCACGCCGCCGACGGCGCGCCCGTGGCCGCCCTGGACGTCGCGGACGCGATCCCGGCGGCGTGGCGGGACGTACGGGCCTGAGCGATCCTGGCCGCGAGGCCGCGAGGACGGGAGCCGGCAGGGGAGAAGGGCGGCGGCAGGGCGGCAGGGTCGATGGTCGGAGGGACGGCGGGACGGCGGGGCAGGAGGACCGGACATGGGAAGCAGGAGCAGCGGCACGAGCGGCGGCGGCGAGGTGCGTGTGCGCCGGGTGTACGACCCGCCGGAGGACGGCGACGGCACCCGGGTGCTCATCGACCGGCTCTGGCCGCGCGGTGTGGCCAAGGACCGGGCCGGGATCGACAAGTGGCTCAAGGACGTCACCCCGTCCAAGGAGCTCCGCTCCTGGTACCACGAGGACCGCACCGGCGCCCGCTACGACGACTTCGCAGCCCGCTACCGGGACGAGCTGGACGACCCCGTCCACGCGGCGGCGATGGGCGAACTGGTGGACCTGGTCCGGGAGGGCGGCCCGGTGACGCTGCTCACGGCGGTCAAGGACATGCCGCACAGTCATGTCCCGGTCCTCGTCGACCGCCTGCGGCACGACCTGCGCCGCCACTGAGCCGCGCCGCCGGGCCGCGCCCTTCCGCGCCGCCGGGCCGCGTCACTGAGCCGCGCCCGGCCGTGCCCGCGGGTACCCGCGCGCGTCTGGCCGCGGTCCGGCCGCCCATGAGGCAGTGTCAGGCGATCGTCTGCCGCCGCTGGCCGCCGGCCGCTGGCCGCCGGCCGCCGTCCCGGCCTCCCGGCCGTCCCGGCCTCCCGGCCGTCCCGAACGGACCCGCGACCGTGCCGCCGCGCCGCCGTCCGTGCCGCCTTCCGTACCTTCCGTGCCGCCCGCGCCGCCTTCCCTCCCGCCCGCGCCGCCTTCCGTACGGCCCGTACCGCCCGTGCCGCCCCGGACGGTCCTTCGAGGGTCCCTCACCCCGGGGCCGGGCGGCCCCGCGGCGGCCCGTCCCCGGCCGCTCCCGGCCCGTGTGCCGAAAGGGCACGTCGGGCGGCTCTGAGAGACTGGGGCACGATGAACGAGACAGCGTCCTTGAGAGCCCGTGCCGAAATCGACCTCGCCGCTCTGCGCGCGAACGTGCGCGAACTGCGCTCCCGGACGCCCGGCGCGCAGCTCATGGCCGTCGTCAAGTCCGACGCGTACGGGCACGGGGCGGTGCCCTGCGCACGGGCCGCGCTGGCGGCCGGGGCGACCTGGCTGGGCACCGCCACCCCGCAGGAGGCGCTGGCCCTGAGGGCCGCCGGGCTCGGCGGCCGGGTGATGTGCTGGCTGTGGACGCCGGGCGGGCCCTGGCGCGAGGCGATCGAGGCCGGCATCGACGTGTCCGTGAGCGGGATGTGGGCGCTGCGCGAGGTCGTCGCCGCGGCCGCCGAGGCCGGCCTTCCGGCCCGGGTCCAGCTCAAGGCCGACACCGGGCTCGGGCGCAACGGCTGCCAGCCCGCCGACTGGCCGGAGCTGGTCTCCGCCGCCCTCGCCGCCGAGGCGGCGGGCGCCCTCCGGGTCACCGGCCTGTGGTCCCACTTCGCCTGCGCCGACGAACCGGGCCATCCCTCCATCGCCCGGCAGCTGAACGCCTTCCGGGACATGACCGGGTACGCGGAGAAGGAGGGCATCGACCCCGAGGTCCGGCACATCGCCAACTCCCCGGCGACGCTGACCCTCCCCGAGGCCCACTTCGACCTCGTGCGGACCGGGATCGCGATGTACGGCCTCTCGCCCAGTCCCGAACTGGGCGCCCCGGCCGACTTCGGGCTGCGCCCCGTCATGACGCTCGCCGCGTCGGTCGCCCTGGTCAAGCAGGCCCCGGCCGGTCACGGGATCAGCTACGGGCACCTCTACACGACCGGGCGGGAGACCACCCTGGGCCTGGTGCCGGTCGGCTACGCGGACGGCATCCCGCGCCACGCCTCCGGCCGCGGGCCCGTCCTGGTCGGCGGCAAGCGGCGGCGGGTCGCCGGCCGGGTCGCCATGGACCAGTTCGTCGTCGATCTCGACGGGGACGAGGTCGCGGTGGGCGACGAGGCCGTGCTCTTCGGCCCGGGGGACCGCGGTGAGCCGACCGCCGAGGACTGGGCGCAGGCCGCCGACACGATCGCGTACGAGATCGTCACCCGGATCGGGGCCCGGGTGCCCCGCGTCCACCTGCACGCCGCTCCGGCCGAGTCCTGACCGTTCGTTCCTCCTGACCAGGCACGATCTGATCACGACCGGGTAGGACCGGACGGCGATGGGGCACGATCGATCACGACCGACGAGGCGAGGAGCGCGGCACGGTGAGCGAGATCAGCGCGGCGACGGACGCCGTGACGGCGGGCGCCACGACGGCCGGCTGGCGCCGCGCCGGGATCGCCGGGGCCGCCATAGGCGTGCTCGCGGCGGGCGCGGCGGCGGGAGTCGCGGTCGAGCGGCTGACCGTGGGGCGCGGCATGCGCAAACGGGCCAGGCTGGCGCTGGACGCCTCGGGCCCGTACGGCTCGCTGCGCGGGCTGCCGGGCCGGGCCGCCGCCGACGACGGCACCGAGCTCTACTACGAGGTCGACGAGGTCGAGCCGGACGGCGAGCGCGTCGAGGAGAGCGACGGGACGCCCCCCGGGGAGGGCGACGGGACGGGCGGCGTCCGGCCCGCCGACGCCGGGGCCGCGTCCGCCGACGCCGGGGCCGCCACGGGCAACGGGTCCCGCCGCCGCAGGCTCTTCGGCCGCAAGGCGCCCGTGCCCGTCACCATCGTCTTCAGCCACGGCTACTGCCTCAACCAGGACTCCTGGCACTTCCAGCGGGCGGCGCTGCGCGGCCTGGTCCGGACCGTCCACTGGGACCAGCGCAGCCACGGCCGCTCGGAGCGGGGCCGGGCCCAGGCGGACGGGGTGCCGGTCGGCATCGACCAGCTCGGCCGGGACCTCAAGGCGGTCATCGACGCGGCCGCCCCGGAGGGCAGGCTGGTGCTGGTCGGGCACTCGATGGGCGGCATGACGATCATGGCCCTGGCCGAGCAGTACCCGCAGCTGGTGCGGGACCGGGTGGCCGCCGTCGCGTTCGTCGGCACATCGAGCGGGAAGCTCGGCGAGGTCAGCTTCGGGCTGCCGCTCGCGGGCGTGAACGCGGTGCGGCGGGTGCTGCCGGGGGTGCTGCGGGCGCTCGGCTCCCAGGCCGAACTGGTCGAGCGCGGCCGGCGGGCGACCGCGGACCTGTTCGCCGGGCTGATCAAGAAGTACTCGTTCGGGTCGCGGGACGTCGACCCGGCCGTGGAACGTTTCGCGGAACGGCTCATCGAGTCCACCCCGATCGACGTGGTCGCGGAGTTCTACCCGGCGTTCACCGAACACGACAAGAGCTCCGCGCTGCCCGCCTTCCGCGACCTCCCGGTGCTCATCCTGGCGGGCGACAAGGACCTGGTGACGCCCAGCTCGCACAGCGAGGCCATCGCCGATCAGCTGCCGGAGGCGGAGCTGGTCATCGTCCCGGACGGCGGCCACCTGGTGATGCTGGAGCACCCGGAGACGGTCACGGACCGGCTGGCGGACCTGCTGGTGCGCATCGGCGCGGTGCCCGCAGCGACTAACGTTGGCGGACATGGAAGCACCGCACAACAGCCCGACGGCTCCGGTGACCGGGACCGCTGAGACGGCCGGGGAGAGCGTCGGCGCAGGCGCCGGCGAAGGGGTCGGCGGGAGCGCCGGGGAGGGCGTCGTGGAGGGCGCCGTCACCGTCGGCCTGGCCGTCGAATCCCCCGAACAGATGCAGGCCCTGGGCCGCCGGATCGCCGGAGTGCTGCGCCCCGGCGACCTCGTGATGCTCACCGGGGAGCTGGGCGCGGGGAAGACGACGCTGACCCGGGGCCTGGGCGAGGGGCTCGGGGTGCGCGGCGCCGTGACGTCCCCCACCTTCGTGATCGCCCGCGTCCACCCGTCGCTGACCGGCGGCCCGGCCCTGGTCCACGTCGACGCGTACCGCCTGGGCGGCGGGCTCGACGAGATGGAGGACCTGGACCTCGACGTGTCACTGCCGGACTCGGTGGTGGTCGTGGAGTGGGGCGACGGCAAGGTCGAGGAGCTGTCGGAGAACCGCCTGCGGGTGCTGATCCACCGCGCGGTCGGCGACACGGACGACGAGCGGCGCACGGTGACACTGGTCGGCGTCGGGGAGCGCTGGGCCGGGCTGCGCGAGGCGCTGGCGGGCTGACACGTCCGTACCGCCGTACGCCGTGGCGCCGTACCGGAAGGGACCCGGCCGGGAAGCGCGCGGGGAGGCGTGTGCGGCGGCCCGTGCGCGGAGGCGGGATGGCCGGGGCACGGTCGCGGGGCGGCCGCGCCCCCCGGCAGCGCGCCGGGCATCACGCGGCGTGACCGAATCGCGACAAGGTGCGATGTTCCGCCGGTGGAAACACTTTCCGACAGCGTGTCGGCAAATTGTTGCGCGGGGTGGGGCGGGCGTGTTCCCATGGACGGGTGAGAGCGGGTTAGGTCTGCCTAACCGCGCCTTCCATCGGAGCCCCCGGGAGGCACCCATGACGACGCCCGCCGAACGCGACGTGCCGCCGCCGTCGATGAGCGACCTGCTGGCGTCCTGTGCCGCGGCGTCGGCGGTCTCGACGCCGCCCCCGCCGTCCGAGGAGCGCGCCGCGGACGCCGCCGACGGCGAGAGCGGGAGTGAGCACGAGGGCGAGGACGCCGAGGACGCCGAGCCGGCCCTGCTCCGCCGGGCGGGCTGACGTCGGCCGTCGCGATCCGGTGAGCGGCGCGCGATCCGGTGAGCGGCGCGCGATCCGGTGAGCGGCGCGCGCCGCGAGTCAGGGGCGTCGCCCGGGTTCAGGGGCGTCGCCGGCCGCCGCTCAGGGGACCACGACCACTTCGGTGCGGTTCCACGCGAAGTTCCACAGCGCGTCCCCGTCGGCCCGGGACATCCGCACGCCGCCCGTCTTCAACGACGGGTCCGGGCTCGTCATCGAGCCGTCCACCGCCGCGCTGAAGCCGACGGTCACTCCCTCGACCGTCGCGAACCGCACCACGTGCTCGATCATCACGCCGTCCGAGCCCTTGGTGGGCGCTTCCCCGCGACTGGTCACCCGGTACGACCCGGGCGCGGGGCTCAGCGCGCTCGGCACGACCGCGAAGGTCCTGAGCACCTTCTCGCTCTCGTCGACGAGCCACACCCGCCGGTCGGCCAGCGCGTACACCGTCCGCTTGCCCGTCCCGGATTCGGCGGGGAGCGCGGGCGGGGTCTCCTTCTTCTTCTCCGGCTTCGCCGAAGCGGTGGCGTGCGCGGGCGCGGACGCCTTCGGGTCCGGGGCTGCCACGGACGCCGGCGCGTTCGCGGACGCCTGGTACGCCAGGACGCCGACGACGGCGAGTGCCGCCGCGGTGAGCCCGGCCACGATTCCCGAGCTGCCCTTAGCCACCGTGTGCGCCCCTTTCGCCTTCGTCCACAGCACACGTGTTTGTCGTACAAGCGTTTACGTCGTTAGGTCGTACTCACGTGTGCACGGTGACGGTAGCAGCCGGGGCCGGTCGCGCCGGTCCTGCCGGGACGCCGGGCCGGGGCGCGGTGCCCCGTCCGGCGGAGCCGTAGGCTGTTTGCGTGCTCTTGCTCGCCGTGGATACCGCCACCCCCGCCGTCACCGTCGCCCTGCACGACGGGAAATCCGTCGTCGCCGAGTACGGACAGGTCGACGCCCGAAGGCACGGGGAGCTGCTGCTGCCCGCCGTCGACCGGGTCCTCGCGGAGGCCGGCACGAAGCTCGCCGCAGTGACGGACGTGGTCGTGGGCGTCGGCCCCGGCCCGTACACCGGGCTGCGGGTCGGGCTGGTCACGGCCGCGACCTTCGGTTCCGCGCTCTCCGTGCCCGTGCACGGGCTGTGCACCCTGGACGGCCTCGCGTACGCCGCCGGGCGGGACGGGCTGGAGGGCCCGTTCGCCGTCGCCACGGACGCGCGCCGCAAGGAGGTCTACTGGGCGCGGTACGAGGACTTCCGCACCCGGGTCGCCGGGCCCGCCGTCGACCGCCCCGCCGACATCGCCGAGGCGCTCGCCGGACTCCCCGTCGTCGGGGCGGGCGCGACCCTCTACCCCGAGGCGTTCCCCGACGGCCGGGGCCCGGAGCACGTCGCGGCGGGCGCGCTGGCCGCCCTCGCCGCCGAACGGCTCGCCGCCGGGCAGGAGCTGCTGCCGCCCCAGCCGCTCTACCTGCGCAGGCCCGACGCCCAGGTCCCGAAGAACTACAAGGTGGTCACCCCGAAGTGACGAGCACGAGCACGAACGCGGCCGTCGTGCTGCGCGAGATGCGCTGGTGGGACATCGACCCGGTGCTGGAGCTGGAAGCCGAGCTGTTCCCGGAGGACGCCTGGTCGGCCGGCATGTTCTGGTCCGAGCTGGCGCACTCCCGAGGCCCGGGGGCCACCCGCCGCTATGTCGTCGCCGAGGACCCCGCCACCGGCCGGATCGTCGGCTACGCCGGCCTCGCCGCGGCCGGGGACCTCGCGGACGTGCAGACGATCGGCGTCACCCGCGGTCACTGGGGCGGCGGTCTGGGCTCCGCCCTCCTCACCGACCTGCTGAAACACGCCACGGCCTTCGAGTGCGCCGAGGTGCTCCTCGAAGTCCGCGTGGACAACACCCGGGCGCAGAGGCTGTACGAACGCTTCGGCTTCGAACCGATCGGCTTCCGCCGCGGCTACTACCAGCCGGGCAACGTCGACGCGCTCGTGATGCGCCTGCGCGTGCGCGAGAACCTGGAACGCGCGGCGGACGACGCGGACGGCACGGAAGGCACGGACGCGGAGGGCGGGGGCGCGGGCGGCGCGCGGCGGCCCGCCGGAGCACTGGACGTACAAGAGCCCGCAATGGAAACAGGGACTGACTGATGGCTGACGAACCGCTCGTACTCGGCATCGAGACCTCCTGCGACGAGACCGGCGTCGGCATCGTCCGGGGCACCACGCTGCTCGCCGACGCCGTCGCCTCCAGCGTCGACACGCACGCCCGGTTCGGCGGCGTCGTCCCGGAGATCGCGTCCCGCGCGCACCTGGAGGCGATGGTCCCCACCATCGAGCGCGCCCTGAAGGAGGCCGGGGTCGGTGCCCGCGACCTCGACGGGATCTCCGTCACGGCCGGTCCCGGCCTCGCGGGCGCGCTGCTGGTCGGCGTCTCGGCGGCGAAGGCGTACGCGTACGCGCTGGGCAAGCCGCTCTACGGGGTGAACCACCTCGCCTCGCACATCTGCGTCGACCAGCTGGAGCACGGCCCGCTGCCCGAGCCGACGATGGCGCTGCTGGTCAGCGGCGGCCACTCCTCGCTCCTGCTGGCCCCGGACATCACCGCCGACGTGCGGCCGCTGGGCGCGACCATCGACGACGCGGCGGGCGAGGCGTTCGACAAGATCGCCCGGGTGCTGGACCTGGGCTTCCCCGGCGGCCCGGTCATCGACCGGCTGGCGCGCGAGGGGGACCCGGCGGCGATCGCGTTCCCGCGCGGCCTGAGCGGCTCCCGGGACCCCGCGTACGACTTCTCCTTCTCCGGCCTGAAGACCTCGGTGGCCCGCTGGGTCGAGGCCAAGCGCGCGGCGGGCGAGGAGGTGCCGGTACGGGACGTGGCGGCGTCCTTCCAGGAGGCCGTGGTGGACGTGCTCACCCGCAAGGCCGTCCGGGCGTGCAAGGACGAGGGCGTCGACCACCTGATGATCGGCGGCGGCGTCGCGGCCAACTCGCGGCTGCGGGCACTGGCCGAGGAGCGCTGCGAACGGGCCGGCATCCGGCTGCGGGTGCCGCGGCCGAAGCTGTGCACGGACAACGGGGCGATGGTCGCCGCGCTGGGCGCGGAGATGGTCGCCCGGGGCCGGCCCGCCTCGGACTGGGAGCTCTCCGCGGACTCCTCGCTTCCGGTCACGGACGCCCATGTGCCCGGCGCCCACGCCCAGGAGCGGGGGAACGCGCACGGGCACGCGCACGACCACGATCACGTGCACGAGATCAGCAAGGAGAACCTCTACTCATGAGCGCCGCCGCCGTCGCGCTGATGTGGGAGGCCCGCGCCGTCGCCGGCCGCGGACCGGAACTCCTGGAGTGGGCGCGCGCCCGCGCCGCCGAACTGGCCCGCGAGCCGCTGCGCCGGGAACTGCTGCGCGCCCCGCAGGACCGGGTGCTGGTCATCACCTGGTGGGACGCGTCCTTCGGCGACGACCTGCCCGAACTCCCGGAGCCCGCAGCCGAGTTGATCACGCGCCCGGTGCACCGCTGGCGCTTCGAGTCGCTGGGGGCCGTGGAGTCCGCCGACTGAGCGCACCCCGGACCGGACGGGGTCCGGGGCCGACCGGGGCGCGTCGCGGGGACGGGCGGCGGCGCGGGAAGCGGGGGCTACGGACGCCGCACCTCGAAGAGGAAGCAGCCGTACTCCAGGGCGCGCACGTGCACCAGGGCCACCGCCGGATCGGCGAAGGCCTCCGCGAGCACCCGGTCGAACCCCGCCCCGGCGTCCTCGGGGATCTCGAAGGGGCGGCCCCCGACGATGCGTCCCCCGGCGTCGTAGCGGCGGACGGTGCGCAGGGCCCCCGGCCGCGCGAAGGGGTAGCCGCGGGCGTCCCCGGGGCCCGCGCACTCCTCGGCGTGGATGAACACCGGGCCCGTCTCGTCGTACGCCCCCGGCTCGGCGCCCGCCGCCGCGGCCCAGCGCCGCAGCGGCGCGTACGAGACGAGCGCCACCCGCTCGCCCGCCTCGACGGGCCGCAGGCAACAGCGCAGCGGGCTGCCCACGCAGTCGACGGGGACCCCGTCCTCGCGCGCGGTGAACGGCCGGGCGGGCCGTCCGGAGTCGTCGGCGCGGCGGAGCCCGGCGAGCGCGGCGGGCGGGATGGGCAGGGGCGTGTACGCGGTGGCCGTGGCGGCGCCCGCGGTCGCCGTGGTCGTGGTCTCGGCTGTGGTCGTGGTCCTGGTCGTGGTGGTCATGGGGCCAGTCTCGGAGCGGCCCGTCCGGCATACCGGCGGATTCGCGACATGGAGGCAGCCCCGGCGCGGGCCGGGGGTCGCCCGTGCCCGGGGCGCCCGCCGCGCGGGGCCTCCACGGTCCGGGGCGGCCGCCCGGTCGGCCGGCCGCCGGTCAGTCGGCCCGGGAGCCGTGGCGGAGCAGGCCCTCGACGATCGCGTCCAGCTCCTCGGCCGGCTCGTAGTCCTCGGCGTACTCCCGCCAGCGGTCCTTGACCGCGGTGAGCCGGGGCAGCTCGGCGGCGTCCTCCTCGGTGATCATCTCGGGGAAGTACCGGCGTCCGCTCGGCGGGTTCTCGGCGCGACGCTCGGCCGCCCTGCGGAAGACCAGGTCGCCGTAGACGTAGCTCCAGATCGTCCGGTACGCGCGCACCGCGCGGGCGGGGGAGAGGCCGCAGGCGAGGGCGCAGTCGACGATCTCCTCGACCATCCACAGCGCGTTCCTGTCGGTCAGCTCGCCCAGGGCCAGCACGTCCAGCACCCAGGGCAGCCGGGCGAGGACGGAGTGCATGTGCACCGCCACCGCGAGCAGCCGTTCGCGCGGGTCCTTTGGCAGCTCGGGGCGGGGGAAGGCGTCCGCCGTGCCCGACAGGGTGAGCATCAGCAGCTCGTCCTTGTCCCGCACGTAGTGGTACAGCGCCATCGGCGTGGAGCCCAGCTCTTTGGCCACCCGCCGCATGCTCAGCGCGGCCACGCCCTCCTCCTCGATGATGCGGCGCGCCGTGGCGACCATCGCGTCCGGGTCGAGCCTGCGGGGGCGTCCGACGGACCGCTTCCCGGTGGCCCGCTCGCCGCCGCCGTCCGCCGGCCGCGCGTCGCCGTCCGCCGTCCGCTTCCCGGCCGTCCGCTTCTTCGCCGTCCGCGCGGGCGTCCCCGGCTCCGGCGGCTGTTCTCTCTCTGGCACTCCGGCATTGTCCCCCGCCCGTCCCGGCTCGGCTCCCGGGGCGTTCCGGCCATTTCTATACGCGTATAGTAATTAATCCGGCCGCCGAAGGGGCGGCGGAGTGGGCACGAGCGGAAGGGGACGTCGTGGACGACCGGTCGCGGCGCACACGTTGGCTGCTGGCGGTGGCGCTCACCGTGCAGTTCCTGGTGGCGTTGGACATGTCCGTGGTGAACGTCGCGCTGCCGGCGATCCGGCACGGGCTCGGCTTCGGCGCGGAGGGGCTCCTGTGGGTGGTGAACGCCTACGCGCTGGCGTTCGGCGGGCTGCTGATGCTCGGCGGACGCCTCGCGGACCTGGTGGGCAGCCGCCGGGTGCTGACGACCGGGCTGGCGCTGTTCGGCGCCGCGAGCCTGGCCGGGGGACTGGCGACCTCGCCCGGCGCGCTGGTCGCCGCGCGGGCGGCGCAGGGGGTCGGCGCGGCGGCGCTGGCCCCGGTCGCGTTCGCCCTGATCGCCCTGGCCTTCCCGGCCGGGCCCGCCCGGTCCCGCGCGCTCGGGCTGTGGGGCATGGCGGGGGCCGCGGGCGGCGCGGTCGGCGTGCTCGCCGGAGGACTGCTCACCGACGCCGCGGGCTGGCGGGCGGTGATGCTGATCAACGTGCCGATCGTGCTGTTCGCCCTGGTGGGGGCGGCGCGCACCGGGCTGCGGAGCGGCACCGTCCGGACCGGGGCCCGGCTCGACGTGGCCGGGGCGCTGCTCGCCACCGCGGGCACCACGCTGCTGGTCCTCGGGCTGGTCGGCACCTCGGTCCACCCATGGGGCTCGGCCCGGACGCTGAGCACGCTCGGCGCCGCCGCGCTGCTGCTGATCGCGTTCACCGCCGTCGAGCTGCGGACCCGGAACCCGCTGCTCCGACCCGGGCTGCTGAGGGGGCGGCCGGTGCTGACCGCGAACCTGTTCGCCCTGCTGCTCAGCTCCGGCCAGTTCGCCGCGTTCTACTTCGTCTCGCTCTTCATGCAGCTGGTGCTCGGCTACGGGCCGACCGCCGCGGGCGCCGCCTTCCTGCCGTTCACGGCGGGCGTCGTCACGGGCTCGGTCATCGCCACCCGGACGGTCGCGCGGCTCGGCACCCGGCGGCTGCTGGCGTCGGGCGGCGCCCTCGCCGCGCTCGGACTCGCCGGGTTCGCGGCGACCGCGGTGGCCGACGGGAGCTTCCTGTACTCGATCCTCGGACCGTCCCTGGTGTGCAGCGTCGGCATCGGCATGTGCTTCGTGCCGCTGGGCACCGCCGCCACGACCGATGTCGCGCCCGAGGAGACCGGCATGGCCTCCGGGCTGCTGAACAGCGCCCGCCAGGTGGGCGGCTCGCTGGGGCTCGCGGTCCTGGTCACCGTCGCCGCCGGGGCCACCGGCGACGGGCGGCGGCCGTCCGACCTCGCGGCCGGTTACGCGGCCGCGTTCTGGGTCTGCGCGGGGCTGCTCGCGGCCGCCGCGCTGGCGGCCCTGGTGCTGCTCCCGCGCACGGCGGCACGGGACGCCCCGGCCGCCGCCGCTCCGGGGGACGCCCGGGAGGACTCCGGGGCGGGCGCCGGCCCGGCCGCCTCCCCGTCGACGCGGGGATGACGCCCGGCGGCCGGCGGGGGCGGACCGCCCGGTGGGAGTACGGGGCCTCGCCCGTACGGGCGGTCCGCGCCCGTGGTCGCCCCGCCCCCGTCAGCGCAGGGCCACGCCCAGGGAGCCGGCTCCCAGCGCCTTCGGCGCGCCCCTCTCGTAGAACACGTCCAGGTCGACGATGGTGAAGCCCGCCGCCGTCAGCATCCCCGTGACCGACCGGTTCAGCCGGCACCCCGCGAGGAGCCGCCGCTCCAGCGGGTCGAGGCGGCGCTGCCAGCGGCGTACGCTCTCGTCCTCCTCCGGGGCCAGCCCGTGCTCCAGGAAGTGCAGCGTCCCGCCGGGCCTGAGGACCCGCCGCAGCTCGCGCAGCGCCGCGTCGGCGTCGGGGACGGTGCACAGCGTCCAGGTGGACAGCGCGCCGTCGAAGATCTCGTCGTCGAACGGCAGGTACTGGCAGTCCAGCCCCACGCGCCGGACCGGGGTGCGCCCCGCGTCGATCCGTTCCCGGGCCAGCCGCCAGCCGAGGTCGGACGGCTCGATCGCGGCCACGTCGGTGACGGCCGCCGGGTAGAAGGGCACATTGCGCCCGGAACCGAACCCGATCTCGATGATCTCGCCGTACAGGCCCTCGCAGACCCGGCGCCGCAGCGGTTCGGTCGACCTCATCCCGCCGACGGCGTCGACGAGCCGGGGCACGATCCGTTCGGCGTAGAACCCCATCGCGAACCTCCGTGTGTCCCTCTCCCAGCATGGCACCGGGGCGATCCGGGCGCATCGTGCCGCCCGGCGGGGCCCCGGCGCGGCCCCGATAGGGTCGGGCCCATGTCCTCGCGCTCCCAACTGCCGCCGCCCCCACCCCCCGTGGAGATACGCGCCTGGCCCGACGACGGGGCGATGCTCGCCGACCGGGCCGCGGTGCTCGGGGAACTGGTGCGCAAGCACGTCTCGCCCGGACGGCTGGCCCTGCTGTGGCTGTGGGGCGCGCTCTGCGCGATCGGCTGGTCGCTGGTGTGCGCGGCGCTGGTCACGTTCCAGGAGACCCACGACGAGATCTTCGGCGTCGGGATCGCGCTGATCCTCGCCGTCATGGGCCTCGGCTTCGCGGTGCCCGGGGCCCTGCTCGTCGCCGCCGGGCTGGGCCGCGACCGCGAGATCCGCGGACTGCTCGACGCCTGGGGCGAGTTGGCCCGCGATCCGGAGCGCGACGCCCGGCTGCGGATGCCCGGGGCGGGCCTGCTCTGGCTGCTGCCGTCGTACGCGCTGTGCGGGCTCGGGCTCTACCTCTGCGTCGCGGTCCCCGCGACCGACGAGGGGCTCGGGGAGACCTACGGGCAGGCCGCCCTGATCATGGGGCTCGGGATGATCTCCTGGATCACCGGGCTGATCGGGATCGTCAAGGCGTTCGCACACCGCCGCTGGGTGATGCGGGTGCTGGTCGGCGCGCCCCGCCCGGAACCGCTCTTCTCGGTCGGCGGCGGCGCGCACCGCTGACCTGCCCGGGCCGGTCGGAGACAGGCCGAACGCGTTCGGCCGGACGGGGGGCGTCGCATGGCGTGGCACTGGTGGGCGGTCATCCTCCTCCGGACGGGCGGCCTGACGGCCGCCGGCCCGCCCTTCCGCGCCGGCCCGCCCTTCCGCGCCGGCCCGCCCTTTCGCGCCGCGCCCCGCTCGCCCGGCCTCGCCCCGCCCTTCCGCGTCCGTCCGCTCAGGCGGGGGCCGTCACCGGGTGGCCGATCAGCATCGTCGGGGCCCCGGCCACCCGGGTGAGGAAGACCGTGGCGGCGTTCGGCCCCCGCAGCTTCATCCGGCGGCGCAGCTCCTCCGGCTCGACCGCCGAGCCGCGCTTCTTCACCGTCAGCACGCCGACCTCCCGCTCCCGCAGCAGCGCCCTCAGCCTCTTCAGGTTGAACGGCAGCTGGTCGGTGATCTCGTACCCGGAGGTGTACGGGGACGCGTACGGGCGGTCGCTCGTGACGTACGCGATGGTCTCGTCGATCAGCCGGCCGTCGCACCGCGCCACGACGTCCGCGACCAGATGGGCCCGGATCACCGCGCCGTCCGGCTCGTACAGATAGCGCCCGACCGGGCCGACCGGCGGGGCGGGCAGCGGCTCCGCGGACCACAGCCCGGCCCCGGACGGGAGCACGGTGGCGCGGTGCGCGCCCGGCGTGAAGCCCGCGCCGAACCACAGCACCGCCTCCTTCACGTCGCCGCCGTCCGAGATCCACTCGGCCTCCGCCTGCTCCGGGACCGTCTCGTGCGGGATGCCGGGGGCGACCTTCAGCGCGGCGCGCGGAGCCCGCAGCGCGGCCCCGGTCGCCCAGGACAGCGGCGGCGAGTAGGCCTCGGGGTCGAAGATCCGGCCCCGGCCGCCGCGCCGGGCCGGGTCGACGAAGACCGCGTCGTAACCCGAGACGTCGACCTCGGCGACGTCGGCGCACCGCACCTCGATCAGCTCCGCCAGCCCCAGCGCGGCGGCGTTGGCGCGGGCCACCTCGGCGGTCAGCGGGTCCCGGTCCACGGCCAGCACCCGGATGCCCGCCCGGGCGAACGCGATCGCGTCGCCGCCGATCCCGCAGCAGAGGTCCGCGACGCTCCGCACCCCGCCCGCCCCGGCGAACCGCCGCGCCCGGTGCGCGGCCACCGACGTCCGGGTCGCCTGCTCGACGCCGTTCGGCGTGAAGAACATCCGGTGCGCGTCCTCGGCGCCGAACTTCGCCGCCGCCCGCTGCCGAAGCCGCGCCTGTCCCAGCGCCGCCGACACCAGGGCGGCCGGATGCGTGCGGCGCAGCCGGGTCGCGGTGGCCAGCTCCCGGGCGGGGTCGTACGACCGCAGCTCGTCCAGGAGCGCCGCCCCCTCGGGGGAGCGCAGGGCCAGGAAGGCGGCGAGCGGATCGTCGGCGCCGGACGGGGCGTCGGCCCCGGACCGGGCCCGGGCGCCGGACGGGCCGGCCGCGCCCGCCGGGGCGCCGGGGCCGGTGTCCGCGCCGGTGTCCGCGTCGGACGTGGCATTCGGGTCGTTCGGTCCTGCCGGGTCGGGCGTACCGGCCGGGTCGTTCGGGTCGAGAGCGTTCACCCGCCCCATTGTGAGCCAGTCGGGGTGAGCCAGTCGGGTCGACCACCGGGACCGGCGGCGGTGTCGGCCCGGAGCGCCCCGCCCGCTCTGGCAGGATGCGACGCCGACCGTCATTTATACGACTAATGCGACTAATGCGACAAAAGGAAGGCTGAGCCATGACAGCGTGTGAATCGGGCCCGTGCCCCTCCCGCGGGCCGCGCGCCGCGGGGCGCCGGCCGGCCCGCGCGGTCCTGGCCGCACTCCTGGTCGCCGCCGTCGGCTCGGGATGCGCCTCCGGGGCCGGGGAGCGGGCGGAGGCCGGACCCTCCGCGGGCCCCTCCGCCGAGATGTTCGGCGTGCCGCCCTCCGGCCGGCCCGGCGGCCCCGGGCACCGGGCGGGCGCGGGGCTGCCCGCCGACCGCGGCGCGCCCGGCGCGGCGCGGGAGAACGCCGCGCTCGCCCCCGCCGTACGGGCGGCCCTCGCCAAGAAGTGGGGGCTGGTCCGCGCCCCGCTGATCGCGCCCCCGCCGCCCGCCGCCAGACCGCGCCTCACCACCCGCCCGGGCTTCGAGGTCACGGGCGGCGACCCCTCGCTCCCGCCGGTCTTCACCACCGTCCCGACCAAGGAGCGGGTGGTGTTCCTGACCATGGACGACGGCGCGGAGAAGGACCCCGAACTGCTCCGGATGATGGACGAGCTGGACATCCCGTACAGCGCGTTCCTCAGCGACCACGAGGTGAACGGCGGCTACGGGTACTTCGGCGAGGCCCAGCGGCTGGGCGTCACCCTCAACAACCACACCCTCAACCACCGCTATCTGCCCGGGCTCTCCCACGAGGAGCAGAAGCGCGAGATCTGTGGGCAGCAGGACGTCATCCAGAAGCAGTTCGGGAAGCGGCCGGTCCTCTTCCGCCCGCCGTACGGGAACTACAACCGGGACACCCTCCGCATCGCGAAGTCCTGTGGCGTCAAGGCCGTGCCGCTCTGGAACGCGGAGGCCTTCCCGGACCACATGGAGTGGCGCGAGGGGGACGGGAAGCTGCGCCCCGGCGACATCATCCTCACGCACTTCCGGGGGCGCGGTGAGTGGGGCGCCGACATGACCGACCTGGTCCGCGCCGTCATGAAGACGATCACCGACCAGGGGTTCGCCGTGGCCCGGCTGGAGGACTACGTATGAGACGAGCGGGGCGAGCGGGGCGGGCGGGACGGGCGCGCCGGCTGATCGCCGGGGCGCTGGCGGCCGGGGCGCTGCTGACCGCGACGGCCGGGTGCGCCCAGTCGGTCGACCCGATCGAACGGCTGGGCCGCAAGGCCGCCCGGAACATGACCCACCCCCGGCCGAAACCCGCCGCGGGCCCCCGCGCGCACCCGGGGGACCGCCCGCCCCCCGGCCCCGGCGCGGACCCCGGCGCACCGGCCGCCTGCCCTCGGCCGCCCGAGCCCCGGCACTCGCCGCCGTCGCCGCCGCCGAGGCACGGGTGGCCGGAACGCCCGGGGCCGTACGTGGGGACGGGCGCCGGCACCGGGTGCGCGCGGCGGTAGTCCTCCCGCCCGGCCGGCACGGTCGCCGCGCACGGCGGCGGCGCGGCCGGGATCGTGCGGAACGGGACGCTCCGTCCCCGCCCCGGCCCGGCGGCGGCCGGATCGCCGCGGGCGGGCGCGCGGCGGGCGGCGGGCGGGCGCCGCGCGGGGGGATCCGGGACGCCACGACTGGCTGAATTGGCACTCCGCTTGACCGAGTGCTAATCGCGGTCATAGTCTCGGTGCTGGCACTCACCACTGGAGAGTGCCAGCAGTACTGTGCGACGGGCAGGTCCGGCACCCGCGACGACGGATTTACCTGGTCGCCACACCACAGACTCTTAACCCCGTGAGATCTCCGAAGGGGGAGACCGGATCGTGTCGACCGCCAGCACCAAGGTTGCGATCAAGCCGCTCGAAGACCGCATTGTGGTCCAGCCGCTCGACGCCGAGCAGACCACGGCCTCCGGCCTGGTCATCCCGGACACCGCCAAGGAGAAGCCCCAGGAGGGCGTCGTCCTGGCCGTGGGCCCGGGCCGCTTCGAGAACGGCGAGCGCCTGCCGCTCGACGTCAAGACCGGCGACATCGTGCTGTACAGCAAGTACGGCGGCACCGAGGTGAAGTACAACAGCGAGGAGTACCTCGTTCTCTCGGCTCGCGACGTTCTCGCGATCATCGAGAAGTAATTCACCCACGTCTGCTTCCGTTCCGCGCCCCCGGGCCCCGTGCGTCCTGATCAGCCGGGCGGCCGGGGGCGCGGTTCGTTCGAGAGGAAAGCTCAGCTCCCATGGCGAAGATCCTGAAGTTCGACGAGGACGCCCGTCGCGCCCTTGAGCGCGGCGTCAACAAGCTTGCCGACACGGTCAAGGTGACGATCGGCCCCAAGGGCCGCAACGTCGTCATCGACAAGAAGTTCGGCGCCCCCACCATCACCAACGACGGTGTCACCATCGCGCGCGAGGTCGAGATCGAGGACCCGTACGAGAACCTCGGCGCCCAGCTGGTGAAGGAAGTCGCGACCAAGACCAACGACATCGCGGGCGACGGCACCACCACCGCCACCGTGCTGGCCCAGGCGCTGGTCCGCGAGGGTCTGCGCAACGTCGCCGCGGGCGCCTCCCCGGCCGCCCTGAAGAAGGGCATCGACGCCGCGGTCAAGGCCGTGTCCGAGGACCTCCTCGCGACCGCCCGACCGATCGACGACAAGTCCGACATCGCCGCCGTGGCCGCGCTCTCCGCGCAGGACCCGCAGGTCGGCGAGCTCATCGCGGACGCGATGGACAAGGTCGGCAAGGACGGCGTCATCACCGTCGAGGAGTCCAACACCTTCGGTCTGGACCTCGACTTCACCGAGGGCATGGCCTTCGACAAGGGCTACCTGTCCCCGTACATGGTGACCGACCAGGAGCGCATGGAGGCCGTCCTCGACGACCCGTACATCCTGGTCCACCAGGGCAAGATCGGCGCGATCCAGGAGCTTCTGCCGCTGCTGGAGAAGATCATCCAGGCCGGTGGCTCCAAGCCGCTGCTGATCATCGCCGAGGACGTCGAGGGCGAGGCGCTCTCCACCCTCGTCGTCAACAAGATCCGCGGCACCTTCAACGCCGTCGCGGTGAAGGCCCCGGGCTTCGGCGACCGCCGCAAGGCCATGCTCGGCGACATCGCCACCCTCACCGGTGCGACCGTCATCGCCGAGGAGGTCGGCCTCAAGCTCGACCAGGCCGGTCTGGACGTGCTGGGCACCGCCCGCCGCGTCACCGTCACCAAGGACGACACCACGATCGTGGACGGCGGCGGCGAGCCCGGCGACGTCAAGGGCCGGGTCAACCAGATCAAGGCCGAGATCGAGACCACGGACTCCGACTGGGACCGCGAGAAGCTCCAGGAGCGCCTTGCGAAGCTGGCCGGCGGCGTCTGCGTGATCCGCGTCGGTGCGGCCACCGAGGTGGAGCTCAAGGAGAAGAAGCACCGTCTGGAGGACGCCATCTCCGCGACCCGCGCCGCGGTCGAGGAGGGCATCGTCTCCGGTGGTGGCTCCGCTCTGGTCCACGCCGTCAAGGTCCTGGACGACAACCTCGGCAAGACCGGCGACGAGGCCACCGGTGTCGCGGTCGTGCGCCGCGCCGCCGTCGAGCCGCTGCGCTGGATCGCCGAGAACGCCGGCCTGGAGGGCTACGTCATCACCTCCAAGGTCGCCGAGCTCGACAAGGGCCAGGGCTTCAACGCCGCGACCGGCGAGTACGGCGACCTGGTGAAGGCCGGCGTCATCGACCCGGTCAAGGTCACCCGCTCCGCGCTGGAGAACGCCGCGTCCATCGCGTCGCTGCTGCTCACGACCGAGACCCTGGTCGTCGAGAAGCCGGCCGAGGAGGAGGCCGAGGCCGGCCACGGCGGCCACGGCCACGCGCACTGAGGCGTCACCCCGGCACCAGCCACCGAGGCCCGGTATCCCGTCGCGGGACACCGGGCCTCGGCCTGTGCGGGGGTCAGGGACGGCCGCACACCGTAGGACGCGTCGCACCGGCCCGGGCGGGCGCCGCCCCCTCCGGCGGGGCGAGCCCGACGCACCCCGGCGGCCTCGGCCTCAGGCGGGCCCGGTCCCGGCCCCGGCAGGCCCGGCCCCCGGCGGCCCCCGGCGGCCCCCGGCAGGCGCCGGCCCGGGCGGGCGCCGGCCCCGGACACGCGGACGGCCCGTGGCCAAAGGGCCACGGGCCGGGGAAGGGGCGGGCGGAGGGCCCGCGGCGCGGTCAGGCCGAGTGCGGCAGCGCTCCCGCGCGGACCGGGTCCGCGAACGGCCGCCCCCGCGCGTAGCGTTCCAGCTCGTCCAGCGCCTGGTCGGCCATCCGGTGCAGCTCGTTGCCGAGCGAGCCCGCCACGTGCGGGGTGAGCAGGACGTTCGGCAGCTCGAACAACGGAGAGCCGACGGGCGGGAGCTCGGGGTCCGTCACGTCCAGCACCGCGTGCAGCCGTCCGGAGACCAGCTCGGGCAGCAGCGCCTCCTCGTCGACCAGCGAGCCCCGCGAGGTGTTGATCAGCGTGGTCCCGGTCGCCATGGCGGAGAGCTGCGTCGCGCCGATCATGTGGTGCGTCTCCGGGAGCTGCGGGGCGTGCACCGAGACCACCGAGCTATGCGCGCACAGCTCGTCGAGCGGGGCGAGCCGGACGCCGAGCCGGCCCGCCTCCGCCTCGTCCACGTACGGGTCGTACAGCAGGACGTCCAGGTCGAAGGGGCGCAGCAGCTCGATGACGCGCCGGCCGATGCGGGAGGCGCCGACGACGCCGACGGTGCGGCGGTAGTTGCCGGAACCGTCGAGTTCCGCGAGCCAGTCGTGGTCGGCGCGCAGGGCGCGGTAGCGGTCGGCGGAGGTGAGGACGCGCTTGTTCGCGAAGAGGATCGCGGCGAGCGTGAACTCCGCGACCGGCAGCGCGTTGGCCCCGGCCGCCGAGGTGACGGCGATGCCGCGCTCCCAGCAGGCGTCGGTGATGTGGTGCTTCACGGAACCGGCCGCGTGCACCACGGCCCGCAGCCGGGGGGCCGTCGCCAGCACCTCGGCGGTCAGCGGGGTCGCGCCCCAGCAGGTGAACAGCACCTCCGCCTCGGCGAACGCGGCGGCCACCTCCGGCGACGGGTCGGTCAGGTCGTGGGCGACGAGGTGCGGGTCGGTGCGGGTGAGGGCGGCCAGCCGGGTGCGGTGGCGGTCGGCGAGCAGCCGGTCGGCGATGCCCGGGCCCATCGCGAGCAGGGCCTTCGGCCGGTTGTCAGTGGCGTGGGGCATGGTGGTACCCGTACTCCTCGGGGCTCGTGGGGGGCTCGTGGGAAGGGTCACTTGACGCTGCCGGCGGTCAGTCCGGCCTTCCAGTGCCGTTGGAGCGAGACGAAGGCGACGATCAGGGGGATGACGGCGAGGAGCGAGCCGGTGACGACGAGCGGGTAGAAGCTCGGCTCGCCGTGGGTGTTGGTGTTCCAGGAGTACAGGCCCAGGCTCAGGGGGAACAGCTTGCGGTCCGAGAGCATCACCAGGGGGAGGAAGAAGTTGTTCCAGATCGCGGTGAACTGGAAGAGGAAGACGGTCACGAAGCCGGGCATGATCATGCGCAGTCCGATGGACCAGAAGACGCGCAGCTCGCCGGCGCCGTCGATACGGGCGGCCTCCAGGGCCTCGTTGGGTATGTAGCCGGTGCTGAACACCCGGGCCAGATACACGCCGAACGGGTTGACCAGCACCGGGATCAGCACCGACCAGTAGGTGTTGACCAGGCCGGTCTTGGAGGCCAGCAGGTACATCGGCAGGGCCAGCGCGGTGGTCGGGACGAGCACGCCCATCAGCACCAGGCCGAACAGCTTCTCCTTGCCGCGGAACTCGTACTTGTCGAAGGCGTATCCGGCGGCCACGCAGATCAGCGAGCAGACGAGCGCGCCGACGCCCGCGTACAGGAGGCTGTTGAGGTACCAGCGGAAGTAGATGCCGTCGCCGTAGGAGGCCAGGTTCGACAGGTTCTCGCCGAGGTTGAAGCCCTGGAAGGAGAACGCGTTGCCGGCGAGCAGGTCGCCGGTGTCCTTCGTGGCGGCCGTGACCAGCCAGACCAGGGGGAAGAGCATGTAGACGACGGCGAGCAGGAGGAAGCCGTTGACGGCGGTCTTCGACATCCAGCGGCTTCGGGAGGCGGGGGAGTTCATGCTTTCTTGCCCTTCCGGCCGGTGAAGCGGGTGACGACGAAGGACAGCAGCGCGGCCGTGAGCGCCAGCAGGATGGACGCGGCCGCGGCGAGGCCGTAGTCGTTGCGTTCGAAGGCCGCGGTGTACGCGTACATGTTCGGCGTCCAGGTGGAGGTGACGGCGGAGCCCGTTCCCCGGTTGAGGATCAGGGGCTCGGTGAACAGCTGGAGCGAGCCGATGACCGTGAACAGGGCGACCATCACGACCGAGGCGCGGATCAGCGGCACCTTGATGCCGATCGCGATGCGCCAGGCGCCGGCCCCGTCGACGGTCGCCGCCTCCAGGACGGACCGGTCGATGGCCTGCAGCGCGGCGTAGAAGATCACCATGTTGTAGCCGAGCCACTCCCACAGGGCGATGTTCACGACGGACGGGAGGGCGCCCTCGGGCGAGAAGAAGTCGAAGCCGAGCCCGCCGGACTCCATGGCGCTGACGACCGGGCTGAGCTGGGGCGTGTAGAGGTAGACCCAGATCAGCGCGGCGATGATCCCGGGCACCGCGTGCGGCAGGAAGAGCGCGAGCTGGAAGAAGCGGCGGGCGCGGGCCAGCGCGGAGTCCAGCAGCAGGGCGAGGGCGAGGGCTCCGATGAGCAGCAGCGGGATGTAGAACAGGCAGTACCCGAGGAGCACGCCGAAGCCCTCGCGGAACGCCCGGTCGCCCAGGGCCGCCGTGTAGTTGTCGAGTCCGCTGAAGACGGTCTCGGTGCCGCCGAAGCCCAGGCCGGACTGTTTCTCGGTGAACAGGCTGAGCCAGACCGCGTATCCGATCGGCAGCACCATGGCCACGGTGAACAGTACGAAGAAGGGCCCCAGCAGAATGGCGGCGGCTCTGGTCGTCCGGGCGTGTTTCATCAGCCTGCGTCCTCGACCTTCAGACCGCGCTTCTTCAGCTCGGCGACGGTGGCGTCGTGGCCGGCCTTGACCGCGTCCTTGATGGTGGAGGAGCCGCTGGCGACCTTGCCGAACTGGTCCTTCAGGGTGGTGTTCGTGGTGCCGGTGGTCGGGCCCCAGCTCCAGTTCTGGCCGATGGACGCCGCGGCGCCCTCGAAGACCTGGTAGATGTCCTCGCCGCCGTAGTAACCGGCGTCGAACGCCTTCTTCGCGACCGGGCGCAGCGCGGACGCGGCCGGGAAGGCGCTGGAGGTGCCGGACTCGATGCGGGCCTTGATGCCCTCCTCGGTGGTCGACATCCAGGTGGCGAACTCGACCGCGGCCTCGGCCTTCTTGCTGTCCTTGGTCACCGCGAAGGTGGAGCCGCCGAGCATGCCGCTGGCCGGCTTGCCGTCCCAGCTGGGCATCGGGGCGACGGCCCACTTGCCGCTCTGCTCGGGCAGGGTGCCCTTGAGGACGCCGGCGCCCCAGGCGGCGCCGAGGTAGCCGATGGTGCCGCCGTTCTTGAGGGAGTTGGTCCACTCGGGGCTGAACGAGGCGTTCGAGCGGATCAGGTCGTCGTCGAGCAGGCCCTGCCAGTAGTCGGCGACCTTGTTGGTGGCGGCGTCGTTCGTGCTGACCTTCCAGGTGTCGCCCTCGGGCTTGTACCACTGGGCGCCGGCCTGCCAGGCCATCGCCTGGAACGTGGTCGGGTCGTCCGGGAAGAAGGTGCCGATCCGGGCCTTCTTGTCGGCCTTCTTGACCTTCTCGGCGGCCTTGCGGAAGTCGTCCCAGGTCTTGGGGACCTCGACGCCGTACTTCTCGAACAGGTCCTTGCGGTAGTAGAAGGCCTGCGGCGAGGCGTCGAACGGGACGGCCCAGCTCTTCCCGCCCAGCGTGGTCAGGTCCACGGCCTGGGGGAGCAGCTTCTTCTTGATGTCGTCGGTGAAGTACTTCCCGATGTCCTGGAGCGCGCCCTGGCTGACGTACTCCGGAAGCTGCGGGTACTCGATGGAGACCAGGTCGGGGGCGTTGCCCGCCTTGACCGCGTTGGAGATCTTGGCGTAGCCGCCGGCGTTGCCGGACGGGATCTCCTCGTAGACCACCTTGATGTTCTTGTGCGAGGCGTTGAAGGCGTCAACGACCTCCTTGGACCCCTTGGCCCAGCCCCAGAACGTGATGCTGACGGGCTTGCCGTCGCTTCCGGCGGAGGCTTTGTCGTCGCCGCTGCCGCCACAGGCCGTGAGAACGGCGAGTGCGGTGGCGGCGCCGACGACGGCGAGGGACGTTCTGCTCGAACTGCGGCTCACAGCGAGACTCCTGAACAGGCGACGACATTGGCGTTGGCCGAGATCTTTCGACCAGCCGTGACCGAAGTCAAGAGCGAAAGAGCGATTGATCGAAAAAAGATCAGATACATTACGTATCGAAGCGGGTGGAATGCCGTGTGCTACGAGCGGGTGACGGGCGGGAGAACACTCGCCCGCCGCCTCCCGCCCCCCGGCGCACCGCCGGGTACCCGCCACATCGGCGTCCCGGCGGCTCCGGGGGCGGACCGGCGTTCCGCCCCGCCCGCCGCGTCGTCGTTCCGCGGCCCCCGCGCGCCCGCGGCGCCGGGACGTCCGACGCCTACGACTCCGAGAGGGAGGCCCCGCAGGAGTCCCGCACCCTCAGCTGCGGCAGCAGCGTCAGATGCCGGCGGGGCGTCCCCTCCTCCCGGCCCAGCCGGTCCACCAGCAGTTCCGTGGCGTGTCGGCCCACGTCGCGCTTGGGCGGCGCCACCGCGGTGAGCGGGATGTCCGCGAGCCCCGCGACCTCGTCGTCGTAGGCGATCAGCGCCAGGTCGTCCGGCACTCGCACGTCCAGCTCGGCCAGGCGCTGCATCACCTGGATCGCGTCCACGTCGTTGTGGACCAGCGCCGCCGTCGCCGCCCCCGAGCGGACCGCCTCGTACAGCGCCCGCACGCCCTCCTCGAACGCCTCCGGCGCGAGCTCGGCGGGGACGGAGTCGATCACGTCCCGCGGCGGCCGCAGCCCGAGCACGTCCAGGGCCTCCGCGTACCCGGACCGCACCGCCACGGCGGTCGGGGAGTCGGCTCGGGCCATCAGCAGCGGCGCCTCGTGCCCGAGTCCCACCAGGTGGCGCATGGCGAGCAGCACCCCGTACGCGTGGTCCGAGCAGACCCGGTCCAGGCCGTCCAGCGGGGAGCCCGCGGCGGGCCTGCGCTCCAGCAGGACGGTCGGCACGGGCAGCGAGGCGATCCAGTCGCCGAACGCGGCGGGGTCGCCGGGGTGCTGCCAGCCCGGCGCGATCAGCAGCCCCTCGGCGCCCGCGGCCAGCAGTCCCTCGGTGCGGGCCTGGTCCTCCTGCGGGCGGTAGTCGGAGATCCGCAGGATCAGCCGGGCGCCCGCCCGGGCGGCGGCCTCGTGGGCGCCGCGGATCACCTCGGCGAAGTAGTACGTCGACGAGGGCGCGAGCATGCCCAGGACCAGGCCGTTCCCCCCGGGCGCCGGCGCGGGGGCGGGGGCGGCGTCGCGCGGCCAGGACACCGAGCCGTGCACCCGGTCGAGCAGGCCCCGGCCGGCCAGCTCCTCCACGTCCCGGCGCGCGGTGACGGGGGAGACCCCCAGCCGTGCGGCCAGGTCCGACACCCGGGCCGAGCCCCGTTCCCGTACCAGCGCCAGCAGGCGGTCATGACGTTCAGCAGCACTTTCGCGCACGGCGGCAGTCCCCTCGCAGTGTTGTGGCCCGGCCCCCGGCCCGGCCGGTGCCGGGGCCGTTGTCCGACCCTAGACCAACGTGATCGAACGATGGGAGTTTCGATCATTCAAACGCGATCCATTGACGTTCGATCAATCCGAGTCCAGGATTCCGGGCAGTCCGAGTCCGGGATTTCGGCAGGCCCGGGCCCGGGCGTCCGGTGACGCCGGTTCGCCGTGCCCGGTTCGCCCTGCCCGGTCTCCGCCGACCACCGACCCGCTCCGATCCCGATCCCAATCCCGATCCCGGTTCCGGTTCCAGCCCCGGTTTCTGTCCTGGTTCCGGTCCCGATCATTCCGCCCGCCTTCGACCGTCCGCCCCGGCCCGATCGTTCGTCCGACCTGACCTGACCTGACCGGCCGTCCGATCCGGCGGTCCGTCCTGACCGGCCGTCCGGCCTCGTTCCCCGCTGATCGCCCGTTTTCAACCGATCGCTCGTTTCCCACAGTTCGTACGAAGGAGAATTGTGAGTCATCGCGTCACCGCGGCCGCGCTCGCGGCCCTGACGGCCGCCGCTCTGACCGTCGTCGGACAGGGCGCCGCGCAGGCCGCGCCCAACGGCCGCGCCTTCCACGTCGACTGCGCCGCCGATCCGGCCGGCGCCACCGGCAGCAAGCAGCACCCCTGGACCACGCTCGCCGAGGCCAACGCGCACACCTACGGCCCCGGCGACCGGCTGCTCTTCAGGCGCGGCGCCACCTGCACCGGCACCCTGGCCCCCGAGGGCGCCGGCTCCGCCCGCGCCCCCTTCACCATCGGCGACTACGGCAACGGCCCGGCCCGCGCCCGGCTCGACGGCGCGGGCGCCCACGACGTCGTGCTGCTCGCGAACACGCGGTACGTGCACCTCCAGGACCTGGAGATCACCAACGCCGCGAAGCCCGGCAGCGAGCGCAACGGCGTCCGCCTGCGCCTCACCGACTACGGCGCGGCGCGCGGCCTGTCCGTGTCCGGCCTCTACATCCACGACGTGCGCGGCGGCGACTTCAAGACGCTCACCGGCTCCAGCGCGATCCACATCGCCGTCGAGGGCACCGCGAAGGCCAGCTGGTACGACGGCCTGGACGTCGCCCACAACCGCATCGAGGACGTCGACCGCGAGGGCATCTACTTCAAGTCGACGTTCTCCCGGCGCGACCTGGTCGGCGAGCAGCAGGACCCCAACGCCTACCCGGGGGACTGGACGCCCAGCACCGGCGTCCGCGTCCACCACAACACGCTGAAGTCCCTGGCCGGTGACGGCGTCAAGCTCGACACCACCAGCGGCGCCCGGGTCGACCACAACCGGATCGACGGCTTCCAGCTCCGCTCGCCCTCCGCCAACGCGGGCATCTGGACCTTCAACACCGACGACACGGTCGTCGAGCACAACGAGGTCTCCGGCGGCGGGAACACCCACGACGGGATGTCCTTCGACGCCGACGGCGCCTCGCGCAACACGGTCTTCCAGTACAACAACAGCCACGACAACAAGGGCGGTTTCCTGCTGATCTGCCCGTACAGCGGCGCCAAGACGATCGGCACCGTCGCCCGTTACAACGTCAGCCGGAACGACGGCGCCCGGCTGATCCAGAACTGCTGGGGCCCGATCCTCGACACGAGGATCTACAACAACACCTTCCACAACACGACCGAGATCCCCGGCTACCTCGTCCAGGACGACGCCGGCAGCCCCGCCACCACCCAGCACGAACTGTCCGTCCGCAACAACGTGTTCGTGAGCGAGGGCGCCGGCGGCTACGCCTTCAAGAACCCGACGGCCGGGCTCTCCTTCGACCACAACGCCTTCTACGGCGTCGACATGACCCGCCCGAACCCCGGCGGCATCACGGCCGACCCGAAGCTCCGGGCCGACTTCCGCCTCGGCGCGGGATCGCCCGCCCTCGCCGCCGGAGCCGTCATCGAGGACAACGGCGGCAAGGACTACTTCGGCGACAGGCTGAAGCACGGCGCCCCCAACATCGGCGCCTACGCGGGGCGCGGCGTGCGGTAGACAGAGCGCGCGTCCCCCGGACGGCGGACGGCGGACGGCGGCGCGACCCCGCCGGCCGTCCGCTACCGGGGCCCGTACTTGCGGCCCGTCTTGGAGGCGACCCCTCCGAGCAGCCCGCGCGGCGTCACCTTCACGACCCCCATCAGCGCCTTGTAACGGGGGTCCGGCACCGACAGGGACTTGCCGCGCGCCAGGTCCGTCAGGGCCGCCGCCACCAGCTTGTCGGCGTCCAGCCACATCCAGCCGGGGATGTTCCCGGTCCCCATCCCGGCCCGCTGGTGGAACTCCGTCCGGACGAACCCCGGGCACAGCGCCATCAGCCGCACCCCCGACCCGGCCAGGTCCTTCGCCGCGCCCTGGGTGAACTGCACGACCCACGCCTTGGACGCCCCGTAGGTGCCGCGCGGCACGAACGCCGCCACCGAGGCCACGTTGACGACCCCGCCCCGCCCGCGCTCCCGCATCCCGGTCACCGCGGCCGAGGTCAGCCGCAGCACCGCCTCGCAGTGCACCTTGAGCATCTTCAGCTCATCGGCCATGGGCACTTCCAGATAGCGCCCCTTGTTGCCGAAGCCGGCGTTGTTGACCAGCAGGTCGACCGGGTGCTGACGGTCCGACAGACGGTCCTCGACCGTGTCGATCCCCTGGTCCTCGGACAGGTCGGCCCGCAGGACCTCGGCCTCGATGCCGTGCCGGTCGTGCAGCTCGGTCGCCTGCTCGCGCAGCCGCTCGGCGTCCCGCGCCACCAGCACCAGGTTGTGTCCGTCGGCCGCCAGCCGCCGCGCGAACGCGGCGCCGATGCCCGCGGTCGCGCCCGTAATCAGTGCAGTCGTCATGGGCGGCACGTTAGTGCCTGTCCGGCGGAACACGGCCGGACAGCCGCCCATCGGACAGCCGCCCATCGGACAGCCGCCCATCGGACAGCCGCCCCCCGGGCGTACCCGGCCGGACCGGCCCCCGCCCGGCCGCGCGCTCAGCCGTCGGCCGGTTCCCGCTCCCCGTGCTCCGGCTGCCCGTGCTCCGGCTCCCCGTGCCCCCGCTCCCCGTGCCCCCGTTCCACGTACGCCAGGGCGGCGCGCAGGGTCTCCGGGTGCAGCGCGTCGCGGGCCGCGAGCAGCCGGGGCAGCAGCTCGCGGCGGGTCGTGGCGGCCAGGAACTGCATCCGCACCGTGACGTCGTGGCCGGGCCGGTGCACGATCGCGACCGGATCCCCGGCGCGGACCTCACCCGGCTCGACCACCCGCAGGTACGCGCCCGGGGCCGCCGCCCGGGTGAACCGCCTGACCCAGCCCTTCTCACCCAGGTGCTCGGCGAACGTACGGCACGGGATCCGGCTCGACGCGACCTCCAGCACCAGGTCCGCGCCGATCCGCCAACGTTCCCCGATCCGCGCGCCGTTCACGTCGATCCCACGGGTCGTCAGGTTCTCGCCGAACGAACCGTTGGGCAGCGGGCGGCCCGTCTCCCGCTCCCAGGCGTCGAGCTCCTCGCGGCCGAAGGCGTACACCGCCTGGTCGGAGCCGCCGTGATGGCGAAGGTCGCACACCGCGTCCCCGGCCAGGCCGCTGCCGCCCAGGCCCTTGGGCCCCGGATCGGTCACCCGCACCGGACCGTCGACCGGCCGCTTGCCGATCCCGGTCGCGCCGCCCGGGGCATCGGTGAACGCGACCGTCCTGGGCCGCCCCACGTTCACGCTCAGCACCCGCATCGCCTCCGCGGCGGGCCCCCGCCCGTCCTCCGCCGCTCGTCCCGTCCGCCCCGCCCGGTCCATCCCGTCCCTCACTCCTCGGCTCCGCCCGTCCACGGCCGCGCGCCGCGCGTACGCCCCGCGCCCGCGCCCCGGTCGCCCCCGCCGATGCGGACGGGCCGCGACCACGTGTGGCGCACCACGGCGCGTACATCACCGGCGCGCATACGGAGAACGCTAACCATTCCGCCCCAAAGGTGCACGAGGGTAATTCGCGCTTGTTCCAAGAAGTGCTTATGGTTGAGGGGTGATCGAAGCTCGTCACCTCCGTGTCCTGCGCGCCGTGGCCGCCACCGGCTCGTTCTCCGCCGCGGCCCGCGAACTGGGCTGCACCCAGCCCGCGGTCAGCCAGCAGATGAAGGCCCTGGAGTCCTCCGCCGGGACCCCGCTGCTGATCCGCACCGGACGCGAGATGCGCCTCACACAGGCGGGCGAGGCCCTCGTCCGGCACGCCTCGGGCATCCTCGCCGGGCTCACCGCCGCGGAGGAGGAGGTCGCCGCCATCGCCGGGCTGCGCGCCGGCCGGGTCCGGCTCGTCTCGTTCCCCAGCGGCAGCTCCACGCTGGTGCCCGGCGCCCTCGCGGCGCTGCGCGAGGCCCACCCCGGAACCCGGGTCTCGCTGGTCGAGGCCGAGCCGCCGCGCTCGGTCGAGATGCTGCGCGAGGGCGACTGCGACATCGCGCTGGCGTTCCGGTACGGCGCCTCCGGCGCGGAATGGGCGGACCTGGTCGTGCGCCCGCTCCTCACCGACCGGCTGATCGGCCTGGTCCCGGAGGGGCACCGGCTGTCCGGTCCGGAGCCGGTCGGCATCGCGGAACTGGCCGGTGAGTCGTGGATCGCGGGCTGCCCGCGCTGCCGCCGTCAGCTGGTGGAGGTCTGCGAGGAGTCGGGCTTCACGCCCCGCATCGACTTCGCCACCGACGACTACCCGGCGGTCGTCGGCCTGGTCGGGGCCGGACTCGGGGTGGCGGTGCTGCCGGAGCTGGCGATCGAGTCGGTGCGCGCCAAGGGCGTCCGCACCGTGACGGTCGAACCGGCCGTCGAGCGCGAGATCGTCGCCCTGACCCTGCCCGACCTGGCGCAGGTCCCCGCGGTGGCCGCCACGCTGGACCGGCTGTCCCAGGCGGCCGCGCGCTGACCTGGGCCTGCCTGTGACCCGGCCTCACTGGGCGACCGGGTAGAAGAAACGTTTTTCTCTTGTGAATGGGCGCTGCGGGCCGGATCAGCCGTGCCCGGACGGGGACGGCACGGGGCCGGCCGACGGCGCGCCCGCCGCGATCAGGCGGTTGCGGGCCCGTCCCATGAGCTCCTCGCGTTCGTCCTCGGTGAGCCCGCCCCACACGCCGTAGGGCTCCCGTACGGCCAGCGCGTGCGCCGCGCACTCGGCGCGTACCGGGCATCGCATGCAGACCTCCTTCGCCGAGTTCTCGCGGGCGCTGCGGGCCGCCCCGCGCTCACCCTCCGGGTGGAAGAACAGCGAGCTGTCGACCCCGCGGCAGGCCGCCAACAGCTGCCAGTCCCACAGATCGGCGTTGGGTCCGGGAAGGCGGGAGAAATCTGCCATTGTTTGTCCCCTCAAACCATGCTGAGTCGGAAACGTCGTTGTCGTCGGATGCCGTCTGCTTTGACCGTGTTCATGACACTAGCATCTACGCTGCAAGTAGATGTAAATATGACTGATTGCGAATCTAGCCACAGACACCGGGAAAAGGAAAGAAAACCCGCTAAATGGGGCATACCTTCATATGAAGATCTGGTTGATGGCTGGATGATCCGCGTCGCTCTCCTCCGTGCACGCTTCCTCACGTAGAGTGCCGAACCCGGCCGTCCGACCCGTAACTCTTTCGAGTGACCATCGTTGAGAGGGCGGAAGCGGTTGACGGAAAAAGCGATCGGGCAGACGTCCGAGAGCGTCAACCGCTCAGGTGACGACTTGTGAACAGCCTGGAGGCTCAAGGTGACGCGCATCAGCTGCGGAGGGCGGCCATGACATCCGTCCTCGTCTGCGACGACTCCCCGCTTGCCCGAGAGGCGCTCCGTCGCGCGGTCGCGACCGTGCCCGGCGTCGAGCGTGTGACGACGGCGGCCAACGGCGAGGAAGTCCTCCGCCGCTGGGGCGCCGACCGTTCGGATCTGATTCTGATGGACGTACGCATGCCCGGTCTCGGGGGTGTGGAGACGGTCCGGCGGCTGCTCTCCGCCGACCCCGGCGCCCGGATCATCATGCTGACCGTCGCGGAGGACCTCGACGGCGTGGCGCTCGCGGTCGCCGCCGGGGCCCGCGGCTATCTCCACAAGGACGCCTCGCGGGCGGAGTTGCGGGCCACCGTCACCCAGGCGCTGGCCGACCCGACGTGGCGGCTGGCCCCGCGCAGGCTGCGCTCGGCCGAGATGGGCGCCGCGCCCACGCTCACCGCGCGGGAGATCCAGGTGCTCGAGGGGATGAGCCACGGCCGGTCGAACGCCGAGATCGGCCGCGAGCTCTTCCTCTCCGAGGACACGGTGAAGACGCACGCCAGGCGTCTGTTCAAGAAGCTCGGCGCCTCGGACCGGGCGCACGCCGTGGCGCTCGGGTTCCGCTGGGGCCTGGTCCGCTGAGGTCCGGTCGACCGAGGCCGCCGGCCGCGGCCGCCGGGCCCGCCGGGGGCCGATGACCACGACCGGCGGGCCGGGCGGCCGCGACCTGCGGCCGCGATGCCATGGGTCCGTGACCGTGGGCCCGTGACCCGCGGCCGGCCGCGGCCGCGAGGACCGGCGCGGGGCGGCGACCGCGGCCGGTGACCACGGTCGGTGATCACAGCCGGTGACCGCGGTCGGTGATCACGGCCTGCGGTCGAACGCCCTCGCGTCCGTGCCGCGGCGGACGGGAGGGCGGCGGGCCGCCGGACGCGGGGCGGTCCGGCGGGCCGAGCACTGCGCCGGGCACCCGGCCGACGCAGTGTGACGCTTCACGGCCGATGCCGCATCCTTGAGGCGTGGAGTTCCTCGGGAACGATTCGGTCGAGCGGAAGGGGAGGGCGCAGGACATGACTTCCGGCGCACCCGCTCATAACGCTTCGGTGCACAACTACGGACGCGGCGGAGCGGAAGACGAGGCTCCGAGGCACCATGGTCCGATGCGCGACGACGAGACGACGGTGATCGGCGCCCTGGTGCACCGGGCCGTCGAGGGCGACGCGCAGGCCACCCATGATCTGCTGGCCCATGTCCACCCGCTCGCCCTGCGCTACTGCAGGTCGCGGCTGAGCCGCCTACCCGGTGACGCGCGTCACTTCGTCGAGGACCTGGCGCAGGAGGTCTGCGTCGCGGTGCTCATGGCGCTGCCGCGCTACAAGGACACCGGCAGGCCCTTCGAGGCGTTCGTCTTCGCCATCGCCGGCCACAAGGTCGCGGACCTCCAGCGGGCCGCCATGCGGCACCCCGGATCGACCGCCGTGCCCTCCGACGAGATGCCCGAGCGCCCCGACGACTCGCTCGGGCCCGAGGAGCGCGCGCTGCTCAGCAGCGACGCGGCCTGGGCCAAGAAACTCCTCGCCAACCTCCCGGAGAACCAGCGCGAGCTGCTCGTCCTGCGGGTCGCGGTCGGGCTCACCGCCGAGGAGACCGGGCAGATGCTGGGCATGTCGCCCGGCGCGGTCCGGGTCGCCCAGCACCGGGCGCTGAGCAGACTCCGGGCGCTCGCCGAGCAATAGCGCGACGGCGACGGGCAACGGAAGCGGCGGAGGCGACAGCGGAGGCGGAAGCGGCGGCGGTGCGGCGCCGCGTCCCGTTCTGTACGAAGCTACAGAACCCGTAGGTGATCTTGCTCGTGGAATGAGACACGTGCGAAGGCCGTTAGCATGGACATCCGCACCGATCAAGGCCATTTGGGGAAGGTGTCATGACTGCAAACGTCGACGGAGTGCCCGAGAAATTCGCGACGCTCGGGCTGACATACGACGACGTGCTGCTGCTGCCCGGCGCGTCCGACATGGCGCCCGATCAGATCGACACCTCCTCGTACATCTCCAAGAACGTGCGGGTGAACATCCCGCTGCTCTCCGCCGCCATGGACAAGGTGACCGAGGCCCGCATGGCGATCGCCATGGCCCGGCAGGGCGGCGCCGGCGTGCTGCACCGCAACCTCTCCATCGCGGACCAGGCGAACCAGGTCGACCTGGTGAAGCGCTCCGAGTCCGGCATGGTCACCGACCCGATCACGGTGCACCCGGACGCGACGCTGCGCGACGCCGACGAGCTCTGCGCCAAGTTCCGCATCAGCGGTGTGCCGGTCACCGACGCCGCGGGCAAGCTGCTCGGCATCGTCACCAACCGCGACATGGCCTTCGAGACGGACCGCACGCGCCAGGTGCGCGAGGTCATGACGCCCATGCCGCTGGTCACCGGCAAGGTCGGCATCTCCGGCGTCGACGCCATGGAGCTGCTGCGCCGCCACAAGATCGAGAAGCTTCCGCTGGTCGACGAGACGGGCGTCCTCAAGGGCCTCATCACCGTCAAGGACTTCGTCAAGGCCGAGCAGTACCCGAACGCCGCGAAGGACAAGGAGGGCCGGCTGCTGGTCGGCGCCGCCGTCGGCGTCGCGGGCGACGCCTTCGAGCGGGCCCAGGCGCTGATCGAGGCGGGTGTCGACTTCATCGTCGTCGACACCGCCCACGGCCACTCCCGGCTGGTCGGCGACATGGTCGCCAAGATCAAGTCCAACGCCTCCGGCGTCGACGTCATCGGCGGCAACATCGCCACCAGGGACGGCGCCCAGGCGCTGATCGACGCCGGTGTCGACGGCATCAAGGTCGGCGTCGGCCCCGGTTCCATCTGCACCACCCGCGTCGTCGCCGGCATCGGCGTCCCGCAGGTCACGGCGATCTACGAGGCGTCGCTCGCCGCGAAGGAGGCCGGCGTCCCGGTCATCGGCGACGGCGGCCTGCAGTACTCCGGCGACATCGCCAAGGCCCTGGTGGCGGGCGCGGACACCGTGATGCTCGGCTCACTGCTGGCGGGCTGCGAGGAGTCCCCGGGCGAGCTGCTCTTCATCAACGGCAAGCAGTTCAAGTCGTACCGCGGCATGGGCTCGCTCGGCGCGATGCAGACCCGCGGCGACCGCAAGTCGTTCTCCAAGGACCGCTACTTCCAGGAGGGCGTCGCCTCCGACGAGAAGCTGGTCCCCGAGGGCATCGAGGGCCAGGTTCCCTACCGCGGCCCGCTCTCCGCGGTCGTCCACCAGCTCACCGGCGGTCTGCGCCAGTCGATGTTCTACGTCGGCGGACGCACCGTGCCGGAGCTCCAGGCCAGGGGCCGGTTCGTCCGGATCACCTCGGCGGGGCTCAAGGAGAGCCACCCGCACGACATCCAGATGACGGTCGAGGCGCCCAACTACAGCAGGAAGTAGCGACCCGGCCGCGGCGGGCCCGACGGCCCGGCCGCGACGGGGAACACGCGCACCGGCGCGGCCGAGGGGCGGCCCGGGACTCCCCGCACTGTCGACGGCGACGGCGCGGAGGGGGTTCCCGGGCCCGCCCCTCCGCCATGCGTCGGGGATACTGGACAGCGCAGACACAGAGGGGCTCACACAATGGGAGTCCGATCAGCTCGCGGCGTCTGGTGCGTGCGGTCGCAAGGCGCTGGAAGGTCCTCGTAGCGGAGCTACCAGGACGTTTCAGCAATGCGGCGAGCGTGCGTTGCCAGGCGTCGCGAGCCGGGCGCCCATCGTGTCAGCTCCTCATAGAGGGAAAGGCCACACCATCGTGACTGAGATCGAGATCGGGCGCGGCAAGCGCGGCCGCCGGGCATACGCGTTCGACGACATCGCCGTCGTCCCGAGCCGCCGAACCCGGGACCCGAAGGAGGTCTCGATCGCCTGGCAGATCGACGCCTACCGCTTCGAGCTGCCGTTCCTGGCTGCTCCCATGGACTCGGTGGTCTCCCCGCAGACCGCGATCCGCATCGGTGAGCTCGGCGGTCTCGGCGTCCTCAACCTGGAAGGGCTGTGGACCCGGTACGAGGACCCGCAGCCGCTGCTCGACGAGATCGCGGAGATGCCCGTCGAGGCCGCGACCCGCCGCCTCCAGGAGATCTACGCCGCCCCGATCCGGGAGGAGCTGATCGGCCTGCGCATCAAGGAGGTGCGCGACTCCGGCGTCGTCACGGCCGCCGCGCTCTCCCCGCAGCGCACCGCCCAGTTCTCCAAGGCGGTCGTCGACGCCGGTGTGGACATCTTCGTCATCCGCGGCACGACGGTCTCCGCCGAGCACGTGTCCGGCGCGGCCGAGCCGCTCAACCTCAAGCAGTTCATCTACGAACTGGACGTCCCGGTGATCGTCGGCGGCTGCGCCACGTACACCGCGGCCCTGCACCTGATGCGCACCGGCGCGGCCGGGGTGCTCGTCGGCTTCGGCGGCGGCGCCGCGCACACCACGCGCAACGTCTTCGGCATCCAGGTGCCGATGGCGACCGCGGTCGCCGACGTCGCCGGGGCCCGCCGCGACTACATGGACGAGTCCGGCGGCCGGTACGTGCACGTGATCGCGGACGGCAGCGTCGGCTGGTCCGGCGACCTGCCGAAGGCCGTCGCCTGCGGCGCGGACGCCGTGATGATGGGCTCCCCGCTGGCCCGCGCGACGGACGCGCCGGGCCGCGGCCGCCACTGGGGCATGGAGGCCGTCCACGAGGACGTGCCGCGCGGCAAGCTGGTGGACCTGGGCACCGTCGGCACCACCGAGGAGGTCCTCACCGGCCCCTCGCACTCGCCCGACGGCTCGATGAACATCTTCGGCGCGCTGCGCCGGGCGATGGCCACGACGGGCTACAGCGAGCTCAAGGAGTTCCAGCGCGTCGAGGTGACCGTCGCGGACTCGCAGCACCGCCGCTGACCGCCCGCGGCCGGACATCCCCGGCACGCGGCGGCCGGTCCACGGGCGAAGGCCCCGGAACCCGTACCCGGTTCCGGGGCCTTCGCCCGTCGTGCGCCCGGCGGGATCAGCCGGCGGCCTTCCTGGCGCCGCCGATCGCGGCGGCGGCGCCGAGCAGCAGGAAGACGTAGGTCTTGAAGTCCGCCGCCTTGCTCCACGCCTCCGTCAGCATGTCGAAGTGGTCGAAGAAGAAGGCGGTCGTCGACTGGTGGAACAGCTTGGCCGCGATGACCGCGATGCCGATGAGCTGGCCGAGGTAGACGGCGCCCGCGGACAGGACGGCGCTGACGACGGGCAGGACCGGGCTGCGCCCGCCGACCTTGCTCGCCCCGAAGCCGACGAGGAAGCCGACGCCGACGGCGATGTAGCCGACCTCGCGCTCGATCGCGCCGGCGATGACGCCGTACAGGACGGCCGTGACGACCGCCGCGACCACCGCGGTCAGCAGGCCGAGGCCCAGCTTGTTCGCGGCGGGGGCCGGCGGGGCGGACGGCGCGCCGCCGAACGCCGGGGCCGGCTGCCCGTAGCCCCCGGGCTGCTGCTGGGCCGCGAAGGGGTTGCCGGTCGGAGCGCCGGGCTGCTGGGCCGCGTACGGGTTGCCGTCGACGGGCTGGGGGCCGGGCTGCTGGTTCGGCGGCGGCACGGGCTGGCTCATGGTGGGAATCCCCCTTGGAACGGATGCGCACGAATGTGCGAGAAGTGACGCCGCAGGCTAGCAGCCGACTGTGACATCGCCCACCGGAATCACGGCGGCATCGCCCCCCGGGCCTCCTGGCATCGCCCACCGGAATCGCCGCGCCGTCGCCCCCCCCCGGGATCGGCCCCACGGCACCGGAACGCCCCGTGCCGAACCCGCCCCCGAGGCCCCCCGAGACCCCCGCGGCCCCCGGGGTCGCGCCCCGCTCACAGCCGGTGCGCGGCTCCCGCCGGGGTCGCGCCCCGGGTGTCCAGGAGCAGCTGTGCCTTCACCGAGAGGCCCTGGAGGTCGTAGGTGCGGTGGTGCTGGAGCAGCACCGTCAGGTCCGCGTTGGCCGCGGCCTCGTACAGCGAGTCGGCGCGCGGCACGGGGAGGTCCCGCACCCGCCAGTCCTGGACATACGGGTCGTGGTAGGCGATCTGCGCGCCCATGTCGAGCAGCCGGGACGCGATCTCCCGCGCGGGCGACGCCTCCTGGTCCGCGAGGTCGGGCTTGTAGGTGACGCCGAGCAGCAGCACCCGGGCGCCGCGCACCGACTTGCCGTGCTCGTTCAGCAGGGTGGCGCAGCGCTGGATCACGTACTGCGGCATCCGGTCGTTGATCTCCTGGGCCAGCGCGACCATCCGCAGCGGGTGGCCGGGGGTGCGGCTGTGGTACGGGAGCCGGCCCGGGTCGACGGGGACCCCGTGCCCGCCGACGCCGGGCCCCGGACGGAACGGCTGGAAGCCGAAGGGCTTGGTCTCGGCGCACCGGATGACGTCCCACAGGTCGACCCCGAGGTCGTGGCAGAGCACCGCCATCTCGTTGACCAGGGCGATGTTGACGTGCCGGAAGTTGGTCTCCAGGACCTTCGTCATCTCCGCCTCGCGCAGCCCCCGGGCCCGGACCACCTTGTCGGTGAGCCGCCCGTAGAAGGCGGCGGCGGACTCGGTGCAGGCGGGGGTGAGGCCGCCGATGACCTTGGGGGTGCCGGCCTGGCCGTGGGTCCGGTTGCCGGGGTCGAGGCGGCTCGGCGCGTAGGCGAGGTGGAAGTCGCGCCCGGCGCGCAGCCCCGACCCCTCTTCGAGGAGCGGGCGCACGTGGTCCTCGGTGGTGCCGGGCTGGACGGCCGACTCCACCAGCACGGTGGTGTGCGGGCGCAGTCGGGCGGCGAGCGCGCGGGTGGCGTCGGTGAGCGCGGTGAGGTCGAGGGTGCGGTCGGCGCCGAGCGGGGTGGGTGCGCAGATCACCGCGGTACGGACCCGGCCCAGTTCGGCCGGGTCGGTGGTGGGCCGGAAACCCCCCGCGAGCATCCGGCGGACGTCCGAGGCGGTGAGCGATCCCTCGACGGGGGTGCGGCCGGCGGAGAGTTCCGCGTAGGCGCGCGCGTCGGTGTCGTAGCCGACGGTCTGGACACCGGCGGCGACGGCGGCCTGTGCGAGGGGCAGGCCGAGGTGGCCGAGGCCGATGACAGCGAGGTCTGCGGGCATGTGGGGCCGTCCTTCCCTCGGACCGGGCGGGCGCGGAGGGCGGCGTCCTCCGGGCACCGGCCGGTGCACGACCATGAGAGCAGAAAGCGCAACCGCTGGGGACAGCGCGATGTCAGACTAGGCGTAAATATGACCTATATGTCGTATTGGGCGGCCCCTGGCGTTGCGCGATTCGTGGCGCCGCGCGCCCCGTGACGCCGGGCGTCGTCCACAGGCGGTGGCCGAAGTCGTGGACGGCGGACAGAATCGAGGGGTGGGCGGGGGCGCCCGACCGCCCGGTCGGCCGTGTCCCCGTGCCTGACCACCCCGAGCCACCCGGGAGGCAGCAGTGAGGACACCGACACTGGGACCCGCGGAACGCGCCGAGGCGCTGGCCGCCATGGCCGAACGCGAACTGGACGTGCTGGTCGTGGGGGCGGGCGTGGTCGGCGCCGGCACGGCGCTGGACGCGGCGACGCGAGGGCTGTCGACCGGTCTGGTCGAGGCGCGCGACTGGGCCTCGGGCACGTCGAGCCGGTCCAGCAAGCTGATCCACGGCGGCCTGCGGTACCTGGAGATGCTCGACTTCGCGCTGGTCCGGGAGGCGCTGAAGGAGCGCGGGCTGCTGCTGCAGCGGCTGGCCCCGCATCTGGTGAAGCCCGTGCCGTTCCTCTACCCGCTGCGCCATCAGGGCTGGGAGCGGTTCTACGCGGGCTCCGGGGTGGCCCTCTACGACGCGATGTCGGTCTCCTCCGGGCACGGCCGCGGCCTTCCCGTCCACCGCCACCTCTCCCGCCGCCGGGCGCTGCGGGTCGCCCCGGCGCTGCGGAAGGACGCCCTGGTCGGGGCGTTGCAGTACTACGACGCGCAGATGGACGACGCCCGCTACACGGCGACCCTGGTGCGCACCGCCGCCGGATACGGCGCCCGGGTGGCGAACCGGGCGCGGGTGACCGGCTTCCTCCGGGAGGGCGAACGGGTCGTCGGCGCCCGGGTGGAGGACGTCGAGGCGGGCGGCGAGTACGAGGTCAGGGCCAAGCAGGTGGTGAACGCCACCGGCGTGTGGACCGACGACACCCAGGCGCTGATCGGGGAGCGCGGGCTGTTCCACGTCCGGGCGTCCAAGGGCATCCACCTGGTCGTCCCGAAGGACCGCATCCACTCCTCGACCGGGCTGATCCTGCGGACCGAGAAGTCAGTCCTCTTCGTCATCCCCTGGGGGCGGCACTGGATCGTCGGCACCACCGACACCGACTGGGACCTGGACAAGGCGCACCCGGCGGCGTCCAGCGCCGACATCGACTACCTCCTCGAACACGTCAACAGCGTCCTCGCCACCCCGTTGACCAGGGACGACGTCCAGGGCGTCTACGCGGGGCTGCGGCCGCTGCTGGCCGGCGAGTCGGAGGCGACCAGCAAGCTCTCGCGCGAGCACACGGTGGCGCACCCGCTGCCGGGCCTGGTGGTCGTGGCGGGCGGCAAGTACACCACCTACCGGGTGATGGCGAAGGACGCCGTCGACGAGGCGGTGCACGGCCTCGACCAGCGGGTGGCGGAGTGCGTCACGGAGGACGTCCCGCTGCTGGGCGCGGAAGGGTACCGGGCGCTGTGGAACGCCCGGGCGAGGATCGCCGCCCGGACCGGCCTGCACGTCGTCCGCGTCGAGCATCTGCTCAACCGCTACGGCTCCCTGACGGAGCAGCTCCTGGAACTGATCGCCGCCGACCCGGTGCTGGGCGAGCCGCTGCCCGCCGCGGACGACTACCTGAAGGCCGAGATCGTCTACGCCGCCTCGCACGAGGGCGCCCGGCACCTCGACGACGTGCTGACCCGGCGCACCCGGATCTCCATCGAGACCTTCGACCGGGGCACGCGCAGCGCCCGGCTCTGCGCCGAGCTGATGGCGCCCGTGCTGGGCTGGGACGAGGGGCAGATCGACCGGGAGGTCGAGCACTACGAGAAGCGGGTCGAGGCGGAACGGGAGTCGCAGCGGCAGCCGGACGACCTCACGGCGGACGCGGCGCGGCTGGGCGCGCCGGACATCGTGCCGCTGTAGGCGGCGCGCCCAGCGGCGTTCGCGGAGGGGCTTCGCGGAGGGGCCTTCGCGGAGGGCGCCGGGGGCGGGCCGGCCGCGGACGGGCGGGGCCGGCTGCCGCCGGGCGGGCGCCGCCCCGGCGCGGGCGGCCATTGCGGTCACGCCGTCCCCCGGTCGGGCGGCGGCCGAACGGCTATTCCCGGCGGCCGCCCCCGCGGCAGGCGTTCCCCGGCCGGGCCGCCCGGCCCTCCGCGGCCGGGGAGCCGGGCGACCCGGGGCAGAACTCCGCGTCGAGCAGCGCCCGTTCCAGCGCGGGCGCGTCGGCCAGGGCGTCGGTGTCGACGCGGAACGTCAGGGTGTGCCGGCCGTCGCGCGTGGCGGCGGAGCGCACGTGGCTGCCCGCGATGTGTCCGTTGTGCCCCCGGACGGTCACGCCGCACGACAGCCGCTGCGGATGGACTCCCAGGCCGTGGACGCCGTGCGTGGCGGCGGTTTCGAGGAGGGCCGCGCGCCGTACGGGACGCGGCAGCCGCCCGCCGAGCGGGGCCGCGTAGAAGCGGTTCGGATCGGCGGGCGTGGAGATCAGCTCGCCGGCCGCGCCCGCGGCACGCGGGTCGAGCGCGGTGACGTCGCGCAGCGTGCCGTCGGCCGGGTCGCGGGTGAAGCCCCGGCCGTGCGGCGCGGGCAGCGTCGTCCGGGCGCCGGGCAGCGAGGTGCCGCCGGGACGCGAGGGACTGATGACGCGTCGGCGGATCTCCTCGGCGTAGCCGTGCCCGGTGACCCGTCGGACAACGAGCCCGAGGACCGCGTAGTCGGTGTTGGAGCGGG
>NZ_JBAGJZ010000007.1:0-215245 GCF_037034285.1 Streptomyces tyrfis | reverse complement strand
TGCGTTCCCTCCCACCCCCCCCCCCCCCCCCCCCCGCCGCCATGTTTCACGTGAAACCTGACGCGACTCCTCCCCTGCCCCTCCGGGCGGGGCCGGTTCGCTCAGTTCTGGGCGGCCCACCACTCCCGGAGCCTGCCGACGGCCGCGTCATGCCCCAGCGGGCCGTGCTCCAGCCGCAGCTCCAGCAGGAAGGCGTAGGCCTTGCCGACCGTCGGCCCGGGGCCGATCCCCAGAACCTTCATGATCTCGTTACCGTCCAGATCGGGCCGGATGGCGTCCAGCTCCTCCTGCTGCTGCAACTGCGCGATGCGCTCCTCAAGACCGTCATAGGTCCGGGACAGGGCGGCGGCCTTGCGCTTGTTCCGCGTGGTGCAGTCCGACCGGGTCAGCTTGTGCAGCCGCTCCAGCAGCGGCCCCGCGTCCCGCACGTACCGGCGCACCGCGGAGTCGGTCCACTCGCCGTCGCCGTAGCCATGGAAGCGCAGATGGAGCTCCACGAGCTTCGAGACATCCTTGATCATCTCGTTGGAGTACTTGAGCGCGGTCATCCGCTTCCGGGTCATCTTCGCGCCCACCACCTCATGGTGGTGGAACGAGACGCGGCCGTCCTTCTCGAAGCGCCGCGTCCTCGGCTTGCCGATGTCGTGGAGCAGGGCGGCAAGCCGCAGCACCAGGTCGGGGCCGTCCTGCTCCAGGTCGATCGCCTGCTCCAGAACGGTCAGCGAGTGCTCGTAGACATCCTTGTGACGGTGATGCTCGTCACTTTCCAGGCGGAGGGCGGGCAGCTCCGGGAGGACGTGCTGCGCCAGGCCCGTGTCGACGAGCAGCGCCAGGCCCTTGCGGGGGTTGGCGGAGAGCAGCAGCTTGTTGAGCTCCTCCCTGACGCGCTCGGCGGAGACGATCTCGATTCGTCCGGCCATTTCCGTCATCGCCGTGACCACCTCGGGGGCCACGTCGAAGTCCAGCTGCGCGGCGAAACGGGCGGCGCGGAGCATCCGCAACGGGTCGTCGGAGAAGGACTCCTCGGGGGTGCCGGGGGTGCTCAGCACGCGCCGGGCCAGGTCCTCCAGCCCGCCGTGAGGGTCGACGAACTCCTTGCCCGGGAGCGCGACGGCCATCGCGTTGACCGTGAAGTCGCGGCGGACGAGGTCGTCCTCGATGGAATCGCCGTAGGACACCTCGGGCTTGCGCGAGGTCCTGTCGTACGCCTCCGACCGGTATGTGGTGATCTCGATCTGGTAGCCGTCCTTCTGGGCGCCGACCGTGCCGAAGGCGATCCCCACCTCCCACACCGAGTCGGCCCACGGCCGCACGATCTTCAGCACCGTCTCGGGGCGGGCGTCCGTCGTGAAGTCGAGGTCGTTCCCGAGCCTGCCGAGAAGGGCGTCCCGGACCGAGCCGCCGACCAGAGCGAGACCGAATCCGGCATCCTGGAAGCGGCGGGCGAGGTCGTCGGCGACCGGTGACACCCGCAGCAGTTCACCGACTGCGCGATGCTGCACCTGGGTCAGGGCGCTGGAGCTGTCTTCGTTGGCGTTCGACACAACAGAAAAGGGTACGTGCCCGGACCGGCCCGGTCGTCCGGGTTCCGTCCGGCCCTGCGAGACTCTTCCGATCTTGTAGCGCACTCCGCAGCACTCGGCACCCGCGCACCTCGTTACCATGCGTGGACGCAGCAACCGAGAACCATCGACACGACACCATGCTGACAACGACGAGGGACGGGTAGGCGCGTGGCCGAGGCGGCAGACAATCAGGGGATCGGTCCCTCTCCTGCTCGCCGGTGGTTGCGGCGCACGGCATCGTCGATCCTCGGGGCCCCGCTCGTCGCGGCCCTGCTGACCGTACCGGCCGTGCCCGCGCACGCCGCGCCACCCGCCAAGGCCCCCTCCGGGTCCCAGACCGTGAAGGTGTCCCTGGACACCGTCTCCCCCAGCGCCCCGGTGAAGGGGGACACCCTGACCGTCGCCGGCACGGTCACGAACCGGGGCAAGGCCGCGATCACCGACGCGAGAGTCGATCTGCGGGTGGGGCCGAGGCTCGACGGCCGCACGTCGATCGACGACGCAGCCGGGCGCTCCGGGTACACGCCGGGCAGCGACCCCGCCCCGCTCGGCGGCAAGTACACCGTGAAGCTCCCGAAGCTCTCCTCCGGGATCAGCCAGGACTTCAAGCTGTCCGTCCCGGTCGGCAAGCTGGGGCTCGGCGACGACGGCGTCTACCAGATCGGCGTCTCGCTGTCGGGGCAGACCTCCCGGGCGCACTACGACCAGGTGCTGGGCATCCAGCGCACCTTCCTGCCCTGGCAGGAGGAGGAACGCGACCCCCGGACGCAGCTCACCTATCTCTGGCCGCTCATCGCGTCGCCGCACGTCACCGCCGAGACCGGCACCGACGACGAACAGACGCCGGTGTTCACCGACGACGACCTGGCCGATGAGCTCGCTCCGGGCGGGCGTCTCGAACAGATGGTGTCGCTGGGCAGCGGGCTGCCGGTGACCTGGGTCATCGACCCGGACCTGCTGGCCAGCGTCGACGCGATGGCACGGGGCTACCGGGTGAAGTCCGGCGACACCACCGTCGCCGGGAAGGGCGGGGCCGTCGCCAAGAAGTGGCTGGCCGCCCTGGAGGCCGCGGTGTCCGACGACAAGGTCGTCGCGCTGCCGTTCGCCGACCCCGATCTGGCGGCCATCGCCCACCGCGGGAAGAACGTGTCGGGGACCCTCAGCCACCTGCAAACCGCTACGGAGGCGGCCGCGTCGACCGTGCAGACGGTCCTCCACGTGAAACCGTCGACGGACTTCGCGTGGCCCGTCGACGGCGCGATCGACCCGGCGATCGTCGACGTCGCCACCTCGGCCGGCGCCCACAAGGTGATCGCCCGCAGCGACAGCCTCCAGGAGACCAGCGGACTGCCGTACACGCCGACCGCGGCCCGCCCGATCGGCGGCGGCACCACCGCGGTGGTCGCCGACGCCCGGCTCTCCACCGCGTTCCAGGGCGACATGTCTAAGGCCGGCAACTCCACCCTCGCCGTGCAGAAGTTCCTCGCCCAGACCCTCGCCCTGACCGATCAGGACACCGACATGGAGCGCAGCATCGTCGTCGCGCCCCAGCGGATGCCGACGGTCGCCCAGGCCCAGTCGATGGCCCGCGCCCTGTACGCCCTCGACGACGACCGCTGGACCGAGCCTCTCGGACTCGCCGACGCGGCCGAGGCGAAGCCCGACGAGAACGCGACGACCAGCGTCCCCGGCTCCTCCCGGTACCCGAAGAAGCTCCGCGCCCAGGAGCTGCCCACCCAGGCGTTCCAGGACGTCAAGTCCACCCAGGCCGCGCTCAGCAAGTTCCAGGTCATCCTCACCCAGCCCGAACGCGTGGTCACCCCCTTCGGCAACGCGGTGAACCGGTCCATGTCGACGTCGTGGCGCGGCAGCGCCCTGGAGGCCCAGCAGTACCGGGACTCCGTTCGCGGCTATCTGCAGGGGCTCATCAACGAGGTCCAGCTCATCTCGAAGTCGGACGTCACCCTGTCCGGCCGCAGCGCCACGATCCCCGTGACCGTGCAGAACAGGCTGCTGCAGGGAGTGGACCACCTGGTTCTCCGCCTGAAGTCGGACAACGCGACCCGGCTCAGGCTGAACGACGGCGGAGCCGTGGCGGAACAGCCGATCCGGATCGCCGGCGGCCACAGCCAGTCCGTGAAGTTCGACGCCGCGGCCAACGTCAACGGCCAGGTGCAGATGACCGCCCAGCTCTACACCGAGGACGGCACGCCGTACGGCGAGGAGATGACCTTCACCGTGAAGGTCTCGGAGCTGACCCCGACCGTGCTGCTCGTGATCGCCGGCGGGCTGCTGCTGCTGGTTCTCGCCGGCATCAGGATGTACACCCAGCGCAAGCGGGCCAACGCCGACGGCGCGAACGGGGACGACGGCGACGAACCCGGGCAGCCGAGTGACCCCGCGCCGGACACCGGACCGGAAAGCCAGGAGGCTTCGGACCCGGGTGAGAAAGTGGAACGTTGAGCGATTGCTGTCGTGGCCGGTCGGCCGGGGACGATGAGGTGGGGTTTCGATGAACGCGCCGTACGACGGAGACCGCGGTCAGGGTGCGGGCGCAGCCGGGTCCCCCGGCGGGCCCCCGGCGCCTCCCGGGCCGGGCGGGGTTCCGCCGGTGCCCGAGCCGTACCCGCAGCCCCTGTACGACCACGATCCCTACCGGGCCCAGGACCTCACGGTCCAGGACCCGGTGGGCGAGGCGCTGTACGACCGTGCCGCGCATCCCCCGCCGCCGCCCGGCGCCTACCAGCAGCCCCAGCCGCTCTACCAGCAGCCGCCCCCGGCGCCGTACGCGCCCGACCCGCGTCTCTGGGCCCAGACCCCGCCGCCCGAGCCGGACGGCCCCTCGCGCCATCTGCCGTACGGCGACGCCGCGGCGGCCACCCGGTTCGTCGGGGTGGACGACCTCGTCAGCCAGACCTCCCAGGACCAGGACCAGCCGGACGCCTTCGCGCACCTGTACCGGGACCAGGAGGGGCCCGCGGGCGCGTCCGCCGCGCCGTCCGAGCCCGAGCCCGCCCCGGCGCCCGCGCCGCCCAAGTCCGGCGGCCGGGCCTCCGGGCTGCTGAAGTCCAGCGCCCTGATGGCGGCCGGCACGCTGGTGTCCCGCCTCACCGGCTTCGTCCGCACGCTCGTGATGACCGCCGCGCTCGGCGCCGCCCTGCTCGGTGACAGCTTCACCATCGCGTACACCCTGCCGACGATGATCTACATCCTCACCGTCGGCGGCGGCCTGAACTCGGTCTTCGTCCCCCAGCTCGTCCGTTCCATGAAGGACGACGAGGACGGCGGCGAGGCCTACGCCAACCGGCTGCTGACCCTGGTCATGGTCGCGCTCGGGTTGATCGTCACGCTGGTGGTCTTCGCCGCCCCGTGGCTGATCCACATGATGTCCCCGACGATCGCCGGGGACCCGGCGGCCAACGGCGTAGCGGTGACGTTCGCCCGGTACTGCCTGCCCACGATCTTCTTCATGGGCATCCATGTCGTGATGGGCCAGATCCTCAACGCGCGCGGCAGGTTCGGCGCGATGATGTGGACCCCGGTCCTCAACAACATCGTCATGATCTTCACATTCGGCCTGTTCATCTGGGTCTACGGCACCTCCGCCGAGTCCCGGATGGGCGTCCAGACGATCCCGCCGGAGGGCATCCGGCTGCTGGGCATCGGCACGCTGCTGGGTCTGGTCGTCCAGGCCCTGGCCATGGTCCCGTATCTGCGTGAGGCGGGCTTCCGGTTCCGTCCGCGCTTCGACTGGCGGGGGCACGGCCTCGGCAAGACGGTCAAGCTGGCCAAGTGGACCGTGCTGTTCGTCCTGGCCAACCAGGCGGGCGTGATCGTCGTCACCCAGCTCGCGACCTCGGCGGGCAAGCTGTCCGGCAAGGACGGCACCGGCTTCCTCGCGTACTCCAACGCCCAGCTGATCTGGGGCATGCCGCAGGCGATCATCACCGTGTCGGTCATGGCCGCTCTGCTGCCCCGCATCTCCCGCGCCGCCCACGACGGCGACCCGGGCGCCGTCCGCGACGACATCTCCCACGGGCTGCGGAACTCGGCGGTCGCCATCGTGCCGATCTCCTTCATGTTCCTCGCGCTCGGCGTGCCGATGTGCACCCTGCTGTACGCCTCCGCCGGCACCGAGGCCGCCCGCTCCATGGGCTTCATCCTCATGGCGTTCGGGCTCGGGCTGATCCCGTACTCCGTGCAGTACGTGGTGCTGCGCGGCTTCTACGCCTACGAGGACACCAGGACGCCGTTCTACAACACGGTCATCGTCGCGGCGGTCAACGCGGCGGCCTCGGCCCTCTGCTACGTGGTGCTGCCCTCCCAGTGGGCCGTGGTCGGCATGGCCGCCTCGTACGGGCTCGCCTACGCCGTCGGCGTCGGCGTCGCCTGGCGGCGGCTGCGCAACCGGCTGGGCGGCGACCTGGACGGCGCGCTCGTCGTGCGGACCTACGCCCGCCTGTGCCTGGCCGCCGTTCCGGCGGCGCTGCTCGGCGGCGGCGTCGGCTTCGCCACTCTCAAGGGGCTCGGTGACGGCGCCCTCGGTTCGCTCGTCGCCCTGGTCTGCGGCGGTGCCGTTCTGCTGGGCGTCTTCGTCGTCGCCGGCAAGCGGATGCGGATCGAGGAGATCAACGGCATGGTCGGGATGGTTCGCGGACGACTCGGGCGCTGAGCGTCCCGGTGCACAACCATCACCGCCCCCTGCGTGTCGTGCATAGCGCGGGAGTGTGGGCACAATTGGCGTGACTGTGCAGGGCCGGCTGGCATCGCGCAATGGATGGGGAGGCAGGAACGACGGTGGCGGAACGTAGCACGGCTGCCGTCGACGTGGCCGACAACAGCGGTGAGACGCTGGCCGCCAAGGCGGACGAGGCCACGACCGACGGGACGGCAGAAGCGCAGGACTCCGCGGCCACCGAGCCGCAGGACACGGACGACGGGCTCCACCGCTCGGAATCCCCCCTGCCGGCCCCCGATCTGCACAGCGGGCACAAACTCGCCAGACGCTACCGGCTCGAGGAGTGCGTCACCCGACTGGACGGATTCAGCAGCTGGCGCGCCGTGGACGAGAAGCTGCGCCGCGCGGTGGGGGTCCATGTGCTCCCCGCCGACCACCCCCGCGCGCGTTCCGTGCTGGCGGCCGCCCGGTCCGCCGCGCTGCTCGGCGACCCGCGGTTCGTGCAGGTGCTCGACGCGGTGGAGGAGGACGACCTCGTCTATGTCGTCCACGAATGGCTTCCCGACGCCGTCGAGCTGACCGCCCTGCTGGCCTCGGGGCCGATGGAGGCGCACGACGCGTACCAGCTCGTCAGCCAGGTCTCCCAGGCCATGGCGGCGGCGCACCGGGAGGGGCTCGCCCATCTGAGGCTGACGCCGGGGGCCGTGCTGCGGAGCTCGACCGGCCAATACCGGATCCGCGGTCTCGCGGTGAACGCGGCCCTGCGGGGCATCACCTCCGACGGGCCGCAGCGGGCGGACACCGAGGCCATCGGCGCCCTGCTCTACGCCGCGCTGACCCACCGCTGGCCGTACGAAACCGACGCCTACGGGCTGTCCGGGCTGCCCAAGGGTGTGGGGCTGCTCGCCCCCGACCAGGTGCGGGCCGGGGTGCACCGCGGTCTCTCCGAGATCGCCATGCGCGCGCTCGCCAACGACGGGGCCACCGCCTCCCGGCAGGAGAAGCCGTGCACCACGCCGGACGAGCTGGCCAAGGCCGTGGCCGCGATGCCCCGCATCCGGCCTCCGGAGCCCGCCTTCACGGCTCCCCCGGAGTACCAGCGCACCACGTACCAGCAGGGCACCTACCGACGGCCGCCCAGCAGTCCCGGCATCGCCACCACCGCGCCCGTCGCCGTGCCGCCGCCTCCGCTGCAAAGCCGCACCGGCAAGGCCCTGAAGTGGGCGGTCTCCGCCCTGCTGATCGCCGCACTGGGACTCGGCAGCTGGCAGCTCGCCGAGAAGCTCATCGGCCGGGCCGACAACTCGGGGACCGACAGCACGCAGACCCCGCCGCCGAGCCGTGACAACAAGCCTCCGGTCCAGCCCAAGCCGTTGCGGATCGACAGCGCCTCGGAGTTCATGCCCAGCGGTTCCGGGATAAGCCAGAAAGACGCGCCGAAGGCCGTCGACGGCAACAGCGGCACCGCCTGGATCACCCCGCGGTATGTGGGCTACGCGAACTTCGGCAACCTCCCGCCCCGTAAGGACGGCAGCGGCGTCATCGTCGATCTCGGCAGCGTGCGGGACATCAGAGGCCTCAAGATCAAGATGTTCCGGGGCGGTCAGAAGGCCGAGGTGCTCGCCGCCGACCCGAACGCCTCCGTCCCCTCGTCCCTCGCGGACTTCCCGCAGCACCTCACCAAGCTGGAAACCGTGGGAAGCGAGCTGAAGCAGACCTTGGACAAGCCGGTACGAGCCCGCTTCGTCCTGGTCCACATCACTGAGCTGCCGTCGGACGGCACATCCGACGGCTACCGGGGCGGCATCTCGGAGATCTCGGTACTCGGCTGACGGATCCGGCCGGTGAGGGATCCCCCACCGGCCGGCCGCGCCCCTGCCCCGGCCGGCCCCGGCACCCCCAGTGAATCCCCCTCTTCCCCTCTGCCCTCGTCCGCTCGGATCGTGATAGACAGACGGATCTCGATACGGACAGGGAGGGAGGGGGAGGTGGCCGCCGAGCCGTCCGAACCACTCAGCGACTCAGACCTCCTCGCTCGCCATGTGGCCGGTGAGCCCGATGCCTTCGGCGAGCTGGTGCGCCGCCATCGTGACCGGCTGTGGGCGGTGGCGCTGCGTACGCTCGGGGACCGCGAGGAAGCGGCCGACGCCGTCCAGGACGCCCTGGTCTCGGCCTTCCGCGCCGCCCATACCTTCCGCGGTCAGTCGGCCGTCACCACCTGGCTGCACCGCATCACCGTCAACGCCTGTCTCGACCGGGCACGCAAAGCGGCCTCTCGCAGGACCTCACCGGTCGACGACACGGAACGGTTCGAGCAGCTCCTGGAACCGCATGAGTCCGCGGAGGCCCCGGCGGAGCGCCGGGATCTGCACCGCGAGCTCCTGGCCGCGCTCTCGACCCTTCCCCCCGAGCAACGCGCGGCGCTCGTTCTCGTGGACATGCAGGGATATCCGGTGGCCGAGGCCGCGCGTATCCTCGACGCTCCCACCGGCACGGTGAAGAGCCGCTGTGCACGGGGCCGGGCCCGGCTCGCTCCGCTGCTCACCCATCTACGCAACGAAGGCATGAGAGTCGACGAGCTCGACGTGGACGTGAAAAGGAACCGGACGCCGCACGCATCCGTCCCACCCCCATCGGGACCGAAGGACACGGGCACGAGTGATCCCGCCGCGGCGAAGGGCGGAGGTGGACGCGCATGACATCGACCGACACGAGCGGGCACCCGGACGTCGCGGAGATCTCCGATCTAACGGAGGGACTGCTCCCGCCCTCGCGCGCGGACGAGGTACGCGGTCATCTGGACGGCTGCGCGCTCTGCGACGACGTCCACGCTTCGCTCATCGAGATCCGCGACCTTCTCGGCACGGTGCCCGTGCCGCAGCGCATGCCCGACGATGTCGCGGACCGCGTCGACGCCGCACTCGCCGCAGCGGCCGTCGGCTCTGCGGTCTCCGACGGCCCGGCGCATGTTTCACGTGAAACAACGCCCACCCGAACCGCCGAGCCCAACGCGAAGATCCCGGCCATGGACCGCCCCGCGGGCCGTCCCAGGGCCGCCACCGGCCCGGGCCGCCGCTCCCCCGGGCCCCGTCGCCGTGCGGCGGTGCTCGGTACCGCGCTGGGCGCGGCCGTCATCGGCGTGAGCCTCTTTCTGCTGCAGAGCGTCCAGCCGGCCCAGGACGCCGACGCCCCCAAGACGGCGATGCACGATTCAGGCTCCGCCACGGGCGACGGTTCGACCTTCTCGGAGTCCACTCTCGAAGGCCGGGTACGCACGCTTCTGCGGCACGCCGACCGGCAGTCATCCACCCCGAACGGCATCGGGCCCGAGAAGCAGGCGCCCTCCGTGACGACTCAGTCGACGCCCGGGAACTCCCCCCAAGCGCCCGAGCCGCCCTCCGCACCTCTGCGCACGCCCACCGCCTCCGTCCCCGCCTGCGTCCGCGCGGGAATCGGCCTCGACACCCCGGCCCTCGCCGTGGAAGCGGGGACCTACGAAGGAACGAACGCCTTCCTCGTCGTCCTGCCCGATCGCTCCGATCCCGCCCGCGTCCAGGCGTACGTCGTCGACGCTGCCTGCACCCGGGACGAAACCGTGTCCGAGGGGAAGCTCCTGCTCAGCCACTCCTACGCGCGGCCCTGAGAACACCCCCGTGCGCCGCCCCGGCGTGTGGGGAATGCATCCCCCGTAGGATCCGTTGGGTGGGGTGTGAGTCGTTGAACCGACCCCCAGTAGGCGTGGACAGCAGGCAGTCTGCAGAGACGAGGAAGAAACCCGTGAGCGACGTCCGTAACGTGATCATCATCGGCTCCGGCCCCGCGGGCTACACAGCCGCTCTTTACACCGCACGTGCCTCGCTGAAGCCGCTGGTCTTCGAGGGCGCCGTCACCGCCGGTGGCGCGCTGATGAACACCACCGACGTGGAGAACTTTCCGGGCTTCCAGGACGGAATCATGGGCCCCGAGCTCATGGACAACATGCGCGCCCAGGCCGAGCGCTTCGGTGCCGAGCTCGTCCCGGACGACATCGTCTCCGTGGATCTCGCCGGTGACATCAAGTCCGTGACCGACACCGCCGGCACGGTGCACCGCGCCAAGGCCGTCATCGTGGCGACCGGCTCTCAGCACCGCAAGCTGGGCCTGCCCAACGAGGACGTCCTTTCCGGCCGCGGTGTCTCCTGGTGCGCCACCTGCGACGGCTTCTTCTTCAAGGACCAGGACATCGCCGTGATCGGCGGCGGCGACACCGCGATGGAGGAGGCCACCTTCCTCTCCCGCTTCGCCAAGTCGGTCACCATCGTCCACCGCCGTGACACGCTGCGCGCCTCCCAGACCATGCAGGACCGCGCCTTCGCCGACCCGAAGATCAAGTTCATCTGGGACAGCGAGGTCGCGGAGATCCACGGCGATCAGAAGCTCTCCGGGCTCACCCTCCGGAACACCAAGACCGGCGAGACCTCGGAGATCGCGGTCACCGGCCTGTTCATCGCGGTGGGCCATGACCCGCGGACCGAGCTCTTCAAGGGGCAGCTCGACCTCGACGACGAGGGTTACCTCAAGGTCGAGGCCCCTTCGACCCGCACCAACCTGACCGGTGTCTTCGCCGCCGGTGACGTCGTCGACCACACCTACCGGCAGGCGATCACCGCCGCCGGAACGGGTTGCTCGGCCGCTCTCGACGCCGAGCGCTTCCTCGCCGCGCTCGCCGACGAGGAGAAGGCCGCGACGGCGACTGTCTGATCAACGTCTTTCACCCCACTCCCCCAGTAGTTGAGTTAAGGAGGCCGCCGTGGCCGGCGCCCTGAAGAACGTGACCGACGACTCCTTCGACGAGGTCGTCCTCAAGAGCGAAAAGCCCGTCCTGGTGGACTTCTGGGCCGCCTGGTGCGGTCCCTGCCGCCAGATCGCCCCGTCCCTGGAGGCCATCGCCGCCGAGCACGGCGACCAGATCGAGATCGTCAAGCTCAACATCGACGAGAACCCCGCCACGGCCGCCAAGTACGGCGTCATGTCCATCCCGACCCTGAACGTCTACCAGGGCGGCGAGGTCGCCAAGACCATCGTCGGGGCCAAGCCGAAGGCCGCGATCCTCCGCGATCTCGAAGGCTTCATCGGCGCCTGAGACTGCGATTCGCTGTTTCACGTGAAACGGTCCATCCCCTCGGGGGTGGACCGTTTCACTTTCCCCGGCCCGGCTCACTCGACCTGGGCGGAACAGCCGGATCACGGAACTCGGATCACAGCGGTCGCAGGGCCGGTTCCTTCTGGACCGCGCCCAGCAACCGGTCCAGCGCCAGTTCGACGTCCTCCTTCCAGGAGAGCGTCGTACGGAGTTCCAGCCTCAGCCGTGGATGGACGGGATGGGGCCGCACGGTCTTGAAGCCGACCGCGAGAAGGTGATCCGCGGGAAGCACACAGGCCGGCTCCTTCCAGCGGGCGTCCCCGAAGGCCTCGATCGCCTTGAACCCCCGGCGCAGCAGGTCCTTGGCGACGGTCTGCACCATCACCCGGCCCAGCCCCTGTCCCTGGTATCCGGGAATGATCCGGGCGGTCATCAGCTGCACCGCGTCAGGAGAGACGGGACTCGTGGGGAACGCCGTCGAACGCGGCACATAGGCCGGCGGTGCGTAGAGAACGAAGCCCACCGGCACATCGTCGACATAGACCACGCGGCCGCACGATCCCCATTCCAGCAGGACGGCCGAGATCCACGCCTCTTTCTCCAGCTCCGGTGTTCCCGCCTTCACCGCGGCGTCCCCGCTGACCGGATCGAGCTCCCAGAAAACACATGAGCGGCAGCGCTGGGGAAGATCGGAGAGGTTGTCCAGTGTGAGCGGTACGAGCCGACGCCCCATGAAGGCTGTTCCTCGCTTCCTTCGCCTGTCGCATCGCGTACGACAACCGGTGCGTCCCGCTCGGGGAGCGGGCCACCGGCGCATCCTCCGGCAGCTCCCGGGCCCAGCCGCACCGTCGCCGATGGGCTGCGGCTTCACCGGTCGCGTGGCTCTCCCCCGCCGAGGTGGCTCAAGCCGGATAGGCCGTACCAGAATGCATCGTAGCCAGCCCGGCATCGAGTCGACACCGAGGGAGAGCAAAGGGCGGGCTGTGATCCGGCGTCCACCGGAACACAGCCCGCCCGCGATCATCCCGCCGACTCAGTCCTGGTCCTCGTCGCTCGTGGCGCCGTCCTCCGCCGTCACCCGGTCCAGCACCCGGCCCTCGCCGGGGGCCAGGCTGCCGAGAATGCGGTCGAGGTCCTCCATCGACGCGAACTCGACGACGATCTTCCCCTTCTTCTGTCCGAGGTCGACCTTCACCCTGGTCTCGAAGCGGTCCGACAGGCGGGAGGCGAGATCGGACAGCGCCGGCGAAACCCGGCCGCCGGCCCTCGGCCTCTTCGACTTGACGGGGCTCCCGGACTCGGAGCCCATCAGCGTCACGATCTCCTCGACGGCTCGCACCGACAGCCCCTCGGCCACGATGCGATGGGCCAGCCTGTCCTGCTCCTCCGAGTCGTCCACGGAGAGCAGCGCCCGTGCGTGCCCGGCGGACAGCACCCCGGCCGCCACTCGCCGCTGAACCTGCGGCGACAGCCTCAGCAGGCGCAGGGTGTTGGAGACCTGCGGGCGAGAGCGGCCGATCCGGTCGGCCAGCTGGTCATGGGTGCACTTGAAGTCCTTGAGTAGCTGGTCGTACGCCGCCGCCTCTTCCAAGGGGTTGAGCTGAGCCCGGTGCAGGTTCTCCAGCAGGGCGTCCAGGAGGAGCTTCTCGTCCTCCGTGGCCCGCACGATGGCCGGGATCCGCTCCAGCTCCGCCTCCCGGCAGGCCCTCCAGCGCCGCTCGCCCATGATGAGCTCATAGCGGTCCGGGCCCGCCTTCCGGACGACGACGGGCTGGAGCAGGCCCACCTCCTTGATGGAGGTGACCAGCTCGGCGAGAGCGTCCTCATCGAACACCTCGCGTGGCTGACGCGGATTGGGCGTGATGGCGTCGATGGGAACCTCGGCGAAGTACGCACCGGCTACGCCGGCCGGCTCCGCTGCCGCCACGGGCTCCGACACCGGGGCGCTGGGCTCCGGCACCATCGGCGTGGCGCCCAGGGAGGCCGCCTTCGCCGCGGCGACCCCCCGCATCGGCGCCATGACAGGACCCGCACCGGCAGAGGCCGCGCCCGGCATCTGCTTCTCCTGCGGAGCGGCGGGGATCAGGGCACCCAGCCCACGCCCCAACCCTCTACGACGCTCACTCACTGAATCCCCTCCGAAATGTTCTGCTGACTGTTCCCGCTGCCCGGGTGGGCATGCTGGGCCTCGTACTGCACCCCAACACCTCGGAGGGCGATCTCACGCGCCGCTTCGAGGTAAGACAGCGACCCGCTCGACCCGGGGTCATAGGTCAGCACGGTCTGCCCGTAACTCGGCGCCTCCGAGATGCGCACCGACCGGGGAATGCTGGTCCGCAGCACCTCCTTGCCGAAGTGGGTGCGCACCTCCTCCGCGACCTGCGAGGCGAGCCTGGTCCTGCCGTCGTACATGGTGAGCAGAATCGTCGACACGTGAAGCTCCGGGTTGAGATGTCCGCGGACCAGCTCCACATTGCGCAGCAACTGCCCGAGCCCCTCCAGCGCGTAGTACTCGCACTGGATCGGGATCAGCACTTCGGCACCGGCGACCAGCGCGTTGACCGTCAGCAGGCCGAGCGAGGGCGGGCAGTCGATCAGGATGTAGTCCAGCGGCTGCTCGTACGACTGGATCGCCCGCTGCAGCCGGCTCTCCCGCGCCACCAGCGACACCAGTTCGATCTCCGCACCGGCGAGATCGATGGTGGCGGGGGCGCAGAAGAGGCCCTCGACATCCCGTACGGGCTGAACCACTTCCGAGAGCGGCCTGCTCTCCACCAGGACGTCATAGATGGAGGGGACTTCGGCGTGGTGGTCGATCCCCAGGGCCGTGGAGGCGTTCCCCTGTGGGTCCAGGTCGACCACCAGAACACGTGCGCCGTGAAGCGCGAGCGAAGCGGCAAGATTCACCGTCGTGGTCGTCTTGCCCACGCCGCCCTTCTGATTGGCCACCACCATGATGCGCGTCTGGTCGGGGCGGGGCAGGCCCGCACCGGCACGGCCAATGGCCTCGACCGCCATCTGGGCCGCGCGCCCGATGGGTGTGTCGTCCATCGGCGGCGGTGTTTCACGTGAAACATCCTCCCCCGCCGATTCGGTTCGGGGACCGGGGACCGGTTCGGTCATCGGTCCCGCGATGTTGGCGTCGGACCGCAAGGATTCACTCTCCTCGACTTCAGGCTCGCGATGAACAGAGCCTGCCATGCTTTCGGGGTCATGAACCAGCGAGGCCCGCTCTTCTGTGGACGAATCCACTTCTGTGGACAACTCCGTAGCCCTAACGGGCCCGCGATGCCGCGGTGCGGTGGTGGCACGGCCGCGGCTGATGATCCCATGCAGCAGAGAGCGACGTTTCACGTGAAACACGATGCCCCCGCAGCCACGCTGCGGGGGCACGACACTCCGTACCGTGCACACGGACAATGTGTCAGGAGGATCACCACCCTGCGGAAGCCCGCCTGATCACAGGACAGTCCTTACAGCTTCCGCAGCGCGTCCGTGCGCGTCAGCGACGCCGTCTCGATCGGCTCGTCCGCGCGGCCTTGGCCCTCTTCGCGGCGAACCTGACACCACCCGGACTCTCCCCGACCACCACGCGCACGACCGTGGACAGCGGATCGACGACGCCCTCGCCGACGTGGAGGACCTCGGTCTCCACCACGCCGAGCTTGCTCAGCGCGCCTCGGGCACCGGCGAGCTCCTCCTCGGCGGTGTCCCCCTTGAGCGCCAGCATCTCGCCGTACGGACGCAGGAGTGGAACACCCCAGCCCGCCAGCCGGTCCAGCGGCGCCACCGCGCGAGCGGTCACCACATGCACCGGCTGGAGCGTTCCCAGAACCTCCTCGGCCCGGCCGCGCGCCACCGTCACATGGTCCAGCCCCAGCAGTTCGACGACCTCCTGGAGGAAGTTGGTGCGCCGCAGCAGGGGTTCCAGCAGGGTGATCTTCAGGTCGGGGCGCACCAGCGCCAGCGGAATGCCGGGCAGGCCCGCGCCGGAGCCCACATCGCACACCGTGACCCCTTCGGGCACGACCTCGGAGAGCACCGCGCAGTTCAGCAGGTGCCGCTCCCACAGCCTGGGCACCTCGCGCGGACCGATCAGTCCCCGCGTCACCCCGGCGTCCGCCAGCAGTTCCGCGTACCGGACAGCCTCCGGGAAGAAGTCACCGAATACCGCCCGCGCGCCCTCGGGCGCCTGGGGAAGCTCTACTTCCGCCGTCACGGGAACCGTCCTTCCATACCGCACGACCGCACTGGGGCGGCTGACTATCAGGCTGACAAAGATCGGCCCCGCCTGCGAACAGACGGGGCCGACAGAACAAGGGTCCGGTCAGGCCGGGAGAACGCCCCGGTCAGGCCGGGAGGACGACGACGAAACGCTGGGGCTCCTCGCCCTCCGACTCGCTGTGCAGTCCGGCGGCCGCGACCGCGTCGTGCACGACCTTGCGCTCGAACGGGGTCATCGGGTCCAGCTTCACCGGCTGCCCGGTGCTCTTGACCTCGTCCGCCGCCTTGGCTCCGAGCTCGGCGAGCTGGGCCTTCTTCTTGGCCCGGAAGCCGGCGATGTCCAGCATCAGACGGCTGCGGTCACCGGTCTCCCGGTGCACGGCGAGCCGCGTCAGCTCCTGAAGCGCCTCCAGCACCTCACCGTCGCGACCCACGAGCTTCTGCAGATCACGCGCCGAGTCACTGATGATCGAGACCGCAGCCCGGTCCGCCTCGACGTCCATGTCGATGTCACCGTCGAGATCGGCGATGTCGAGCAGTCCCTCGAGGTAGTCCGCCGCGATCTCGCCCTCCTGCTCCAGGCGGGTCAGGGTGTCGGTGCCCTCAGCGGCCGTGGAGGTGGTGCCTTCCGTCACGGATGGACTCCTTCTTACTTCTTGGACGGGTGCTTGGGCCGCTGCGGGCCCTTGCGCTGCCCGGACTTGGCTTGGCGTGAGGAGCCGGACGCGGTCGAGCCCGCCGGCTTGGACGTGTCGTCCTGCGACGCGTCCGACTTCTTCTGCGTGGTCTTGGCCCGCGCGTGGGAGGTGCCGGCCCGGGAGCCCGCCTGCTGGGCGGTACCGGTCTGCCGCTGGGCCTTGGTCTGGCGCTTGGGCTGCTGGCGTCGCTGCGCGGCCCCGCTCTCGTCCTCGGCGAGGGCGGCGCTGTCGCTCCTGATCACCGTGCCGTCCTCCTGGGCGGCGAAGCCCTGCTTGGCCAGGCCCGTGATGAACTTCCGCTCGATGTCGTTGCGGTCCGGACCCTTGGACACGATGCGCTTGATCATGTTCCGCCTGGTCCTGCCGCGCACCTCGCCGTGAGCGATGACGCTCTTCAGTAGACGTCCCAGGTACTGGTCCTGCGCCTTGCTGCCCGGGGTCGGGTTCTGGTTGATCACGTACATCTGCTGACCCATGGTCCAGACGTTGGTGGTCAGCCAGTAGACGAGGACACCGACGGGGAAGTTGATGCCCATGACGGCGAAGATCAGCGGGAAGATGTACATCAGCATCTTCTGCTGCTGCATGTACGGCGTCTTGACCGTCAGGTCGACGTTCTTCGTCATCAGCTGGCGCTGGGTGAAGAACTGGGACGCCGACATCAGCACGATCATGACCGCGGTGACGACCCGGACATCGGTCAGCGAGGCGCCGAGGGCCTGGGCCTTCGCCTCGGTGTCCATGAACTTCACGGCGAGCGGCGCGCCGAAGATGTGCGCCTGGCGGGCGCTGTCGAGCAGCGGCTGGTCGATGACCCCGATCGTCTTGCCCGAGGCGATGGCCGAGAGCACGTGATACAGGGCGAAGAAGAACGGCGACTGCGCGAGGATCGGGAGGCACGAGGAGAGCGGGTTGGTGCCCGTCTCCTTGTACAGCTTCATCATTTCCTCGGACTGGCGCTGCCGGTCGTTCTTGTAGCGCTCCTGGATCGCCTTCATCTTCGGCTGGAGCACCTGCATGTTCCGGGTCGACTTGATCTGCTTCACGAAGAGCGGGATCAGGCAGATCCGGATCAGCACGACCAGAGACACGATGGACAGGCCCCAGGCCCAGCCGGTGTTGGCGCCGAAGACGGCTCCGTACAACCTGTGGAACTGGACGATGACCCAGGAAACGGGCCAGGTGATAAAGCTGAACAGACTGGCAATCGTGTCCACTAATCAGGCTCCTTGAGCATTGGGCGAAGTCTCTGCGGCCGGGCTCGGAGGTTCGGAGACCGATCCCCCGGGAGGCACATCAGCGGCGGAGTCCCCGCCCTTGCCACCGCGCATGGCGTTGCGCAGCAGTTCGTGCCAGCGCGGACGTTTACGTGGTGGGACATGATCCACGCCACCGGGTGACCACGGATTGCACCGCAGGATGCGCCAGGCCGTCAGCGCGGTTCCCTTGATCGCTCCGTGCCGGTCGATCGCCGTATATCCATAGTGGGAACACGACGGGTAGTAACGGCAGACGGGCCCGAGCAGCGGGCTGATCGTCCACTGGTAGAGCTTGATCAGAGCCAGCAGCGGGTACTTCATCGCGCGCCCCCTCCCAGGAGCCGCTGGAGTGCGGCATCCAGGTCTCGGGCCAGTTGCTCGTGATCGGCGTCGCCCGCTCCGGGCAGCGCTCGTACGACAACCAGGCTACCGGGGGGCAGCAGGGCCAGCCGGTCGCGGACCAGATGGCGAAGCCTCCGCTTCACCGCTGTGCGCACAACCGCGCCACCCACGGCCTTGCTGACAACGAAACCCGCACGTGTCGGGGGAGCATCCTCCCCAGTCACGTGCGGGTACGTGGCACCGCTGCGTAGATGAACGACGAGGAGCGGGCGCCCGGCCCGGCGTCCTCGGCGTACTGCGGTCGCGAAGTCCTCGCGCCGCCTCAGCCGATTCTCGGTAGGCAGCACGTCATGACCTGTTGGCGATCAGGCGGACAGGTTGGCGCGACCCTTGGCACGGCGGGACGCGAGAATCGCGCGGCCGGCACGGGTGCGCATCCGCAGCCGGAAGCCGTGGGTCTTCGCGCGACGACGATTGTTCGGCTGGAAGGTGCGCTTGCTCACTCGGGGGCTCCAGAAATGACTCGGGTTTCGGCGGGACGTCGCCTGGCTGTCACCGTGCGCCCACGAGAGACTCGCGTAAACGCTCAAGTGCACCGCTTCACGATCACAGATCGTGATCTTTGCCCATCGGAGGCAGGCGGCAGCAGCCATCGACAACTCGACCTGGTCACGGTACGCGCGGCTACGCCATCCGGTCAAACCAGCTCCCCGGCACCCGCCACTGTGCACAGGCTGTGGACAACGACTTGAACCTCGCGGGTCGCCCTGACTACCGTGGCTGAACTCCGGTTCTTTTTCTTCCCGCCTGCCGGTCCTCACCCATACCGACCCACACCGACCCACCCCGTCCCGAGAACCACACATTCGTGGGACCAGCGAGAAAGCGTGCCTTGTGGCTGACGTACCTGCCGATCTTGCCGCAGTGTGGCCACGCGTGCTGGAACAGCTCCTCGGGGAGGGCCAGCAGGGCATCGAGCCGAAGGACAAGCAGTGGATCGAGCGCTGCCAGCCGCTCGCCCTGGTCGCCGACACGGCGCTGCTCGCCGTCCCCAACGAGTGGGGCAAGCGCGTGCTGGAGGGCCGGCTGGCGCCTCTGATCAGTGAGACGCTGAGCCGCGAGTGCGGCCGTCCGATCCGCATCGCGATCACCGTCGACGACTCCGCCGGCGAGCCGCCGAGCCCGCCCGCGCCGCCGATGCACCAGCCGCCGCAGCCGCCGCGATATCCGGGCCCGCAGCACGACGACGCGTACGACGGCTACGGGCACCGGCCCTCGGACGACGGCATGCCGACGGCCCGGCCCGCCTACCCCGACTACCAGCAGCAGCGTCCCGAACCCGGTGCGTGGCCGCGCACCCAGGAGGACCTCTCCTGGCAGCAGCCGCGGCTCGGCGGGTTCCAGGACCGCGACAGCGCCGCCGACCAGTGGCGCGAACCGTACGGCGGCGGTCACCCGCAGCACGACTACCGCCCGCAGCCGCCCGAGCGCCCGGCGTACGAACAGCACCGCCCCGAGCGCCACGAGCTGCCGGACCCGCAGGCGCCGCACCGGCCGTCCGCCGCCGGCACGGGCAGGCCGGGCGGCGCCGCCGGGCCGATGGGCGCGCCGTCCGCCGCGACGCCCGGCCCCGGGGAGCCCGCCGCGCGGCTGAACCCGAAGTACCTCTTCGACACCTTCGTCATCGGCGCGTCCAACCGGTTCGCGCACGCGGCGGCGGTGGCGGTCGCGGAGGCCCCCGCCAAGGCGTACAACCCGCTCTTCATCTACGGGGAGTCGGGGCTGGGGAAGACCCATCTGCTGCACGCCATCGGGCACTACGCCCGCAGCCTCTACCCGGGCACCCGGGTGCGGTACGTGAGCTCCGAGGAGTTCACCAACGAGTTCATCAACTCGATCCGCGACGGCAAGGGCGACACCTTCCGCAAGCGCTACCGCGATGTGGACATCCTGCTGGTCGACGACATCCAGTTCCTGGCGAGCAAGGAGTCGACGCAGGAGGAGTTCTTCCACACCTTCAACACGCTCCACAACGCCAACAAGCAGATCGTGCTGTCCTCGGACCGGCCGCCCAAGCAGCTGGTGACCCTGGAGGACCGGCTGCGGAACCGGTTCGAGTGGGGGCTGACCACCGATGTGCAGCCGCCGGAGCTGGAGACCCGGATCGCGATCCTGCGCAAGAAGGCGGTGCAGGAGCAGCTCAACGCCCCGCCGGAGGTACTGGAGTTCATCGCCTCCCGCATCTCCCGGAACATCAGGGAGCTGGAGGGCGCGCTGATCCGCGTGACGGCGTTCGCCAGCCTGAACCGCCAGCCGGTGGATCTCGGGCTGACCGAGCATGTGCTGAAGGACCTGATCCCGGGCGGCGAGGACGCGGCTCCGGAGATCACGGCGGCGGCCATCATGGCCTCGACGGCGGACTACTTCGGCCTGACGGTGGACGACCTCTGCGGAACCTCGCGCAGCCGCGTGCTGGTGACGGCCCGCCAGATCGCCATGTACCTCTGCCGCGAGCTCACCGATCTCTCGCTGCCCAAGATCGGGGCGCAGTTCGGCGGGCGCGACCACACGACGGTGATGCACGCGGACCGGAAGATCCGCGCGCTGATGGCGGAGCGGCGGTCCATCTACAACCAGGTCACCGAACTCACCAACCGCATCAAGAACGGCTGAGGAAACGCTGGAGCGTTCCGTTCCCGTTCTCCAGGCGTCGCCGAGGGCGCCCGGGCAACCCCTGACAGACGGTTGCCCGGGCGCCCTCATGCGTCAAAAAATTCCGCTGGATAAAAACTGGTCTGCGGGGCGGTGTCCGGGCCGTGCGGGCTCGCCGGCGCGGCGGACCATCCCCGTATCGCGGCCTCTCCCCGGCTCCCACGCCTTCCGACGGTGCCACCCGGCCCCACCCGTGGCGCCCTCAGCCCTCGAACGAGCCCTTCGAGGCCCCTCCCGGACCTTCCCGAGGCCCCTCCCGGACCTTCCCGAGGCCCCTCCCGGACCTTCCCGAGGCCCCTCCCGGACCTTCCCGAGGCCCCTCCCGGTCCCTCCCGAGCCTTCCCGAGAGCCGTTTCGGACTCGGTCCCGCCGTCCCGGCGCGTCCGCGGTGTTCGAATACCTGCCGCGCGCACCCGGTTCTCCACAGATCTGGGGAGATTTTCCCCTCCACAGCCTGGGGATCCAAGAGTTGTCCATACTGCTTCCACAGGGCTTGCTGCCGATGCACCATCAGGCCAGGTCAGAGGCTTGGGGATTTGTGGCAAACCGTGATCCACAGGCTGTGGAAAAAATCTTCGTGCACATGCCGCCCCCGATGTTGTCCACGGGGATCCCACAGCTACGACCGCGTTGTCCCCAGCAGACCCGGGCTTCTCCACACCCCTGTCCACTGTTCGGCAACACGACACCGCTCATCACCACGCCGAGTGAAAGGCGTCACATCGAGAGGCGCGATTGGGCTGTGGGGAACCTGGGTAAAGCTGGGGACAGCCCTGGGGAGAACCACCCCTGCCCTGTGCACCGGTTGTGCAGAACTTTCGGGTGTCCACAGAAACGCCGGGTTGTCCACTCCGCCCCCCACAGGACCGGTGGACAAAAAATCCGTTCTGACCTGCGCAAACGGCGTTATCCACGGTTTCCACAACCCCTACTACTACCCCCACTCATAGTTAGCTCGGGATTCGTTTGGAAGCGGGGCCTGTGCACAACTCGGCGCCGACGCTCGCCGCGCCTCTCGTCGCGACTTGACCCCGAGCAGCAGCGACTGTCGGTGCGGTACGTCAGACTGGTCCCCGGCGTCCTTCCGCCCTCATGGCCGAGGGACCCGATCAGATGACGAAGGCCGGCAAGGGCGAGCGAGCAACAGCAGGAGGCGGTTCCGGTGAAGATCCGGGTGGAGCGCGATGTACTCGCGGAGGCGGTGGCCTGGGTGGCCCGCAGCCTCCCGGCCCGTCCGCCGGCGCCCGTTCTCGCGGGCCTTCTGCTGAAGGCGGAGGACGGCGCCCTCAGCTTCTCCAGCTTCGACTACGAGGTCTCGGCGCGGGTCTCGGTGGACGCCGAGGTGGAGGAGGACGGCACGGTCCTGGTCTCCGGCCGGCTGCTCGCCGACATCTGCCGCGCCCTTCCCAACCGCCCGGTGGAGATCTCCACCGACGGGGTGCGGGCCACCGTGGTCTGCGGCTCCTCGCGATTCACACTCCACACCCTTCCTGTGGAGGAGTACCCGGCGCTCCCCGAGATGCCGAGCGCGACCGGGACGGTCCCCGGCGAGGTCTTCGCCTCCGCCGTCGCCCAGGTCGCCATCGCCGCGGGCCGGGACGACACGCTGCCGGTCCTGACCGGCGTGCGGATCGAGATCGAGGGCGAGACCGTCACCCTGGCCTCCACCGACCGCTACCGCTTCGCGGTCCGCGAGTTCCTGTGGAAGCCGGAGAACCCGGAGGCCTCGGCCGTCGCCCTGGTCCCCGCCAAGACTCTGCTGGACACCGCCAAGGCTCTGACCAGCGGTGACACGGTGACGCTCGCGCTCTCGGGCACGGGCGCCGGCGAGGGCCTGATCGGTTTCGAAGGCGCGGGCCGGCGCACCACCACGCGGCTGCTCGAAGGCGACCTGCCGAAGTACCGCACGCTGTTCCCCACCGAGTTCAGCTCGGTCGCGGTCATCGAGACCGCCCCGTTCGTCGAGGCCGTCAAGCGCGTCGCCCTGGTCGCCGAGCGGAACACCCCGGTGCGGCTCAGCTTCGAGCAGGGCGTGCTGATCCTGGAGGCCGGTTCCAGCGACGACGCACAGGCTGTGGAGCGGGTCGACGCGGTGCTGGAGGGCGACGACATCTCGATCGCCTTCAACCCGACCTTCCTGCTGGACGGCCTGAGCGCGATCGACTCCCCGGTCGCCCAGCTGTCCTTCACCACCTCGACCAAGCCCGCGCTGCTGAGCGGCCGCCCGGCCGTCGACGCCGAGGCCGACGAGGCGTACAAGTACCTGATCATGCCGGTGCGCCTCTCCGGCTGACGGCTTCGCGGCTCACGGCCGGAGACCGGCGGCTGACGACCGACGCGTGCCCGACGGCGGCTGGCACCCGGCCGCCGTCGGGCCGCCGCCCGGCACGGCCGTCCGGAGCCGGAGCCCCGCGGCCGCGGGCGAACACGGCGGGCGCCCGACGGCGGCCACGCCCGCCGGTCCTTCCCCCTTCGGGCGTAGGCTCGCTCCTGGGTACGAATCGGCACAACGCTTAAGGAAATCTCTGATGGAGCTCGGTCTCGTCGGCCTCGGCAAGATGGGCGGCAACATGCGCGAGCGCATCCGCCGCGCAGGCCACACCGTCATCGGTTACGACCGCAACCCGGACCTCTCCGACGTCGGCAGCCTCGAGGAGCTCGTGGGCAGGCTGAACGGCCCCCGGGTCGTCTGGGTGATGGTGCCGGCCGGCGCTCCGACCCAGGCCACCATCGACGAGCTGGCCGGACTCCTGTCCCCCGGCGACGTCGTGGTGGACGGCGGGAACTCCCGCTGGACGGACGACGAGAAGCACGCCGTCGAGCTGGGCATCAAGGGCATCGGCTTCGTGGACTGCGGGGTCTCCGGCGGCGTCTGGGGCCTGGAGAACGGCTACGCGCTGATGTACGGCGGCGACGCCGAGAACGTGGCCAAGGTCCGGCCCATCTTCGAGGCGCTGAAGCCCGAGGGCGACTTCGGCTCCGTCCACGCGGGCAAGGTCGGTGCCGGCCACTTCGCGAAGATGGTCCACAACGGCATCGAGTACGCCATGATGCAGGCGTTCGCCGAGGGCTGGGAGCTGCTGGAGAAGGTCGACTCCGTCACCGACGTGCGCGAGGTCTTCCGCTCCTGGCAGGAGGGCACGGTCATCCGTTCCTGGCTGCTGGACCTGGCGGTCAACGCGCTGGACGAGGACGAGCACCTCGGCAAGCTCCGGGGCTACGCCGCCGACTCCGGCGAGGGCCGCTGGACGGTGGAGGCGGCGATCGACAACGCGGTGCCGCTGCCCGCGATCACGGCGTCGCTCTTCGCCCGGTTCGCCTCGCGGCAGGAGGACTCCCCGCAGATGAAGATGATCGCCGCGCTGCGCAACCAGTTCGGCGGCCACGCGGTCGAGAGCAAGTAGCAGCCGCGGGGGTGCGGGCCGTCCCGCCCGCGCCCACCGCTCGGAGCACGGAGCAGGAAGCCGGGAAGGTCGGCGCACACCCATGCACGTCACGCATCTCTCGCTGGCCGACTTCCGCTCGTACGCCCGGGCCGAGGTTCCCCTCGACCCGGGCGTCACCGTGTTCGTGGGGGCCAACGGTCAGGGCAAGACGAATCTGGTGGAGGCCGTCGGCTATCTGGCGACGCTCGGCAGCCACCGGGTCTCCTCCGACGCGCCGCTGGTGCGGATGGGCGCCGACCGGGCGGTGATACGGGCCGCCGTCACCCAGGGCGAGCGTTCCCAGCTGGTCGAGCTGGAGCTCAACCCCGGCAAGGCCAACCGCGCCAGGATCAACAGATCGTCGCAGGTCAGGCCCCGTGACGTGCTGGGCATCGTGCGGACGGTGCTGTTCGCCCCGGAGGACCTGGCGCTGGTCAAGGGCGACCCCGGGGAGCGCCGGCGCTTCCTCGACGAGCTGGTCACGGCGCGTTCGCCGCGCATGGCCGGGGTGCGCGCCGACTACGAGCGGGTGCTGAAACAGCGCAACACCCTGCTGAAGTCGGCGGCGATGGCGCGCCGGCACGGCGGCCGGTCGATGGACCTGTCCACCCTGGACGTGTGGGACCAGCATCTGGCCCGGGCGGGCGCGGAACTGCTGGCGCGGCGGCTCGATCTGGTCGCCGCCCTGGGGCCGCTGGCCGACAAGGCGTACGGCGACGTCGCGCCGGGCGGCGGCCCGGTGACGCTGGAGTACCGGAGCTCCGCCGCCGGGGCGGAACCGGCGGCCGGCCGGGAGGAGCTGTACGAGCGGCTGACCGCGGCCCTGGCCGAGGTCCGCAAGCAGGAGATCGAGCGCGGCGTGACGCTGGTCGGCCCGCACCGCGACGACCTGCTCCTGGGCCTGCGCGGGATGCCGGCCAAGGGGTACGCGAGCCACGGCGAGTCCTGGTCGTACGCGCTGGCGCTGCGGCTGGCCTCGTACGAGCTGCTGCGCGGCGAGGGGAACGAGCCGGTGCTGGTGCTGGACGACGTCTTCGCCGAGCTGGACGCGCGGCGCCGCGAGCGGCTGGCGGAGCTGGTCGCGCCCGGGGAGCAGGTGCTGGTGACGGCCGCGGTGGACGACGACGTCCCCGGGGTGCTGGCGGGGGCGCGGTACGCGGTCTCCGCGGGCGAGGTGGAGCGACTGTGACCGGCCGGGACGAGGCGCCGGGAGCGCCGGGGGGCCGGGCGGGCGGAGCCGTCGGGCCGGAGCCGTCGGGCGTCGACCTGGCCCGGGTGGCGTTGCGCGCGGCGAAGGAGCAGGCGCGGGCGCGCGGCGCGGCGGTGCAGCAGCGGAAGCAGGCCCGGCGAGGCGGGGGGCTGCGTTCCGGGGCGCGGGCCGACGGGCGCGACCCGTTGCCGCTGGGCGCGGCGATCAACCGTCTGATCACCGAGCGGGGCTGGGAGACGCCCGCCGCGGTGGGCGGGGTGATGGGGCGCTGGCCGCAGATCGTGGGCGAGGACCTGGCCAAGCACTGCGTGCCGCTGCGGTACGACGAGGAGCCGGACGCGCGGGTGCTGACCGTGCAGTGCGACTCGACGGCGTGGGCGACGCAGCTGCGGCTGCTGGCGCCCCAGCTGGTGGCCCGGCTGAACGCGGATCTGGGGCATGGCACCGTCCGGATGATCAAGGTGCTGGGGCCGGGCGGCCCGCAGCGCGGATACGGCCCGCTGCGGGCGCCGGGGAGCAGGGGACCGGGCGACACCTACGGCTGAGGCGGCGCGCTCCTCCCCCCGGCGGCGCGTCGGAGCCGGGTCTCTCCCCCGCTCCCGGGCCTGGACCTCTCCCCCGCTCCCGGGCGTCCGGACCGGACGGGCAGGGCCTTGGACCGGACGGACGGGACCTGGTCCGGGTCCGGGACGGGCCCTCTGAACGAGATCTGGGCCGGGGCTGGACGAGCCGTCGGACGGGCGGTCGGTCCGTGCCTCGGACGCAGCGGTTCGCGGGCGCGGCGGGCCCCGGACCCATGGCCTCCGCCCGGCGGGACGCCCGTCGCACCCCGTCTCGTACAGGCGTACGGCGGTCGAAACCACAAGGCTGGAGCGGGGCGTCCCTCACGGTAGCGGGAGGTTGACAGTCGGAAGCGCACAATGCCCGCGTGAGCCTCTTGGGGGCCCTTCCTGAATATGGGGAGTCGTCAGGCGCTCATTGAGGGCGGCACATGCGTACTCAGGTACCGGCAAACCCCCATGAGTGTCGGCGCTACCGGTAGACTGGTGGACAATCCCGCATTTCGCGGGAGTCGTCGATTACAAGCCGAACGACGCAGCCGCTCCGGTCTGTCCGGAGGATGGCCTGTGCTGTGCCAGAAAGGGCGCTTCGTGGCCGATTCCGGCAACCCCAACGAGAACATTCCGTCCGCATCCGGTGAGAGCGGCGAGCCCGCCGTCCCGGACGAATCGGTCGCCGTCGAGGCGGCGGCGGCCGGGGCCCCCGGCTCCGGCGAGGCCGCCGCCTCGTACGACGCCAGCGCGATCACCGTCCTTGAGGGCCTGGACGCGGTCCGCAAGCGACCTGGCATGTACATCGGCTCGACCGGTGAACGCGGCCTGCACCACCTCGTGCAGGAGGTCGTCGACAACTCGGTCGACGAGGCGATGGCCGGGCACGCGGACACGATCGACGTCACGCTCCTGGCCGACGGCGGCGTCCGCGTGGTCGACAACGGCCGCGGCATCCCGGTCGACATCGTGCCGTCGGAGAAGAAGCCGGCGGTCGAGGTCGTGCTGACGGTGCTGCACGCGGGCGGCAAGTTCGGCGGCGGCGGCTACGCCGTCTCCGGCGGTCTGCACGGCGTCGGCGTCTCCGTGGTGAACGCGCTGTCGACGCGCCTCGCCGTCGAGGTCAAGCGGGACGGATACCGCTGGACCCAGGACTACAAGCTCGGTGTGCCCACGGCCCCGCTGGCCCGCAACGAGGCCACCGACGAGTCCGGCACCTCGGTCACCTTCTGGGCCGACGGAGACGTCTTCGAGACCACCGAGTACTCCTTCGAGACGCTGTCGCGCCGCTTCCAGGAGATGGCGTTCCTCAACAAGGGCCTGACCATCCGGCTCACCGACGAGCGCGAGTCGGCGAAGGCCACGGTGGGCGCGGACGTCGCCGAGGTGGCCGAGGTCGCCGAGGAGGAGCAGGCCCGCACGGTCACGTACCACTACGAGGGCGGCATCGTCGACTTCGTGAAGTACCTCAACTCCCGCAAGGGCGAGGTCATCCACCAGTCGGTGATCGACATCGAGGCCGAGGACAAGGAGCGTCTGCTCTCGGCCGAGATCGCCATGCAGTGGAACACGCAGTACACCGAGGGCGTGTACTCCTTCGCGAACACGATCCACACGCATGAGGGCGGCACCCACGAGGAGGGCTTCCGCGCCGCGCTGACCACGCTGGTCAACAAGTACGCGCGCGAGAAGAAGCTGCTCCGCGACAAGGACGACAACCTCACGGGCGACGACATCCGCGAGGGCCTGACGGCGATCATCTCGGTGAAGCTGGGCGAGCCGCAGTTCGAGGGCCAGACGAAGACCAAGCTGGGCAACACGGAGGCGAAGACCTTCGTCCAGAAGGTCGTCCACGAGCACCTCACGGACTGGTTCGACCGCAATCCGAACGAGGCGGCCGACATCATCCGCAAGGCCATCGCGGCCGCCACCGCCCGGGTCGCGGCCCGCAAGGCGCGCGACCTGACCCGCCGCAAGGGGCTGCTGGAGAGCGCCTCGCTGCCGGGCAAGCTGAGCGACTGCCAGTCCAACGACCCGTCGCAGTGCGAGATCTTCATCGTCGAGGGCGACTCCGCCGGCGGTTCGGCGAAGTCCGGCCGCAACCCGATGTACCAGGCGATCCTGCCGATCCGCGGCAAGATCCTGAACGTCGAGAAGGCCCGGGTCGACAAGATCCTGCAGAACGCCGAGATCCAGGCGCTCATCTCGGCCTTCGGCACCGGGGTCCACGAGGACTTCGACATCGAGAAGCTCCGCTATCACAAGATCATTCTGATGGCGGACGCCGACGTCGACGGCCAGCACATCAACACCCTGCTGCTGACGTTCCTCTTCCGTTTCATGCGCCCGCTGGTCGAGGCCGGGCACGTGTTCCTCTCCCGCCCGCCGCTCTACAAGATCAAGTGGGGCCGGGACGACTTCGAGTACGCGTACTCGGACCGCGAGCGCGACGCCCTGGTGGCGCTGGGCAAGCAGAACGGCAAGCGGATCAAGGAGGACTCGATCCAGCGCTTCAAGGGTCTCGGCGAGATGAACGCCGAGGAGCTGCGCGTCACCACCATGGACATCGACCACCGGGTCCTCGGCCAGGTCACGCTGGACGACGCGGCGCAGGCCGACGACCTCTTCTCGGTGCTCATGGGCGAGGACGTCGAGGCGCGGCGCTCGTTCATCCAGCGCAACGCCAAGGACGTCCGCTTCCTCGACATCTGAGTCGGCCGTACCAGCAACCGCCGCTCGAAAGGACTTTGACCAGCAATGGCCGACGAGAACACCCCTGTGACACCTGAAGAGGAGCCCGCCGCCGCCGGCGTGGGCATGCGCGTCGAGCCCGTCGGGCTCGAGACGGAGATGCAGCGCTCCTACCTCGACTACGCGATGTCCGTGATCGTCTCGCGTGCGCTGCCGGACGTGCGGGACGGCCTCAAGCCCGTCCACCGCCGCGTGCTGTACGCGATGTACGACGGCGGCTACCGGCCCGAGAAGGGCTTCTACAAGTGCGCCCGCGTCGTCGGCGACGTCATGGGCACGTACCACCCGCACGGCGACTCGTCGATCTACGACGCCCTGGTGCGCCTGGCGCAGCCGTGGTCGATGCGGATGCCGCTGGTGGACTCCAACGGCAACTTCGGTTCCCCGGGCAACGACCCGGCCGCCGCCATGCGGTACACCGAGTGCAAGATGATGCCGCTGTCCATGGAGATGGTCCGCGACATCGACGAGGAGACCGTCGACTTCCAGGACAACTACGACGGCCGCAACCAGGAGCCGACGGTCCTGCCGGCCCGCTTCCCGAACCTGCTGGTCAACGGTTCGGCGGGGATCGCGGTCGGCATGGCGACCAACATCCCGCCGCACAACCTGCGCGAGGTCGCGGACGGCGCCCAGTGGTACCTGGAGCACCCGGAGGCCTCGCAGGAGGAGCTCCTGGAGGCGCTGATCGAGCGCATCAAGGGCCCGGACTTCCCGACCGGCGCGCTGGTCGTGGGCCGTCAGGGCATCGAGGAGGCGTACCGCACCGGCCGCGGTTCGATCACGATGCGCGCGGTCGTCGAGGTGGAGGAGATCCAGAACCGCCAGTGCCTGGTGGTCACGGAGCTCCCGTACCAGACCAACCCCGACAACCTGGCGCAGAAGATCGCCGACCTGGTGAAGGACGGCAAGATCGGCGGCATCGCGGACGTCCGCGACGAGTCCTCCTCGCGCACCGGCCAGCGGCTCGTCATCGTGCTGAAGCGGGACGCGGTCGCCAAGGTCGTGCTGAACAACCTGTACAAGCACACCGACCTCCAGAGCAACTTCGGCGCCAACATGCTGGCGCTGGTCGACGGCGTGCCGCGCACCCTGTCGATCGACGCGTTCATCCGCCACTGGGTGACGCACCAGATCGAGGTCATCGTCCGGCGCACCCGGTTCCGGCTGCGCAAGGCCGAGGAGCGGGCGCACATCCTGCGCGGCCTGCTCAAGGCCCTGGACGCGATCGACGAGGTCATCGCCCTCATCCGGCGCAGCCAGACGGTCGAGGCGGCGCGCGAGGGCCTGATGGGCCTGCTGGAGATCGACGAGATCCAGGCGAACGCCATCCTGGAGATGCAGCTGCGCCGACTGGCCGCGCTGGAGCGCCAGAAGATCACCGCCGAGCACGACGAACTCCAGGCGAAGATCAACGAGTACAACGCGATCCTGGCGTCGCCGGAGCGGCAGCGGCAGATCGTCAGCGAGGAACTGGCCGCGATCGTCGAGAAGTTCGGCGACGACCGGCGTTCCAAGCTGGTGCCCTTCGAGGGCGACATGTCCATCGAGGACCTGATCGCCGAGGAGGACATCGTCGTCACGATCACGCGCGGCGGCTATGTGAAGCGCACGAAGACGGACGACTACCGCTCGCAGAAGCGCGGCGGCAAGGGCGTGCGCGGCACGAAGCTCAAGGAAGACGACATCGTCGACCACTTCTTCGTGTCGACGACCCACCACTGGCTGCTGTTCTTCACCAACAAGGGCCGGGTGTACCGCGCGAAGGCGTACGAGCTCCCGGACGCCGGGCGGGACGCGCGCGGTCAGCACGTCGCCAATCTGCTGGCCTTCCAGCCGGACGAGCGGATCGCCCAGATCCTGGCGATCCGCGACTACGAGGCCGCGCCGTATCTGATCCTGGCCACGAAGGGCGGTCTGGTGAAGAAGACCGCGCTGAAGGACTACGATTCCCCCCGTTCCGGCGGTGTCATCGCCATCAACCTCCGTGAGACGGAGGATGGTTCGGACGACGAGCTGATCGGCGCGGAGCTGGTGTCGGCCGAGGACGATCTGCTGCTCATCAGCAAGAAGGCGCAGTCGATCCGGTTCACGGCGACGGACGAGGCGCTGCGGCCGATGGGCCGTGCCACCTCGGGCGTGAAGGGCATGAGCTTCCGCGAGGGGGACGAGCTGCTCTCGATGAATGTTGTCCGTCCGGGCACGTTCGTGTTCACTGCCACCGACGGCGGTTACGCGAAGCGGACTGCCGTCGACGAGTACCGGGTTCAGGGTCGCGGCGGCCTCGGCATCAAGGCCGCCAAGATCGTGGAGGACCGCGGTTCGCTGGTCGGGGCGCTGGTGGTGGAGGAATCGGACGAGATCCTCGCCATCACCCTGGGCGGTGGCGTGATCCGTACCCGAGTGAATGAGGTCAGGGAGACGGGCCGTGACACCATGGGCGTCCAACTGATCAATCTGGGCAAGCGCGATGCCGTCGTCGGGATCGCTCGCAACGCCGAAGCCGGCCAGGAGGCCGAGGAGGCCGAGGGGTCCGAGACGGACGCCGGGGCCGCGACGGCGGAGCCCGCCCAGGACACGGCCGGCAGCACGGTCGAGGGCAACGCCGAGGACACGTCGTCCTCGGCCGGGGAGCACGAGGAGTAGAGCGTGAGTGGAGCCACGGGCGCCGGTTCGGCCGCTTCCGGAGCTGGAGCGAACGGTGCCCGTGGCCCTGCCACGGACTCCCAAGGGGGCACTGTGACGGACACCCGGGGGCCTCGGCCCTCGTACGAGGGCTATGCGAACGGGCCGTTGCCCGGTGACCGCGAGCCCGCATCGGGGCAGGCGAGCGGGCCGTACCACCCGCCGCAGGCGTACCCCTCGCCCGCGGGCGGGACCCAGGGCGGCCGGCCGAACGGCACGGAGGGGGCGCAGGCGTCCCGGATGCCGCGGACCGGCGCGCGCACGACCCCGCGCACCCGCAAGGCCCGTCTGCGGGTGGCGAAGGCCGACCCGTGGTCGGTGATGAAGGTGAGCTTCCTGCTCTCGATCGCGCTCGGCATCTGCACGGTGGTGGCGTCCGCGGTGCTGTGGATGGTGATGGACGCGATGGGCGTCTTCTCCGCCGTGGGCGGCACGCTCAGCGAGGCCACCGGCTCGAACGACGGCGGCGGCTTCGATCTCCAGTCGTTCCTGTCGCTGCCGCGGGTCCTGCTGTTCACGTCGGTCATCGCGCTGATCGACGTGGTGCTGGCGACCGCGCTGGCGACGCTGGGCTCCTTCATCTACAACCTGTCGGCCGGTTTCGTGGGGGGCGTCGAGCTCACGCTGGCCGAGGACGAGTAGGGCTCGCGGTATCGATTTTGGGACTGGCCCCGACGTGCGCTAATCTTCAGAAGTCAGCGCACAGCGCGGCGGGGCTATAGCTCAGTTGGTTAGAGCGCATCCCTGATAAGGATGAGGCCACAGGTTCAAATCCTGTTAGCCCCACAGTGACGGACGAAGGCCCGGTAACTCCTCGGAGATACCGGGCCTTCGTCGTGCGCAGCGGTCGTGATCGGCGGACGGTCGGGGCGGTGGCGGCCGGGCCTGGCGGCGGAGGAGCGCCGGGCGGCCCGGGTGTCGGGGAGAGTGCCGGACGGGCCGGGTGGTGCGGAGGCGCCGGACGGGCCGGCTGGGGCCGGCCGACGGGGCGGCGAGTCTGCCGGCCGGCGGATGGCCGGGCCGGCGGAATGGTCTGGCGGGCGGGTCGGCGGGAGGCGCTGGGCGCGTGAAGAAGCCCCCGCCCGGTGTGGACCGGGTGCGGGGGCTCGGTGTGCCGGTCACCGCCCTCGGGGCGGCGGGGCCGCTCAGGGCGGCAGGAGGGAGGTGTCCCCCGCCGCGGCCCAGTGGGCGATGCGGGCGGAGCCGATCGCGGCCGGGATGTTCGCCAGGGCGTCCGCGGGGACGTGTCTCGCGGCGGGCGAGGAGCCGTGCGCCTCGGCGCGGATGCGCTGCTTCATCGTCGGCGGCAGCGTCCTGTCACGCGGAAGAGTCCATCGGACCGACGGGGCGGTCGCGGTCACCGTCGTCGAACCCGCCTGTGCCTGGTTCGTGGTGGCCGGTTCCGGGACGCTCTGCTCCGTGGCCGTGGCCGGGCTGCTCATGAGGCCCAGGGCGGCGAGGAGGGCGAAGAAGGCGGTGACGAAGGCGGTCCAGATGCTCTTGGGCGTGAAGGCGCTCATGGCCCCTCGCTTTCGGTCGGTCCGGTTTGCTTGCCTTTCCGATGATGTGGAAGAGGCTCGCGATTTCGTGGACCGACGCCTCGAATCCGGCGATCTTCAGATGAACACCACTCGTATGGTTCAACCGGCCTTGACGGGCTTCTCCGGGCCGAGCGATGCGGCCCCGCCCGCCGGGTCCGGCGGGTCCCCGCGCGTGCTTCTCGGGGCGGCTCACGGGCCGTCCTCGGGAGGATTCTCCGGGTGGTCACGGGTGGGCGTGCGGTGCGTTGATCGCTTTTCCCCCGGCTCCAGTTGGGTCGCGGGCAGGTCACCGATCGATATCGGCCGGTGTGTATAGTCGGGCGGCAGAAGTCCCCTACGTCAAGGAAAGACGAGGTCGCGCGGTGAAGAAGCTTCTCCTGGTCGCACTGGCCGCCATCGGCGGGCTCCTCGTGTACCGCCAGATCCAGGCGGATCGCGCCGAGCAGGATCTGTGGACGGAGGCGACTGACTCCGTGCCCGCAGGTTCGGGTGTGTGAGACAGACAGCCTGATTGCGGGCCCCGGTCGCTGAGCGGCCGGGGCTTCGTGCTGTTGCGGCGGCGGCGCGTCCGTGCGCCGGACGCGTCCTCACCGCGGGTGTCGCCCGCGCGTATCGGCCGGGCGTGTCGGCCGGGTGCGCGCGGGCCCGGCGGGAGGCCGCCCGGCCGCGCGGCCGGGCGGCCGGAACCTGGACAAGGCGGGCAATCGGATCGGCGTCGAAGACAGCGGCGGTGCGGGCGGGGCAGGATGGACCGGCATCGCGGCCGCCGCCGGGCGGACGCCGCGGCGGTGATCGCGCGGCCCGTGTCCGTACGTCCTGGCGTCGCGGGCGGGCCGGGCAGGGGACGACGAGGGGAAGCGCGTGATGAGGCAGCGCAGCAGGGGCCGGACGGCGCTGGTCGCGGTCGCGGCGATGTGCGCGGCGGCGGCGCTGCCGGGGCAGGCGTACGCGGCCGGGGAGAGCTCGGCGTACACCTTCGATCCCGGGGCGAAGAAGATCACCGGCTCCGAGGTCAGCATCGAGGCGTCGCCGCTCTCGGCCGGGTCGGTCTACCGGAGCTCGATCAAGGGCGGCGAGCAGCTCTACTACCGCCTGGACCTCGACGCGAAGACGAACGCGTACGTCTCCGTCGTGGCCGTGCCCAGGGGCGGCGGCCAGGTCGCCTACGGGGACGGCTTCACGGTCAGCGTCCGGGACAGCACGGACCGGCAGTGCGGCTACGACACGGCCAGGTTCCAGTCGGCGGAGTTCCCGCGCCCGATCGCCGCGTACGCCTACCGGACCGTCGACGAGGGCGGCGGCGCCTGCCAGGAGGCCGGGACGTACAGCGTCCTGATCGAGCGGGAGAGCAAGGACACCTCGTCGCCCGAGGCGTGGGACCTGGAACTGCGCTACGTTTCGGAGCCGCGGCTGAGAGCGGCCGGCCCGATGCCCTCCGAGGCCCCGGAGAACTGGCCGTCCGAGTCGCCCGCGCCGCCCGCCACCGCCCCCCAGAAGCGCTCCGGCGGCACCAGCTACTACGACGCGACCAGCCTGGACACCGGCGAGTGGCACGACGACGTCGCGCCCGGGCAGACCCGCTTCTACCGGGTGCCGGTCGACTGGGGCCAGCAGCTCTACGCCACCGTCGACCTGGGCAACAACAACGCCTCCACCGAGTTCGTCGGCAGCGCGCTCACGCTGTCCCTGGACAACCCGGCGCACGGCCACGTCGACGACGCGTCGCCGCTCTCGTACGCCGGCAAGTCCACGTCGGTGTCGCTGGCCCCGCTGCCCCCGGTGGCGTACGAGAACCGCCACGCGTCCAACAGCAGCGTCAGCGCGATGCGCTTCGCCGGGTGGTACTACCTGTCGGTCACGCTCAGCCCCAAGGTGGCGAAGTCGTACGGCGACAAGCCGATCCCGCTCAGCCTCAAGGTCACGGTGAAGGGGACGGCGGAGAAGACGCCGTACGCGGGAGACCCGGGGATCTTCTCGGTCACCGGGAACGACAAGGACATGGCGAGAAGCGGAAAGAGCGCCTCCGACGCGGCCCGGAGCGACACCATGCGGGCGGTCGGCGTGGCCGGGATCAGCGCGGGCGCGGTGCTGGTGCTCGGACTCGGGGTGTGGACGCTGCTGGCCCGCCGCCGGGCCGCGGCGACGGCCGGAGGCCAGGGCGGGGCCCCGGGTGCGACGGCCGGCGCGTCCGGTGCGGCCGGTGCTCAGGGCGGGGCTGCCGGGGACGGCCGGTCGCCCTACGGAGGGCCGCCGCAGAACTGGTAGCGGCCACGCGGGCCGCGCGTCCGGCCCCGCCGTCCGGGCGCGTGCCGGGAGGCGGCGCGTGCCGGGAGGCGGCGTGTGCCGGACGGCGGCGCGTGCCGGACGGCGGGTGCGTGCCGGACGGCGGGCGCGTCGGATACGCCGGAGGGGGCCGGGCCGGAGGCTCAGGCCTGGGTCAGCGCCCAGATGCCCACGGCGAAGCAGAGCAGGGCCACCACCAGGACCGGGACGGCCACCTTCGCGGGCGGTCCGGGACGCCGTACCGGTACCGGAACGGCGCTCCCCGGATGCGGCGCGTCCGCCGGTCCGGGGCCGGGGAACGGCGGACGGCCGGAGGTGTACGCCCGGGTGAGGGCCGGATCGCGCGACACCCCGGCCGTCGGGAGCTGCGACGGGTCCGGCGCGGCGGCGGCCGGAGGGAAGGCCGCGGCGGGCGCGGCCGCCGGGTCCTGCGGCCCGGACGGCCCGGGCGGTACGGCGGACGCCGGGTCCTGCGGGGCCGTCGGCGCGGGCTGCCGGGGCGGCGGCGGGAGGTGGAAGCTGCCCGTCTCCGACATCGACACGGGCGGCTGCGCGGGGGGCGACGCCACGGGCTGCGCCGACCGGGCGGCCTGCCCCTGGCCGGCCGGGAAGCTCTGCTCGGTCCGCGGGCCCTGGCCCGGGTACGGCTCGGCCCCCGACGGCGGGCCCTGCCGCCGCGACTCCGGATGCCGCGCCCCCTGGTGGGGGGAGCCCTGCTCCGGTCCGGGCGCCTGGCCCGGCCGGGGCGCGGCCTCGGGGCCGTCGGGGCCGAAGCCGGCGGGCAGCGGGCCGATGTGGTCGAAGACCTCCACCGGCTCCTCGTCGTCACCGGCCTCCGGCAGCATCTCGACCGCGGCCGACAACGCCTTGCGCGCCCCCGTCGCCGTACGGAACCTGGCCTGGGGGTCCGGTTGCAGCAGCCCGGCGAGGACCTGCCAGAGCGGTTCCGGAATGCCCTCGGGGGCGCCGGGGGTGCCGTGCGCCGCGAAGTGCTCGACGAGGGCCCGCGAGTCCGGCTTCTGCCCCTGGAGCAGATAGAGCGAGACCAGCCCGACCGCGAACAGGTCGGCGGGGAAGTCGGGTTCCGCGCCCATCATCTGCTCGGGCGCGAAGTAACCCGGCGTCCCGACCACGTAGTTGGTCTCGGTGAGCCGTGGTTCGCCCTTCCGCATGGAGATGCCGAAGTCGGACAGCCGCAGATGCGGACGGCCCGTTCCGGTGGCCTCCAGCAGGATGTTGGCGGGCTTGATGTCCCGGTGGACCACGCCCTCCGCGTGCACCGTGGAGAGCCCGGACAGCAGCTGGTCGAGCAGCACGCAGACGAAGCGCGGCGGCAACGGCCCGTAGTCACCGATCAGATGGGCGAGCGAACCGCCGCTCACCAGATCCATGGTGAACAGCACCTTGTCGTCGTCCGCGGCCCAGCTGGCCGGGGCCAGCACGTGCGGATGCTCGATCCGCAGCGCCTGCTCGCGAACGAAACGCAGCAGGGTGTGCGCGTCGCTCTGCTGAAGGACCTTGGCCGCCACATAGCGTCGGCGGCGATGGTCCCAGGCGCGCCAGACGGCCCCGACCCCACCGCGTCCGATCGGATCGATCAGTTCGTACCGACCGGCGAAGACCTCACCCATTGCGCTGTGCCCGCTCCCCGTTCCTGTCTCGGCTCCTGCCCGGCTCCCGGGAAAGCGCCCCGGGAGGTGACGGGCCGTCCACGGCCGTGATGCCCGCCGGCTCAGTGTCCCCCGGATCCGGCGACGTCGGCGTCATGCCCACGGCTCCGGGGTCCCCGGCCTCCGGCGTACCGGCTCCCGGCGTTCCGGCCTTCGGCGCCCCCGGCTTCCGGCGTTCCGTGAACGGGCCCTCAGCTCTGGTGTCCCTCGTAGTGCGCCACCGCGTCCGCGGTGCGCCCCGCGCCGTACACCTTGAGGAACTCTGCCAGTTCCGGGTGGGTCGGGGCGAGGGAGTCCGCGGCCTCGATGATGTCGCCGGCCGCCGCGACGGACCTCAGCAGCGACTGGATCTCGCGCACCACGCGCCGGACGGTCGGGGCGCCGCCGGTGTGCGAGGTCTGGCTGGTGGCGGTGAGGACGGACCCGCCCTGGGACTTCTTGATCTCCTCCATGCGCTCGGCGGCCTCGCCGGCGCTGACGCTGCCGTCGGCCACCTGACCGGCCAGTTCCTGAAGGGCCTGGACGCGCTGGACGACCGCGGGGTTGCCGATCTTCGCGCGCTGGCCGCTCATCAGCTGGGAGAGCATGGGCGCGGACAGCCCGAGGACAGCGGCGAGCCGGGCCTGGTTCAGGCCGAGGTCGTCGATCAGGCGGCGGAACAGCGCCCCGAGGGGCTCTCCGTACCAACTGCGCTGAAGCTCCCTGGCTCTGGCCGTCGCCTCTTGCTGAGCTGCATCCATGGCGTCTCCCCTTCGCTGCCGCTTCGCTGCTGCGAACCTCGTCGTGCATCTTACGGAGAGTGGTTGCCGACCGGGAGTCCCCCTTTTCTTGCGAGATCCCCGGGGAGACCCGGTACTCTGGTCTGCGGCGGTGGCCGAGGCGCTGAAACGTCCGGTGTTGTCCGCCTTCCCGGGGCCTTAGCTCAGTTGGTAGAGCGCTGCCTTTGCAAGGCAGATGTCAGGAGTTCGAATCTCCTAGGCTCCACAGACGACATGACGAAGCGGGCACCGGAAGATCCCAGGATCTTCCGGCGCCCGCTTCGTCATGCGAGGACCGCTTTGCTCGGGAGCCGGACGCCGTCGGTCGGCGGCAGGGCCTCGGCCCGCTCCGGACCCTCTAGTCCTCCTCGGTCTCTCCCGGCTCCCTGGGTTCCGCCCTGGAGCTTCCCCCGGCCTCCGGGCCGGAGCCGTCGACCGAGGACAGCGGGGCGCGGTCGGAGACCTCTGTCGGGGCGGGCGGCTCGACCAGCCAGTCGGGGTTGGCCTGCTTGTCCCACCACCGCCAGGCGGCGTAGGCGGCGCCCGCGACGAGGCCGGTCAGGAGGAAGCCCCGGCATAGCCGCCCGGTCCTCGCCCGCCGTTCGTGCTTCCTGGACAGTCGCCTGATCTCGTCGGCGGTGACCTGGCTGCGCAGTGCGGCCAGCGCCGCCGCGCTGCGGGCCGACGCCTCCTCGGCGATCGGCTGGGCCATGGCCATCGCATGCCCGACGCGCGGTGCGGCGTAGGCCGCGGTGCTGCGGGCGGCCCGGCGGGTGTGGTGCGCGGCGCGCTGTGCGGCCTCGTCGATCTTGGGCGGCACATGGGCGCGGGCCTGTTCGATACGTGGTGCGAGATGTGTGCCGTAGTGGACACGGGCCTGCCGGGCGGCCCTCGACACCCTCGGCGCGAGCCGTGCGCGGGCCTCGCACGCGAGAAACGCGGCCTGCTCCTTCGCCGTGTCGGCGTAGGGCGCCACCACTTCCGCGGCGTGCTGCACGCTGTCCCTGGCCGATTCGGTTGCGGCGCGCACGCTGTCGATGCGGGTCACGGGATCCTCCTCCTTGGTGGCGGGTGGTTAATCCGCCTTTCCACCCATTCAAAGATCATGCCTGCCGGCGGCGGCTCCGGCACGTGGGGCGGGCATCCGGGTCAGGCCGCGGGGTCGTCCGGGCCGGCTGGACCGTCCAGGCCGGCCGGGAACGGTCTGCGGCTTCGGAGTGACGTGGTGCAAGGGAGCTTGCCGAGCAGAGGGCCGGGGTTCGGTCCAGCCCGCGCCGGTTCGTCACGCGCTTGGCCGCACGCGTTCCTGCGGGGAGCGGCATGGACGCGTCGGACACGGCGTACGGGACGGACCCGGCCGGGCAGGACGTACGGCGTACGGGAACGAACGGGGCGTACGGGAGCGGGCGGGGCGTACGTCGGCGGACAGGGCGTACGGGAGCGGTCGGGAATCGGGCAACGAGGTGAGCGGGGCGTGCGCGAGGCGGCGGCAGAGCGCCGGAACGCGCGGTCCGTGCGAGGATCGACGGGCGTCACCGAACACCTGACGTCACCGAGGACTCACGGAAGGCAGATCGTGGCCGAGCAGCTTTACGCCACTTTGAAGACCAACCAGGGCGACATCCAGATCCGGCTCCTGCCGAACCACGCGCCCAAGACGGTCAAGAACTTCGTCGAGCTCGCCCGGGGCGAGCGCGAGTGGACGCACCCCGAGACCGGCAAGAAGTCCACGGACAGGCTGTACGACGGCACCGTCTTCCACCGCGTCATCAGCGGCTTCATGATCCAGGGCGGCGACCCGCTGGGCAACGGCACCGGGGGCCCGGGGTACGAGTTCGGCGACGAGTTCCACCCCGACCTGGCCTTCACCAAGCCGTACCTGCTGGCCATGGCCAACGCCGGCCCGGGCACCAACGGCTCGCAGTTCTTCGTGACCGTGGCGCCGACCGCCTGGCTGACCGGCAAGCACACCATCTTCGGCGAGGTCGCCGACCCCGCCAGCCAGAAGGTCGTCGACGCCATCGCGTCCGCCCCGACCAACCCCCGCACGGACCGTCCGGTGGAGGACGTCGTGATCGAGTCGGTCGTCATCGAGAGCCGCTGATCCGTCCGCGAGAGCTGTTGATCCGTCCGTGAGAGCCGCTGATCGCCCGGGGTCATCGGATGATCACGTTCTGATCGTCCCGTTGGGGAACCAATCGCCCTGCTCGTCCGTACTCGTTACATGGCGGACGGGCGGGGCCGTGTTGTCGCGTGCCGCCGCCACGACGAGGACCGAGGGGACCGGGAAGTGATGGGACCGATGGACGAGCAGCCGCCGGGAGGCCGGGACCGGCCCGCCGCCATGGACGGTTCGCTCAGTTGCTACCGCCATCCCGACCGCGGGACGCACATCCGCTGCACCCGCTGCGAGCGCCCGATCTGCCCCGACTGCATGGTCAGCGCCTCGGTCGGCTTCCAGTGTCCGGACTGCGTCCGGACCGGGTCCGGTACGGGGCATGCCCCGGCCGCCTCCCATCCGCGTACGGTCGCGGGCGGCGTCATGACGGCCGATCCCCGGCTCGTCACCAAGATCATCCTGGGGATCAACGTCGCCGTGTACCTCGCCGTCCTGGCGAAGGGCGACGAGCTGGTCAACGAACTGCTGCTGCTGGGCCGCGCGACCACCTACTACGGCGGCCCGCTGGAGGGCGTCGCCGAGGGGCAGTGGTACCGCCTGGTGACGTCGATGTTCCTGCACCAGGAGATGTGGCACATCCTCTTCAACATGCTGGGGCTGTGGTGGCTCGGGGGGCCGCTGGAGGCGGCGCTCGGCCGCGCCCGCTATCTCACCCTCTATCTGCTCTCCGGCCTGGCGGGCGGGGCGCTGACGTACTGGCTCTCCGCGCCGGTCCAGGGCTCGCTCGGCGCGTCCGGCGCGATCTTCGGCCTGCTCGGCGCCACCGCTGTGCTGATGCGCCGGCTGAACTACGACATGCGCCCGGTCTTCGTGCTCCTCGCGGTGAACCTGGTCATCACGTTCAACCCGTGGGGCGGGATCGCCTGGCAGGCGCACGTCGGCGGGCTGATCGCCGGCACGCTGATCGCGATCGGCATGGTGCACGCGCCCCGGCAGCGGCGGACGCTGGTGCAGTACGGCACCTGTGCCCTGGTCCTGCTGGCCATCGTCGGGATCGTCGTCGCCCGCACGGCCGCGCTGACCTGAGGCGACGCCGACGCGCGGATGCGGGCACGGCGCCGAGGCGGGGCGCGATGCGCGGTGCCGAGGCGGGGCTGGGGGCTTTATCGGGCCGAGGACGTCGCCGGTCCGTTCCGGAGGTCGGACACCGCCGTGGTTGTCCACAGCATGTGCCCGATCTTGTGCGTTCTGTGGGAACGCCTGATCCCCTTGTCGCTCAACCGGGTCTTTTCCAGCGGAGACAAGGGGTACCGCTGCCTCCGGACGGAGGCAGCGGCGGCCGCATCGGTGTCAATCGGCGGCGAGTTATCCACAGATCGTCTGACCTTTTCCCCCGCCTGTGGATAACTCTGTGGGTAACTCGGGGCAAGGGTTGTGCGACCGGGCCCCGCTGTGGCATGGGGCCACTACCGCCGACGGAGGCCACGACCGCCCATGGGGCCACTACCGCCGATGGGACGGACGGGACGCCATGGGGCAGGGCCCGGGGCGCGGCGCCTCGCGGGAGGGGCGGACCGGGGCGGACCGGGACACGCCTCAAGAGGGGCCGGACCGGGTCCGCCCCGGTCCCGCCTGCTCCAGCTGTGTTCCTACTTCCACTGGGTGGAGACGCCGAAGCCGCCGGCGATGAAGCCGAAGCCGACCACGATGTTCCAGTTCCCCAGCGACTTGACCGGCAGGCTGCCGTCGGTCACGTAGAAAACGACGATCCAGGCCAGCCCGATCAGGAAGAGCGCCAGCATCACCGGCGCCACCCAGCTGCGGCTGGTCAGCTTCAAGTTGGTCGCCTGCTTCGCCGGAGGGGGCGTGAAGTCGGCCTTCTTGCGGATACGTGACTTCGGCACGAGGAACTCTCCTGTCGATGCGCTGCGTGACCGCGCAGGTAACTGTGGCTGGTGTCGGGGGTGGGTGCGAGGGGGAATGCCTCCTCCCCCGGGCGTCCGTTAGCGTAGTGCTTCCGTGGCTCCGAAGGAGATAAGGGTACGTTGAGCAATTCCGCCGACTCCCCCCGAGGACCGGGTCGCCGCATCTTCCGGCACCCGGCCCGGGTGCTCACGGCTGCGGTCTTCGCTCTCGCCGGACTGATCTTCGTCACCAGCGCCAACACGGCCAAGGGCACCAATCTGCGCACCGACTCCTCGCTGCTGAAGCTCTCCGACCTCATCCAGCAGCGCAGCGGGAAGAACGCCCAGCTGGAGGAGACCAACGGGTCCGTCCGCGAGGACATCGACGCCCTCGTCCGGCGCGATCACGGCGCCACCGAGGAGGAGAACGCCCGGCTCAAGAAGCTGGAGCGGGCCGCGGGCAGCGACAAGCTCTCGGGCCGGGCGGTGTCGGTCACCCTCGACGACGCCCCGCCCGACGCCACCGCGAACCCGGGCTACCCGGACCCCCAGCCCAATGACCTGGTCATCCACCAGCAGGACCTCCAGGCCGTCGTCAACGCGCTCTGGCGGGGCGGCGCCCAGGGCATCCAGGTCATGGACCAGCGGCTCATCTCCACCAGCGCGGTCCGCTGCGTCGGCAACACACTGATCCTCCAGGGCCGGGTCTACTCCCCGCCCTACAAGATCACCGCCGTCGGTGACCCGGCCGGCCTCAAGCGGGCCCTCGACGACTCCCCCGCGATCAACAACTACCTGCTGTACGTGAAGGCCTACGGGCTCGGCTGGAAAGTCGACGAGCACCGGGCGGTGACTCTTCCCGGCTACTCGGGCACAGTGGAGCTCCACCAGGCGAAGCCGGTGGGCTGAGCGGGCCTCCGCCGGGCCTGACCGGCGGGGCGGCGAGCGGCCGGGGGAGGGTGGCACGTGTCGGTGCGACTGATCGTCCGGACGTTCAGCGAGTTCTGCATCACCGTCGGCGCCCTGATCGTGCTCTTCGTGGTCTATGTGCTGTTCTGGACCGGGGTGAGGGCCCAGGGCGCGGCCGAGGACCAGCTCGACGCCCTGCGCGGCCAGTGGGCCCGGGGCGGCCCGGCCGCCGCGCCCGCGTCCCCCGGCCCGTCCGGGACCCCGGCGCCCTCCGCGTCCGCGCCCGCGACCCCGTCCGCGACGCCGGTCGCCCCCGCGGCGTACCGGGACGGCAAACCGTTCGCGATGCTGTACATCCCCCGCTTCGGCAAGCGCTGGGAGTGGCCCGTCCTGGAGAACACCGAGGCCGGGACCCTGCAGAAGGGAATCGGGCACTACGCCGGGACCGCCCGGCTCGGTGCGCGGGGGAACTTCGCGCTGGCCGGGCACCGCCGCACCTATGGGGACCCGTTCAAGGACTTCCCGAAGCTCCGTCCGGGGGACGCGGTGCTGCTGACGGACGGGACGACCTGGTTCACGTACCGGATCGACCGGAAGCCGTACCGGACGGTGCCGAGCGACATCGGGGTCATCGACCCCGTACCCCGCGCGTCCGGCTACGACGGGCCGGGGCGCTATCTGACACTGACCACCTGCGACCCCGAATGGGGCAGCAGCCACCGGCTGATCGCCTGGGCGCACCTCGACGCCACCCAGCCCGTGGGCGACGGACGGCCGACGGCTTTCCACAGCTGACCCACGGCTCCGCCCCGGCCCTTTAGTCTGGATCCCGTACCGATTTGGAGGGGACAGCATGTACGGCTGGATCTGGCGGCATCTGCCGGGCAATGTGTGGGTGCGCGCGCTCATCTCGCTCGTGCTGGTGCTGGCCGTCGTCTACGCGCTTTTCCAGTACGTCTTCCCGTGGGCGGAGCCGCTGCTTCCGTTCGGCGACGTGACGGTCGACGGGGCGAGCGGACCGGGGGCCGGCCGATGAGCGCCCGCATTCTCGTCGTGGACAACTACGACAGCTTCGTCTTCAACCTCGTCCAGTACCTCTACCAGCTCGGGGCCGACTGCGAAGTCCTCCGGAACGACGAGGTGACCACGGCGCACGCCCAGGACGGCTTCGACGGCGTCCTGCTGTCTCCCGGCCCCGGCGCCCCCGAGCAGGCGGGCGTCTGCGTGGAGATGGTCCGCCACTGCGCGGCGACGGGCGTCCCGGTCTTCGGGGTCTGCCTCGGGATGCAGTCGATGGCGGTGGCATACGGGGGAGTGGTGGACCGCGCCCCGGAGCTGCTGCACGGCAAGACCTCGCCGGTCGTCCACGACGGCACGGGCGTCTTCACCGGCCTGCCGTCCCCCTTCACCGCGACGCGGTACCACTCGCTCGCCGCCGAGCCGGACACGGTCCCGCCGGAGCTGGAGGTGACGGCCCGCACCGCCGACGGCATCATCATGGGGCTGCGCCACCGCGAACTTCCGGTGGAGGGCGTGCAGTTCCACCCCGAGTCGGTGCTGACCGAGCACGGTCACCTGATGCTGGCCAACTGGCTGGCGCAGTGCGGCGACACGGGGGCCGTCGCGAGATCGGCGGGGCTCGCGCCGGTGGTGGGCAAGGCCGTCGCGTGACCGAGCTCCGCCCCGAGCACGACGCCGGACAGGACGGCCCGTACGAGCGAGGAGCGTACGAGCCGTCGGGCGCGTTCGAGGCGGCGGGAGCCTCAGGGGGACCGGAAGCCCTTGAGGGCTCCGGGGCTCTCGGGGACTCGGGGGCCTTCGGGGACTCGGGGGCCTTCGAGGCGGCGGTCGGCCGGCTGGCCGACCCGCTGAACGACCCACTGCCGGTTCCGGTTCCGGTTCCGGCTCCGGGGCAGCACCCCTCGCCGTGGTTCCGTGCGGACGGCCCGCCGTCGGAGAGACCGGGCCCGGGGCAGCGCGAGGGGGGCCGGCACCGCGCTCCGGAGCGGCCGGAGCGACCGGAGCAGAAACGGGCCGACGCCCCGGCACCGGACCACGCGCGGCCGTCGCGGGCGGCGGCCTCCCAGGAGACCCCGCCCGAGTGGTACGACCCCGAGGGCTTCGAACGGGACTGGTACGGGCCGCGGAGCCCCACGCCGGCACCCGGGGCGCGGTCGGTCGGCCCGCCGTCCCCCGCCCCCGCTCCCGCCTCCTTCCCCTCGGCGTCCCCGGTGCCCCCGGCGTTCCCGGTGTCCCCGGTGTCTTCGGCGTCCCCGGTGCCCCCGGCGTCTTCGGCGTCCCCGTCTTCCGGGACACCGGTCTCTCCGTTCTCCGGGGCGCCGGCATCCCCGTCGGTCGGGGGCCCCGCCCCTTCGCCTTCCGGAGCCGCGGTAGGCCCCTCCTCCGAGGGCCCGGTCTCCCGCTCGCGCTCTTCCGCGGTCCCGGCCGGAGCAGCCCCCGCCGTGGGCGACGCGGCGGCCGGGTCGCGCGGCCAGAGCCCCGGGGGCCAGGGCGGACCGAGGAGCCCGGATGCGCCGAGGGGCCAGGAGGGACCGAGAAGCCCCGGCGGCCTGGTCGATCGCGGCGGCCCGGTCGATCGCGGTGGCCCGACGGGCCCGGGCGTCCGGACGGATCCGGGCCTTTCGGCGGATCCGGGCGGCCCGATGGAGTCGACCCGGCGGATGCCCGCCATTTCCGTACCCGCCCCCGGGCCGGACTCGGCCCCGGAACCGGATCCTGAGCGTGCGGCGGACCCGGAGCGCGGGCCGGACCGGGCTCCGGAGGAGCCGCGCACCGGAGGCCGTGCCGAGCGCCGTCGCGCCGCGAAGGCGAAGGGCCGCCGTCGCGCCGAACCGCGACAGGGGCCCGCGAACCCCGCTCCGCCGCCGACGCCCGGCAGACCCATGTCGCGCGTCGAGGCACGGCGTGCGGCGCGTGCCGCCAAGGACAGTCCGGCCGTCGTAGCGAGCCGGGTCGTCGGCGAACTCTTCATCACGCTGGGCGTGTTGATGCTGCTGTTCGTCACGTACCAGCTGTGGTGGACGAACGTGCGCGCCGACCAGTACGCCGGCAAGGAGACGCACAAGATCCAGGACAACTGGGCGAAGGCGAAGGGCGACCGCACCCCGGGCGCCTTCGAGCCGGGGCAGGGCTTCGCCATCATCCACATCCCCAAACTGGACGTGGTCGCCCCGATCGCCGAGGGCATCAGCAAGGAGAAGGTCCTCGACCGGGGCATGGTCGGCCACTACGCCGAGGGCGCGCTGCGCACCGCGATGCCGTCCGCCGAACGGGGGAACTTCGCGCTCGCCGGTCACCGCAACACCCACGGCGAACCCTTCCGGTACATCAACCGGTTGAGCCCCGGCGACCCGATCGTGGTCGAGACGCAGGACGCGTACTACACGTACGAAATGACGAAGATGCTGCCGCAGACCTCGCCGTCCAACATCTCGGTCATCGGCCCGGTGCCCCCCGAGTCGGGATTCACCGGACCCGGCCGGTACATCACCCTGACCACCTGTACACCGGAATTCACGAGTACGTACCGGTTGATCGTCTGGGGCAAGATGGTCGACGAACGACCGCGCAGCAAGGGGAAGCCCGACGCGCTTCTCGACTGACACTTCATCACCACAGGGACGGGTGCGGTGACCACGAGGACCGAGCACGAAGAGCTGACCGGCGAGTCCGCGCCCCCGCCGCGGCGTGCGGGCCGCCATCCCATCGCGGCCGCGATCAGCGTCTTCGGTGAGCTTCTGATCACCGCGGGCCTGGTCCTGGGGCTCTTCGTGGCGTACTCCCTGTGGTGGACCAATGTGCTCGCCGACCGCGAGGCGACGAAGCAGGGCGACACCGTCCGCGACCGCTGGGCGGAGGGGCCGGGCGCTCTGGACACCAAGGACGGCATCGGCTTCCTGCACGTCCCGTCGATGAAGAACGGCGAGGTGCTGGTCAAGAAGGGCACCGACACCGAGAACCTCAACGATGGCATCGCGGGCTACTACACGGACCCGGTGAAGTCGGCCCTGCCCTGGGACAAGGAGGGCAACTTCACCCTGGCCGCCCACCGCGACGGCCACGGCGCCAAGTTCCACAACATCGACAAGATGAGGACGGGCGACGCGATCGTCTTCGAGACCAGGGACACCTGGTACGTCTACAAGGTGTTCAAGGAGCTTCCCGAGACGTCGAAGTTCAACGTCGACGTGCTGCAGCCGGTGCCGAAGGGGTCCGGCGCGAAGAAGCCCGGCCGCTACATCACGCTGACGACCTGCACCCCGGTCTACACGTCGAAGTACCGCTACATCGTCTGGGGCGAGCTGGTGCGGACGGAGAAGGTCGACAAGGACCGCACGAAGCCGGCGGAGCTGCGCTGAGACCAGGGCCGAGGGGCCCCGCAGGGCCCTGACCGTCCCGCAGGGCCCGGCGACCGTCCCGCTCCGCCCGGCGGCCGTCCCGCTCCGCCCGGCGGCCGTCCCGCTCCGCCCGGCGGCCGTCCCGCTCCGCCCGGCGGCCGTCCCGCTCCGCCCGGCGGATTTCCGGGTGCCTTCTGGTGCTTTCCGGTGTCTTTCCGACGCTCTCCGCCAGCTTCCCTTCGGCAGCCCGGCAGCCCGGCAGCCCGGCAGCCCGGCGGCTTCACGGCCGCCGCCGTCGGCGGCACGATGCCGCAACGCCCCGCGCGGGCCGAACGCGGAGGGCCCCGGTCACCCGTTGACGAGTGACCGGGGCCCTGTGGGTGCCGGGGGAGAGGCGGGTCAGTGCTTCCGCTGGCCCGACGGGCCGCCGAAGTCGTTGTTCCCGCTGCCCGGGAGAGTCAGCACGCTGACCTCGCTGTTCTTGTCGACCTGCTGGCCCTGGCCGGGCTGGGAGGTGACGACCCGGGCGTTGTCGTCGTTCGGGCCCTGCACCTGGCCGAGCCGGAGCCCGGCGCCGGCGAGCAGGTTCTTCGCCTCACCGAGGGTCTTGTTCTGGATCTCGGGAACCGTAGTCTGCTCCGGCTGAGCCGGACCCTTCGAGACCGTCAGGACGACCTGGACGTCCAGCGGCTGGGACGAGCCCCCCTGCGGGGTCTGACTGATGACCGTGCCCGCGGGCTTGTCCGAATCGACGTCGGTCCTGGAGACGTTCTTGAAGCCCACGGCGTTCAGCTGGGCCACCGCGTCGTCGTAGCTCCGGTCGGTCACCGGCGGAAGCGACCGGGCGGCCTGCTTCGCGACCGTGATCGTGACCTCGGAGTTCTTCTCGGCCTTCGAACCGCCGTCCGGGGACTGCCGGATGACCGTGCCGACGCTCTTTTCCGACACCTCCGCGGTGACGTTGACCGTGAAGCCCTTCTCCTCAAGGTACTTGCGGGCGCTCTCCTCGGACTTCTCCGTGACGTCCGGGACCTCGACCTTCGGCGCGCCGGTGGAGACGACGACCGTGATGGTGTCCTTCGTCGCCATGGTGTCGTCGGTGCCCGGGGTCTGGCTGCAGATCCTGTCCTTGGGCTGCTCCTCGCACGGTTCGTGCGAGCCGACCTTGAGGACGACATCGGCTCTGTCCGCGAGCTTCTGTGCCTCGGCCACGGTCGAGCCGACCAGGTTCGGCACGTCGATCTTGCCGCTGTCGCTGTGGTCGCCGAACACCGACCGGCCGATCAGGATCGCCCCGATCAGGACCAGGACACCGGCGACGACCAGCAGGATCGTCGAGGTGTTGCTCTTCTTCTGACGGCGGCGGTCCGGACGGTCGTCGTAGCCGTAGCCGCCGTCGTCCGGGTTGACCGGGGGCAGCATGGAGGTGGCGCCCGCGCCGTGCTGGTCCCCGGAGTGCAGCGCCGTGGTGGGCTGGTCGCCGTAGCCGGCGTCGTAGCCGCCGTAACCGGGCGCGCCCATCGCCGCGGTGGCGGCGACCGGCTGGCCGTCGAGGCACGCCTCGATGTCGGCACGCATCTCGTCGGCCGACTGGTAGCGGTAGTCGGGGTCCTTGACCAGGGCCTTCAACACGATCGCGTCCATCGCGGGCGTGATCTCGGGGTCGAAGTTGCTGGGCGGCTGCGGCTCTTCCCGTACGTGCTGGTAGGCGACCGCGACGGGGGAGTCGCCGACGAACGGCGGCCGGACCGTCAGCAGCTCGTAAAGCAGGCAGCCGGTCGAGTACAGGTCGGAGCGCGCGTCGACCTGCTCGCCCTTGGCCTGCTCCGGCGAGAGGTACTGGGCGGTGCCGATGACGGCCGAGGTCTGGGTCATGGTCATGCCGGAGTCGCCCATGGCGCGGGCGATGCCGAAGTCCATGACCTTGACCTGGCCGGTGCGCGTCAGCATGACGTTCGCCGGCTTGATGTCACGGTGGACGATGCCCGCGCGGTGCGAGTACTCCAGCGCCTGGAGGATGCCGACCGTCATCTCCAGGGTGCGTTCGGGCAGCAGCTTGCGGCCCGAGTGCAGAAGCTCCCTGAGCGTCGACCCGTCGACGTACTCCATCACGATGTACGGGATGGAGACCCCGTCGACGTAGTCCTCGCCGGTGTCGTAGACGGCGACGATCGCCGGGTGGTTGAGCGAGGCGGCGGACTGGGCCTCACGGCGGAACCGGGCCTGGAAGGACGGGTCGCGGGCCAGGTCGGCCCGGAGTGTCTTCACAGCTACGGTGCGGCCGAGCCGGGTGTCGTGTGCGAGGTAGACCTCGGCCATGCCACCACGGCCGAGCACCGAGCCCAGCTCGTACCGGCCGCCGAGGCGACGCGGCTCTTCCATAACTGTTCCAGCCCTCTCCGTCAGTCCCGACCGCACCGGTGCGCGGTCCGGCGGTGTGCTGCTCGCGCCTACGCTACCGGCCGCGCACTACCCGATCGGCCCGGAGCCCGGACCTGATACCTGACCGGTATCCGAAGGCGCAGGTATGACGCCTGGTGTGACAGTCGTCACTTCTTGTCGATGATCGCCTTCATCACGGCCTTGGCGATCGGCGCGGCCAGACCGCCACCGGAGATGTCGCCGCGGTTCGCCTCGCCGTCCTCGACGACCACGGCCACGGCGACCGGGGAGCCGTCGCCGGTCTTGGCGTACGAGATGAACCAGGCGTACGGCTTCTCGCTGTTGTTGAGGCCGTGCTGTGCCGTACCCGTCTTGCCGCCGACGGTGACGCCCGGGATCTGAGCGTTCTTTCCGGTGCCGTCCTGGACGACGGTCTCCATCATCTTCTGCAGCTTCTGGGCGTTCTCGGCCGAGAGGGGCTGGCTGAACTCTTCCTTCTTGTGGGTGTAGATGACGTCCAGGTTGGGCGCCTGGCGCTCGGCGACCATGTACGGCTGCATCAGCTTGCCGTCATTGGCGATCGCGGCGGCGACCATGGCCATCTGGAGCGGGGTGGCGCGGTTGGAGGCCTGGCCGATGCCGGCCATGGCGTTCTGCGGGCGGTTGTCCTTGGGGAAGACGCTGGCGTCGGCCCGGACCGGCGTGAAGATCTCCTTGTTGAAGCCGAACTTGTCGGCCTGGTCGATCATCTTCTGGTTACCGAGATCGTCGCTGATCTTGCCGAAGACGGTGTTGCACGACCAGCGCAGCGCCTCACGGAGCGAGGCGTTCTCGCACGGGATGTTGCCCTCGTTGTTCAGCGGGAGGGTCGACTGGGGCAGCTGCCAGGGCAGCGGCGAGTTCGTCCGCGCGTCGATGTCGGTGTACAGCCCGTTCTCCAGGGCCGCGGTGGCGGTGACGACCTTGAAGGTCGAGCCCGGCGGGTAGGTCTCGCGCAATGCCCGATTGAGCATCGGCTTGTCCTTGTCCTTCAGGAGCGTCTGCCGGGCCTTGGTGTCCTTGTCGGAGTTGCCCGCGAAGGTGGAGGGGTCGTACGAGGGAGTGCTGGCCAGGGCCAGGATGGCACCGGTCCGCGGGTCGAGCGCCGCGACGGCGCCCTTCTTGTCCCCCAGCCCCTTGAACGCGGCCTTCTGGGCGGCGGAGCTGAGCGTGGTGACGATGTTGCCGCCCTGCTTCTCCCCCCCGGTGAACATCGACAGCGTCCGGTCGAAGAACAGCTGGTCGTCGTTGCCGGTGAGGATGCCGTCCTCGATCTTCTCGAGCTGGGAGGCGTCGAACGCCTGGGAGGAGTACCCGGTCACGGGGGCCCACATGGGGCCGTCCTTCCAGACCCGCTTGTACTTGAAGTCGCCCACCTTGGTCTCGACCGACCCGGTCACCGGGTTGCCGTCGACGATGATGTTGCCGCGCTCGTGCGCGTACCGCTCGATGCGGACGCGGCGGTTCTCGTCCCGGCTGTTCAGCTCGTCGGAACGCACGTACTGGAGGTAGTTGGTGCGTACGAGCAGGGCGAGGACGAGGAGGCCGCAGAAGATCGCGATCCGGCGCAGGGGCTTGTTCACGGTCGGACCACCTGGGTCATCTCGGCATCGGGGGACGGCGCGGGCGCCGGGGCGGGGCGGCGGGCGGTGTCGCTGATCCGGATCAGGATGGCGATCAGCGCCCAGTTGGCGAGCACGGACGAACCACCGTAGGCGAGGAACGGCATCGTCATACCGCTGAGGGGGATGAGCCCCATCACACCGCCGGCGACCACGAAGATCTGGATGGCGAAGGCGCCGGACAGACCGATGGCGAGCAGCTTGCCGAAGGGGTCTCGGGCGGCGAGCGCCGTGCGGACGCCCCGCTCGATGACCAGGCCGTAGACCAGCAGGACGGCCATCATCCCGGCCAGGCCCAGCTCCTCGCCGACAGTGGCGAGGATGAAGTCGGCGTTGGCGGCGAAGCCGATCAGGTCGGAATGCCCCTGCCCCCAGCCGGTGCCCAGGGTGCCTCCGGAACCGAAGGACATGATCGCGTTGGAGATCTGCTCGCAGGCGCCGTTGGTTGTGAAGCAGGCGAAGGGGTCTTGCCAGGCGGTGACACGAGCCTGCACATGCGACTCGAAGGAGGCGACGCCTACCGCACCAGCCGCGGACATCAGCAGACCGAAGACGATCCAGCTGGTCCGCTCGGTGGCGACGTACAGCATCACCACGAAGAGGCCGAAGAACAGCAGCGAGGTGCCGAGGTCGGTCTCGAAGACCAGGATCAGGATCGACAGGGCCCAGATCGTGATGATCGGGCCGAGGTCGCGTCCGCGCGGCAGGTACATCCCCATGAAACGGCGACTGGCCAGCGCCAGCGCGTCACGCTTCACCATCAGATAGCCGGAGAAGAACACCGCGATCAGAATCTTGGCGAACTCACCCGGCTGGATGGAGAGCGGGCCCAGGCTGATCCAGATCTTCGCGCCGTTCACCGCCGGGAAGAACATCGGCAGGATCAGCAGGACCAGCGCCACGGCCATCGAGATGTAGGTGTAGCGCTGCAGGATGCGGTGATCCTTGAGGATCATCAGCACGGCGACGAAGAAGGCGACGCCGATCGCCGAGTAGAGCAACTGCTTCGGGGCGTCCGGACTGTACGACCCGTACAGGTACTCGGCGCGCTTGATCAGCCGTTCCGACTGGTCGAGTCGCCAGATCAGCACCAGCCCGAGACCGTTGAGCAGGGTCGCGAGCGGCAGGAGCAGCGGGTCCGCGTACGGGGCGAACTTGCGCACCACGAGGTGGGCGACGCCGCCGAGCAGGATGAGGCCACCGCCGTAGCCCAGCATGCCGGGCGGGAGCTTGCCGTCGATGGCGAGCCCGACGTTGGCGTAGGCGAACACCGAGATGGCGACGGCGAAGACCATCATCATCAGCTCGGTGTTGCGACGGCTCGGCGCGTCGATCGCGCCGATCGTGGTCGTATTGGTGACAACGCTCATGGTGCTGGAGGCCCCCTACGGCTTTACTGCTTACCGCACTGCGGGACCAGCTTTTTCTCTTCCGCCGAGAGGCTGGGACCAGGAGTGGGAGTCGCTTCGGTCGACTTGGTCTTGTCGGCGCCCGGTTCGTCGAACGGCTTGGGCGCGCCCGATTCCATGCCGCCGGCCCGGCCCTCGTCGGAGCGGGCCTTCTCGGCCGTGCGCCGCTGGGCGTCCTTCTTGCAGGCGGATGCCTGGAGGGCGAGTTCGTCGATCTTCTCGCGGGCGGAGGCGAGGTCGCCCTCGGCGATGGTCGCCTCGACCTGCTTGCGCTGGTAGGCCGGGAGGTACTTGAGTTCGATCTCGGGGTGGTCCTTCTCGACCTTCGAGAGCGAGATCCACGCCAGGTCCTGGCTGAGGCCCCGGAACAGCGCGACGTGCTCGTTGTTCGCGCCGACGTAGAACTGGTTCTGCGTCCAGCGGTAGCCGCCGTAGACGCCGCCGCCGAGGACGGCCAGCGTCAGGACGGCGTAGAGCGACCTCTTGATCCACTTCCGGCCGCCGCGCGGCTTGACGAAGTCGTCGTCGGTGTACGCGTCGAAGGAGCCGTCCGGCATGCCGTCGTATCCGGCGTCGCCGCCGCTCCCGGGCGGGCCGAATCCGCCGGCGGGGGGCGGGACGGGGCGGCCCAGGCCGGCCGCCCGCCCGGCGGGGGTCTGCATGGCGGCCGTGCTCTCGGCGGCGCTCATCTGCGCGGCCTGGTTCTCGGCGACCGCGCCGACGACGACCGGGGTGTCGTTGAGCTGCCCGGACAGGGTGTCGTTGCTGTCGACGTCGAGGACGTCGGCGACGATGCAGGTGATGTTGTCGGGGCCGCCGCCGCGCAGGGCGAGCTGGATCAGCTCCTGGATGGTCTCCTGCGGGCCCTGGTAGCTGGCGAGCGTCTCCTCCATCGTCTGGTGGGAGACGACGCCCGACAGCCCGTCGGAACAGATCAGATAGCGGTCGCCGACCCGGACCTCGCGGATGGAGAGATCGGGTTCGACGTGGTCGCCACTGCCCAGCGCCCGCATCAGCAGGGCCCGCTGCGGGTGGGTGGTGGCCTCCTCCTCGGTGATCCGGCCCTCGTCGACCAGCCGCTGCACCCAGGTGTGGTCCTGGGTGATCTGGGTGAGCACACCGTCGCGCAGCAGATACGCGCGGGAGTCGCCGACGTGGACGAGACCGAGGCGCTGACCGGTCCAGAGCAGGGCGGTGAGCGTGGTGCCCATGCCCTCCAGCTGGGGGTCCTCCTCGACCATCATGCGCAGCTGCTCGTTGGCCCGCTGGACCGCGACGCCGAGCGACGTGAGGATGTCCGAGCCCGGGACGTCGTCGTCGAGCTGGACGAGCGTGGAGATCACCTCGGAGCTGGCGACCTCGCCGGCCGCCTGGCCGCCCATGCCGTCGGCGATGGCGAGCAGTCGCGGACCGGCGTAGCCGGAGTCCTCGTTGCCCTCCCGGATCATGCCCTTGTGCGATCCGGCGGCGAAGCGCAGGGAAAGACTCATGCCCACCTCGCCCGTCGGCTCGGGGTACCGCCGGTCTCGAGCCACACTGCCCACCCTCCGGTCGGGAGCCGGGCCGGGGCCGTTGCCCGGGCCGCCGCGGCTCGCTCGCTCCGCTCGCTCATTGTCGTACTACTTCCGCAGCTCGATGACGGTCTTGCCGATACGGATCGGCGCGCCCAGCGGAACAGGCGTCGGGGTGGTGAGCCGGGTCCGGTCGAGGTACGTGCCGTTGGTCGACCCGAGGTCCTCGACGATCCACTGGCCGTCGCGGTCGGGGTAGATCCTGGCATGCCTGCTGGACGCGTAGTCGTCGTCCAGCACAATCGTCGAATCGTGGGCCCGGCCCAGCGTGATGGTCTGCCCCTGGAGCGTCACCGTGGTGCCGGTGAGCGACCCCTCCGAGACGACCAGCTTCGTGGGCGCTCCCCGGCGCTGGCGGCCGGACTGCTGGCGCTGCGGCGGCGGTGCCGCGGCGTTCTGGCGCGCCTGTGGCGGCCGTGCGTCGTTCGTGCTGCGGCGCGAGCCGCGCTGCGTGACGCGCGTTCCGAACAGGTCGCTGCGGATGACCTGGACGGCCACGATCACGAACAGCCACAGAACAGCCAGGAAACCTAGCCGCATGACCGTCAGGGTCAGCTCTGACATTGCCCCCGCTTCACCCTTCGGCTTGCCGGTAAACGATGGTGGTGCTGCCCACGACGATCCGCGAGCCGTCGCGGAGCGTAGCGCGGGTGGTGTGCTGTCCGTCCACCACGATGCCGTTGGTGGATCCGAGATCCTGGATCGTCGAGGGCGTTCCGGTCCGGATCTCGCAGTGCCGACGCGATACGCCGGGGTCGTCGATCCGCACGTCGGCGTCGGTGCTGCGTCCCAGCACCAGCGTCGGGCGGGAGATCTGGTGGCGGGTGCCGTTGATCTCGATCCAACGCCGTACCTGTGCGCCCGGCAGGGGACTGGGGCCGGCCGTTCCCGGCGGCGGGGCCGCGGGCATGGGCGGCGCGGGGCTGGGCGGATAGCCGTAGCCGCCGGTCGGCTGCGAGGGCCGCCCCTGACCCGGGTGGGGGGGCTGGCCGTGCGGTCCCGGGGGGTTCGGCGCCGCCTGCCGGCCGAAGTCCTGGTGCTGTGACGAACTCGACGCCAGCGTGCGGCTGCGTACCCGGTAGAGACCGGTGTCGAGGTCGTCGGCCTTCTCCAGGTGGACCTTGATCGGGCCCATGAAGGTGTACCGCTGCTGCTTGGCGTAGTCGCGGACCAGCCCGGAGAGCTCGTCGCCCAACTGGCCCGAGTACGGGCTGAGTCGCTCGTAGTCGGGCGTGCTGAGCTCGACGATGAAGTCGTTGGGGACGACCGTCCGCTCGCGGTTCCAGATCGTCGCGTTGTTGTCGCACTCGCGCTGGAGGGCTCCCGCGATCTCCACCGGCTGGACCTCGGACTTGAAGACCTTGGCGAAGGTGCCGTTGACCAGACCCTCGAGACGCTGCTCGAAACGCTTCATGACTCCCATGGGGCACCTCCTCCGTCGTAGCCGTCCCGGTACTGCTTACTGATCGTATCCACGCCTCGGGAAATCGGCTGGTTCCCCTTGTCTGCCCTGTGGATGAGTGTCACCTCTCACACGGATCGTAGAGGCGGCCTCCTGACAGTGTCCCGCACGCGGGGGGTACTGAGGAGGAGTGGGGGCGGCCGCTCGGCGTTCCCGCTTCCCGCCAGGTGCTCGGTGAAACAACGGATGTGAATCCACCCCCTCCAGCGTGCTAATCTTCCGGATGTCGCCAGGCGATCGCACCAAACGGTGGGAGAACCTGAAAACACCACTCATGCGCGAGTGGCGGAACGGCAGACGCGCTGGCTTCAGGTGCCAGTGTCCTTAGGGACGTGGGGGTTCAAATCCCCCCTCGCGCACAGGAGAGAAGCCCCACAGGTCAAACGATCTGTGGGGCTTCTTCGTTCCCGCTGTCCTGGGGCGATTTTCGGCACTTCCCGGTGTTCCCGGTCTTCCTGGCTTTTCCGGTGCTCCCGTCGTTGCGGGGCGATCCCGATGTTCGGGATGTCTCGGGGGGTTCCCGGCCTTACCGATGCTCCCGGACGCCCCCGATGCTTCCGGACGTGCCCGGTGGCCCCGGACGTTCGTGGAGTCCCGGACGTTCATGGAGTCCTGGATGTTCATGGAGTCCTGGATGTTCGTGGGATCTCGGATGTTTCGGACGGCCCGGGTGTTTCCGGTGTTTCCGGTGGTTCCGGGGCGGACTCTTCGCAGCTCTTTGGCGTCGGGGCGTGGTGCGGGATGACGACTTTTGTCGTCGGCTCCTGCGACGAAAGCAGGGCGTCACAGGCATAGGGGACTGTCTAGGGTGCGGAACGTGGACGCGATATCGAAGCTCCGGGCCGGGTGGCGGTGGTGGGCGGCGCCTGAGCTGTGGTCCCGGCGCAGGACGGCCGGCGAGGCGGTGCTGGCCGGGGTGCTGGGTCTGCTCGCGGCGGGCACGGAGGAACTGCTGCGCAGCGGGCAACCTCACCTGTGGGCAGTGTCGGTCGCGGTCGTGGTGCTGTCCCTGGCGCGGCGCCGACTGCCGGTCACGGTGCTGGTGGTCAGCTCCGCCCTGGCCGGTCTCTCTGGCGGTTTCGCACTGCTGCTGATGGTCGTGGCGTGGAGTTCCGGGCGCAGGATCGCGGGGGCCGGGCGGGCACTGGGCGCGTTCACCGCCTCCTATGTGCTCTACACGGGGCTGACCGTCGCGGTGAACTGGGTGTCGCTGCAGCCGCTGACGCAGGTGTTGTTCACCACCCTCTACTTCCTGGCGACGACGCTCGTGCCCGGGCTCGCCAGCCGGTACTGGACGCAGCGCCGGACCCTGCTGCACGCCCTTCAGGAACGCAACGCCCAGCTCATCCGGGAACGGGCCATGATCGTGGGCCAGGCACGGCTCATGGAGCGCCAGCGGATCGCCCAGGACATGCATGACAGCCTCGGTCATCAACTGGCGCTCATCTCCGTCCATACGGGGGCCCTGGAGGTCGACCGGGAACTGACGGAACGGCAGCGCGAGGTGGTCGGAGTGCTCCGCGACGCCTCGGTCCACGCCATGCACGAGCTGCGCGAGGTCGTCGGCATCCTCCGCGACGGCGTCGAGGCGCCGGTCCAGGGCGCCGACGGCGGGCAGGCGACGGCGCGCGGGACCGCGGGCATCGAGGAGCTGACGGCGGCCGCGCGGGCGGCCGGGAACGTGGTGGAGTTCCGTCGGACCGGGGAGGCGCGGGAGCTCGCGGGCCCCTCGGACCGGGCGGCCTACCGCATCGTCCAGGAGGCGCTGACCAACGCGTACAAGCACGCGCCGGGCGCGGCGATCACGGTCGAGCTGCGTTACGAGCCGGATTCCCTGGTCGTCGAGATCGTCAACGGGCCGCAGGGCCGGGCACAGCCCGAGGTGGAGGTGGTCAGCGGGGGACAGGGCCTCCCCGGTCTGCACGAGCGGGCCCGGCTGGTCGGCGGCATGGTGCACACCGGCCGGACTCCGGACGGCGGCTTCCGGGTCGCCGGAGTGCTTCCGTACGGCGCCGAGGGGGTGCCCGGCAGTTCGGTCGGCACGCCGATGGTCGATGTGGAGGACGACTTTCGGCAGCAGTCGCAGAAGGCCCTGCGGGGGAACGGTGGTCCGGTCATGGACTGGACTGTTTCCGAGCGGGAGTTGGCGATGGGCGGCGGCAGGAGAAGCACGGGCGGCGGGATCGCGCTGGGTTGCGGCATCGGGGCGGGGGCACTGCTGCTGTTGCTGCTGGCCTGTGGGTTCGGCCTGTACTTCCTGGTGGGGGAGGTGCAGAAGGCGACGATCGACCCGGAGCAGTACCAGTCGATCAAGGTCGGGACGGCCGAGGACGAGGTGCGGGAGCAACTTCCCGACGGGGATACATTCGTTGCCGACGGGCTGGACCGGGAGGGGCCCGAGAAGCCGGCCGGGGCGCGGTGCCTGGTCCTGATGTCCTCCGAACTGGGCGACAGCTTCAACACCGAGCCGGTGTTCCGGTTCTGCTTCCGGGACGGCAAGCTGATCGAGAAAAGGTCCTACGAGGTCGCCAGCAGATGAGGCGCCCGGACGAGCGCACGGGAGTACGAGCGAAGTGACGGGGCAGCCGATCCGGGTCGTCATCGCCGACGACGAGCCCCTCATCCGGGTGGGGATACGCATGATTCTCACCTCCGACCCTTCCATCGAGGTGGTCGCGGAGGCTCCGAATGGGCGCGAGGCCGTCGAACTGGCCCGCGCCCACGCGGCGGACGTGGTGCTGCTCGACATCCAGATGCCGGTGATGGACGGCCTCACGGCGCTGGCGGAACTCCGGACGGCGGCACCGAAGACGCGGGTGATCGTGCTCACGACGTTCGGCGAGCGGGAGAACGTCCTGCGGGCGCTGGAGCAGGGAGGCGCCGGCTTCCTGCTCAAGGACACCGCCCCGGCCGAGCTGATCCAGGCTGTGCAGGCGGCGGCGGCCGGTGACGCGTATCTCTCGCCCGGCGCCACCCGGCATGTGGTGGATCAGCTGACGCGGGGGCGGGCGGCGGCGCGGGGAGAGGAGGCGCGGCAGCGGATCGCCGCTCTCAGCGAGCGGGAGCGTGAGGTGCTGGCGCTGCTCGGGGAAGGGCTCTCCAACGCGGACGCGGGCCGTCGTCTGCACATGAGCGAGGCGACGGTGAAGACGTATGTGAGCCGGATCCTGGCGAAGCTGGGGTGCGAGAACCGGGTGCAGGCCGCGCTGCTGGCCAGGGACGCGGGGTTGTAGCGGGGGCGTGGTGCGGTCGCGCAGCGGGGCGCGCCGGGTCTCCGAGGGGTGGGCGCGGGCGCGTTGGGCGCGGGCGCGTGCGGCGTGGGCCGGGAGAGCCGGGCAGAGGGGTGGGCGCGGGGCGCCGGGCCGAGGAGTCGTGTTTCACGTGAAACACCCCATTGGGGGCGTTCCCATGCGAACGCCCCTTGTCGCAGCGGTGCGGCGGTTCGGCGTGCGGTGAATCGACAGTTCGGGTTATGGGTGTTTCGCGTTTCGACCGGGGCGGTGGTCAGCGCGGCTCGGTCGGAGTGATCGGGTTCCCGCCGTTCGCGGAGTTGTAGCGCATCAGGCATTCGGCGAACTTCGCGAGATCGTCCGCCGTCCAGTCCGCGAGACGTTCCTGGTAGGCGGCGCGTCGGCTGGCCTGGGTCGAGGCCAGTGCCTGGGTGCCGGCCTCCGTGGGGTGCAGCACCTGGATGCGGTGGTCGTCCGGGTCCGGGTGGCGCTCGACCAGCCCGAGTTCCTCCAGCGTCCGGATCTGCCGGCTGACCGTCGACTTGTCCAGCATGTAGTGCGCGGCCAGGTCCGTCGCGCGGCAGCCGTTCCGGTCGTCGATGTGCGCCAGCAGCGTGTACGAGACGAGGGGCAGCTCCGGGTGGAGGCGGGCCGCCGCAGCGCGGGCGCGGCGGGCGAAGGCGGTCAGTTCGCGCTGGATGACGTCCAGTGATGCTTCGCGTTCCGCAGGTGTGCCCGACACCGGTCCGCCCTCCTCGTTCATCGTTCTCGGCTCACCGCTTCCAGTTTCAGTTGTATGGTACAACGAATTGAAGTTGTAAAAGCCAACCAATGGGAGCTTTCTCGCATGTCTTCCGATCGGGGTGCTGCCGCGGGCTCCACCGCCGCCGCTCTGCGTCATGTGCTGGGGCACCTGGTCACGCCGCTGCTGATGTGCGTCGGCATGGGGCTCGCCTATCTCGGCGCGTTCCACGCTCCAGAGCCGCACGATCTGCGGGTCGACGTGATCGGATCGGGCACGAGTGCGCAACTGCTCGCCCAGACGCTGCAGGACACGGCGGACGGCGCGCTGAACGTGCGCACGGTTCCGGACCGGGCCACCGCGATGAACCACCTGGCGACCCAGGCGAGTTACGGGGCCTATGCGCCGGGGCGGCACCCCGAGCTGCTGGTGGCGAGCGCCTCCTCCGACACCAGTGCCACGGTGGTGGAGAAGGTCTTCACGAAGGTCGCGGCCGAACACGGACACCCGCTGAAGGTGACCGACATGGCCCCGACCGCGCACGGCGACCCGACCGGGCAGGGCATCTTCTTCCTGCTGGTCGCGCTGAGCATCGGCTCCTATGCGTCGGTCGCGGTGATCGGCGGTGCGGGCGCGGTGCTGACGCTGAGGATCAGGGCCGCGCTGGCGATCGCCGCGTCCCTGGTGGTGAGCCTGATCGGGGTGGTGTTCGCGGGCCCGCTGTTCGGGCTGGTGGACCACGGGCTCGGCGGGCTGTGGGCGATGGCCTGGCTCTATTCGGCGGGCATCCTGATGATCGGCGTCGGGCTGCACACGTTCCTCAAGCGGTGGACGACGCTCGGCGTGATGGTGCTCTTCGTGATGCTCAACTTCACCAGCTCCGGCGGCATTTTCCGGCCCGAGCTGCAGCCCGGTTTCTTCGGCTCGCTGCACTCCTTCTGGAACGGGGCGGGCTTCGTCGAGGGCGTACGGAGCCATGTGTACTTCGGCGGGCACGCGCTCGGCCGGCACGTCCTGGTGCTGGCGCTCTGGTTCGTCGTGGGCCTGGCGCTGATGGGCCTGGCCGGTCTGGCCGAATCCGGGCGGCGGAGGGCGGCCGCGGGGGCGGTTCCGGCGGCGGTCGTCGCCGGTGCCGTCGTCGGGGAGGCCGGGGCCGAAGCGGCGCGCGGACGGGGACGGCACGTCAGGGCCGAATCCCGGACCGGTGCGGAGGCGGGGGAGGCGGACGAAGCGCTGGAGGAGGAGCTGGAGGGGGCCGTCGGCGTCTGACCGGGGCGCGTTGTGCGGCCGTACCTGGGCGGGGCCCGGGCTTGGGCGGGGGCCGGGCCTGGGGTCGGGTTTGATGGGGGCGGGCGCACGGCCGGGCGGGCCGTTGTCCACAGAAGGCGGGTTTTCCACAGGGTTTTCCACAGAGGGAGACGGGCTTCGGTCGACGGGGGTAGCGTCGTCGCGATTGATCCGCGGCGGGGCACCGGGCCGGTGCGCGGACGAGATCGGGGGAGGCTGCGTGCCATGCGCGAGAACGACGAGGCGGCGACGCCGGGACGAGTGACGCTGCCGGACCGGGCGGCGGCTCTGGGACGGTCGGGGTTCCCGGGCCGGTTGGTGGCGCCGGAGCAGGGGGCGGTACGGGACCGGAAGCCGAGTCCGGGCCGGTCGGCGGTGCCGGACCAGCGGGGTGCGCCGGATCGGCCGCGCATTCCGGACGTGCCCGGGTTCGCGTGCCCTGCGGAGAGGGCGCCAGCGGACGCCGGGCGGGCGGAGCGGTCGCTCAAGGCGATGGGCAGGGAGCTGCGGAAGAGGGTGCCCAGAGCCTCGCACGCGTCCCTGGACCTGCCGCCCGGGCGGCCCGACGCCGTGCGGGCGGTCGAGGAGTCGAACCTGGGCAGGGTGCTGGCGCTGGCCCCGATCCGGGTGGGCCGCATGACGGCCTCACCGTTCGCCTTTCTGCGCGGTTCGGCCGGCCTGATGGCGCACGACCTGGTGGGCACGCCGGTCAGCGGGGTGGGCGCCCAGCTCTGCGGCGACGCGCACGCGGCCAATTTCGGGCTGTACGGCGATGCGCGGGGCAGCCTCGTCATCGACCTGAACGATTTCGACGAGACGGTGTTCGGTCCCTGGGAATGGGACCTCAAGCGCCTCGCCACCTCGCTGGTGCTGGCCGGGCGGGAGGCCGGAGCCGACGAGGACACCTGCCGCCGGGGCGCGTACGACACCGTGGGCGCGTACCGGCGGACGATGCGGCTGCTGGCCCGGCTGCCCGCGCTCGACGCCTGGAACGCCATCGCGGACGAGGAGCTCGTCTCGCACACGGACGCACGGGATCTGCTCGGCACGCTGAAACGCGTCTCGGAGAAGGCCCGCGGCAACACCAGCGCCCGTTTCGCCGCCAAGTCCACGGAGGCCGCCGGTGACGGCGGTCGCCGCTTCATCGACGCGCCGCCCGTGCTGCGGAGAGTGCCGGACGCGGAGGCCGCGGCGGTGGCGGCGGGGCTCGGCGACTACCTGGACACCGTCCCGGAGGACCTGGCGCCCCTGCTCGGCCGGTACGCGATCCACGACGTGGCGTTCCGGGTGGTCGGCACGGGGAGCGTCGGCACCCGGTCGTACGTGGTGCTCCTGCTCGACCACCGGGGCGAGTCCCTGGTGCTCCAGGTGAAGGAGGCGCGACCCTCCGCGCTCGCACCGTATCTGCCGGCCGTCGGGTTCGAGGCGCCGGAGGCGGCGCACGAGGGGCGCAGAGTGGTGCTCGGGCAGCGCCGTATGCAGGTGGTCAGCGACATCCTGCTGGGCTGGACCAGCGTGGACGGACGTCCTTACCAGGTACGGCAGTTCAGGAATCGCAAGGGCAGCGTCGACCCGACGGCGCTGGCGGCCGACCAGGTGGACGACTACGGCCGGATGACCGGGGCACTGCTGGCGCGGGCCCACGCGCACAGCGCCGATCCACGGCTGATCGCCGGGTACTGCGGCAAGAACGACGAACTGGACGAGGCGGTGGCCGCGTTCGCGGTGACCTACGCGGACCGTACGGAGGCGGATCACGCGGAGTTGCTGCGGGCCGTGCGGGCGGGACGGATAGCGGCGGACCCGGGCGTGTAGCGGGGGCGTTCCCCACCGTGCGTCCTCCGGGAGGGTTCGGGGGCCATACGCTGGACGAGTGAGCCACGAAGCCGCCGGGGTGCCGACCACCCGGAACGACGATGACCGGCAGGACGACGACCGGCAGGACGAGCAGCATGCCCAGCCCGAGCAGCCCGAGCAGCCCGAGCAGCCCGAGCAGCCCGAGCAGCCCGAGCCGGGCGGGCGGGCAGCCGGTGGCGGCCCGGCCGGGGCGGCCGAGGGGGAGCGGCCCGAGGCGCGGCTCGCCAGAGCCGTGCACGGGGCGGAGCAGGCGCTGATCGAGTTCGAGATCGCGGTGGAGACCTTCCGGGTGGAGGTCGAGAACTTCTCCCGGCTGCACCATCAGAAGCTCGGCCCGATGTACGCACGTCTCGACGAGCTCGACGCGCAGATCGCCGAGGCCCGGGCCGCCAGGACCGGTGACCCCGAGGATCTGCGCAAGGCGCGGGAGGCGCGGGCGGTCGTGATGCCGATGCCGGGCGTCGACGAGCTGTTCCACGACTGGATCGACTCCGAGGGGCTGTCCCCCGAGGCGGCGGCGATGCTGACCGAGCAGCCGGTCCAGCCGCCGAAGCGGGTCCGGCCGACCGAGGAGGCGCGCAAGCTCTACCGTGAGCTGGCGCGCAAGGCCCATCCGGACCTGGCTCAGGACGAGACGGAGCGGGCGCGCCGGGAGGAGTTCATCACCCGCGTCAACGCGGCCTACGGACGCGGGGACGAGGCGTTGCTGGAGGAGCTGGCGCAGGAGTGGGCGGCGGGTCCGTCGGTGCCGACGGCGGAGCTGAGCGAGAGCGAGGAGCTCTACGCCCGGCTGGACTGGCTGACCCAGCGCAAGGAGCTTCTGACGGTTCTGGCGCGGGAGCTGGAGGAGAGCGCGATCGGGGCCATGTTGCGCATGGCGCCCGACGACCCGGACCGGCTGCTCGACGAGATCGCCGAACAACTGCTGGCCGAGGTCGCCCGGCGCGAGGAGGAGCTGGCGGGCCTGGTGCAGTAGCGTTTCCGACGACCCAGGAGCGTACGTACGAGAGAAGGCTTGCCCCATGAATTTCGCCCCGCTGCCCTCGGTGGACGCCGCGGCGGTTCCGTCGGACGGCTTCGTGCTGGACGTCCGGGAGAACGACGAGTGGGCGGCCGGGCACGTCGCGGGCGCCCTGCACATTCCGATGAGCGACTTCGTGGGTCGTTTCGGTGAGCTGACCGAGGCCGTCGAGGACGGCCGGCGGGTGCATGTGATGTGCCGGGTCGGAGGCCGGTCCGCCCAGGTCACCCAGTACCTGGTGCGGCAGGGCATCGACGCCGTGAACGTCGACGGCGGGATGCTCGCCTGGGACGGCGCCGGGCGTCCGATGACCACCGACGACGGCAGCCCGGCCGTCGTTCTCTGAGACACCGGGCCTCGGGCGCACCCGTCCTCGGGGACGCCCCGTCTCGGGGCCGCCCCGTCTCGGGGACGCCCGGTCTTGGGAACGCCCGGCCTCGGGCCGGCCCGCCGCCGTTCTCCCGCCTTCACCCCCTCCGTGTGGCCGGCCCCGCGCAACGGGCGCCGGACGGGGAGGAGCGGGGAGGGCGAGGTCAGCCGAGGAGGTGTGAGGCCAGCAGGTCGCCCAGCGCCTCCTCGTGCGCGGCGGCCGGGCCGAGGGCGAGTTCCACCTGCTTCGCGCGGGCGTGGAAGCGGTGCAGAGAGTAGTCGGTGTCCGCGCCGAAGCCGCCGTGCAGATGCTGTGCCGTCTGCACGACGCGTCGGACCCCCTCCGAGGCCCAGATCTTCGCCACGGCGACATCGCCCTCCGCCGGAAGCGCGCCGTCGGTTCCGGCGGACAGACGCCAGGCTGCCTGCCAGAGCGTGACCTCCATGGCCTGGAGGTCGATGTACCGGTCCGCCGCCTGCACGGCGACGGCCTGGAAGGTCGCGATCGGGTGGCCGAACTGCTCGCGCTTGCCGGTGTATTCACTCGTCATGGCGAGCACGGCTTCGCCCAGCCCCAGCGCGAGGGCGCAGGTCCCGGTGGTGAGTACGGCGCGCAGCCACTCCCAAGCCCCGTCGGCGTCGATCAGCGCGCCGCCCTCGACGAGTACCGAGTCCAGCCGGACCTCGGCGAGCGGTTCGCCGCTGGTGGAGAACTGTTCGGCCAGGGTGACGCCTTCCTGGTCCGGTCGGACGAGGGCGACGACGGCCCGGCCCTCCTCCGTGCGGGCCGGGATCGCGATCCGGTCGGCGGAGGCCGCCCACGGCACCCCCGTCTGCGTCCCGTCCAGCACCCGGGTGTGAACGTCCAGCCGGGCGTGGACGTCGTCGCCGTCCGTGCCGTGGGCCGGCCGGCGGGCGGTCACGGCGAGTTCAGCCGGGTCGTGGCCGGAGCGGCCGTTGGCCGCGACGGTGAGGACCAGCTCGCCCCGGCCGACCGACGGCAGAAGACCGGCGGCCGACACCGGGTCGCCGTACCGCTGCAGTGCTATCGCGACCGCGCATGTCTCCAGCAGCGGCACCCGCGCGAGCACCTTGGCGGACTCCCGCAGCACCAGACAGAGCGCGACCAGATCGAGCCCCGCCCCGCCGTGTTCCTCCGACAGGGGCAGACTCAGCAGGTCACCGGCCGCGAGCCGGGCCCACAGGGGCCGGTCGATGTCGTCGGCCACCGCGCCCGGCACGAGAGCGGGGCTGGGCACGCCGTCCGGCGCGACGCCCGAGAAGGCCGCCTTCGCCGCCTCGGCGGCTGCCCGCTGTTCCTCGGTGAAGGTGAAGTCCATCGTTCCGGCCTCCCGCGAACCGCTGTTCCCGCACCCATATCTGACGGGCCGTCAAGATAGAACAGGTTCTATGAGAAGTGAAGGGAGCGGGCGTGCGGGGAACGGGCGCGGGACGGGGGGCGGGGAGAGCGTGGGCGGCGGGGACGGTCAGCGGTCGAAGTCCAGCTCCACCTCCGCCGTCGCCGGGTGCGACTGGCACGCCAGCACATACCCCGCGTCCGTCTCCTCGGGCTCCAGCGCGTAGTTGCGGTCCATCCGGACCTCGCCCGACACGAGGAACGCCCGGCAGGTGCCGCACACGCCGCCCTTGCAGGCGTACGGCGCGTCGGAGCGGCTGCGCAGGACCGTTTCCAGCAGTGACTCCCCTTCCCGGACCGGCCAGGTGCCGGAGCGGCCGTCCAGCGTCGCCGTGAGTCTGCTGTGGGCGGGCGCCTCGATCCGGGGGCGGGCGGACGCCTCCGGGGCGTCGTCCACGTGGAAGATCTCCTGGTGGACGCGGGTCCGGTCGACGCCCAGTTCGCGCAGCGCGTTCTCGGCCGCCCGGACCAGGCCGAACGGCCCGCACAGATACCAGGCGTCCACCTCCGCCACCGGGAGCAGCGCGGGCAGCAGCCGGCCGAGCCGGTCCCGGTCCAGCCGACCGGAGGGCAGACCCGCCTGCTGCTCCTCCCGGGAGAGCGCCGTGACCAGCTGGAACCTGTCCGGGTAGCGGTCCTTCAGGTCCGCCACCTCGTCCAGGAACATCGTCGATCCCGCCGTCCGGTCGCTCCGGATCAGGCAGAACGTGGCGTCGGGCTCCCGCTCCAGCAGCGTCGCCGCGATCGACAGGACCGGCGTGATCCCGCTGCCTCCGACGACCGCCGCGAAACGGCCGGCGCGCGGCGTGAGCACGAAGCGGCCCATGGGGGGCATTGCCTCGACCACGTCGCCGACCGCGAGCTCCTTCAGCGCGTAGGTGGAGAACACCCCGCCGTCCACCAGCCGGATGCCCACGCGCAGCACGGGATCGGCCGGCTCCTCGGCGGCGGGGGAGCAGATCGAGTACGAGCGGCGGATCTCCTGGCCGTCGGCCGTGCAGCGCACATTGAGATGCTGACCGGGCTTGTGGCGGAAGGTCTCGCGCAGCTCGGGCGGCACGACGAGGGTGACGGCCACCGAATCGTCCGTGAGCCGTTCGATCGCCCGGACCCGGAGCGGATGGAACATCTACAACTCCTTGAAGTGGTCGAACGGTTCGCGGCACGCCACGCACCGGCGGAGCGCCTTGCAGGCGGTGGAGGAGAACCGGCTCAGCAGCTCCGTATCGGTCGAGCCGCAGTGCGGGCAGCGCACCGCGAGCGTCAGCGGCACCGGACCGCCGCCCGCGGGGGCCGCGGCGTCGTGCGGACGGGGAGGCGCGATCCCGGACTCGGCCAGCTTGCGCCGGCCTTCCGCGCTGATGTCGTCCGTGGACCATGCCGGTGAGAGGACCGTGACCACGGAGACCTCCGGTATGCCGTGGTCGTGGAGCACCCGCTCGATGTCGGCGGACATGGCCTCGATCGCCGGGCAGCCGGTGTACGTCGGGGTGAGCCGCACGGTGACCCGGCCGGGCGCGTGCACCTCCACGCCCCGCAGCATCCCGAGCTCGTCCAGGGACAGCATGGGCATCTCGGGGTCGGGCACCGAGCCCGCCAGCCGGTGCAGCTCCGTCTCCAGAGGCGTCCCGGTCACCATGTCGCCCCCGGGTGGCTGCGATGCAGATGCTGCATCTCGGCGAGCATCCGGCCGAAGGGCTCGGTGTGGATGCCCTGGCGTCCCGCGCCCGCCGCCCACGCCGTGGACCTCGGCCCGTCCGGCACGGTCAGGGTCGCCTGCCCCAGCACCGAGCCGACGGAGCCCAGCCAGCCGTCCTCCAGGGACGCCCAGTCGGCCTCCACGCCCTCGACGGGCTGGAACAGCTCGCCGGTGAATCGCCACAGGGCGTCCACCGCGCGCTGCATCCGGTCATGGCTCTCGGCCGTGCCGTCGCCCAGCCGCAGGGTCCAGTGCTCCGCGTGGTCCCGGTGGTAGGCGACCTCCTTGACCGCCTTCGCGGCCAGGCCCGCGAACGGGCCGCTGCCGGCCGCCAGTTGCTCGTACAGCAGATGCTGGTAGGCGGAGAAGCAGAGCTGCCGGACGATGGTGTGGGCGAAGTCGCCGTTCGGCTGCTCGACCAGCTGGACGTTGCGGAAGGCGCGTTCCTCGCGCAGATAGGCCAGTTCGTCCTCGTTCCCGGCGAGGGAGAGCAGCACCCGGGCCTGTCCCAGCAGGTCCAGGGCGATGTTGGCCAGCGCCACCTCCTCCTCCAGCACGGGGGCGTGGCCCGCCCACTCCCCCAGCCGGTGCGAGAGCACCAGCGCGTCGTCGCCCAGGGCGAGGGCCGCGGTCACAGGTGCTTCACCCCTTCGGGGATCTCGTAGAACGTGGGGTGCCGGTACGGCTTGTCGGCGGCCGGTTCGAAGAACGAGTCCTTCTCGTCGGGCGAGGAGGCCGTCACCTGGGCGGACGGGACCACCCAGATCGAGACGCCCTCGGACCGGCGGGTGTAGAGATCGCGCGCGTTGCGCAGGGCCATCTCCGCGTCCGGGGCGTGCAGGCTGCCCGCGTGGGTGTGGGACAGCCCGCGGCGCGAACGCACGAACACCTCCCACAGCGGCCAGTCGGTCGAGCTGCTCATACCGTCGCCTCCCCGTTCCGTGCCGGTGCGTGCTTCGCGGCGTACGCGGCCGCCGCGTCCCTGACCCAGGCGCCCTCCTCGTGCGCCCGGCGGCGCTGGGTGAGGCGCTGCTCGTTGCACGGGCCGTTGCCCTTGAGGACCTCCTGGAACTCCGTCCAGTCGATCGTCCCGAAGTCGTGGTGTCCGCGCTCCTCGTTCCACCGGAGGTCGGGGTCCGGGAGGGTGAGTCCCAGGGCCTCCGCCTGCGGGACGCATATGTCCACGAAGCGCTGCCGCAGCTCGTCGTTGGAGTGCCGCTTGATCTTCCAGGCCATCGACTGCGCCGAGTGGGCCGAGGCGTCGTCCGGCGGGCCGAACATCATCAGCGACGGCCACCACCAGCGGTTCACCGCGTCCTGCGCCATCTCGCGCTGGGCCGGGGTGCCGCGGCTGAGGGCGAGCAGCAGTTCGTACCCCTGGCGCTGGTGGAACGACTCCTCCTTGCAGATCCGGACCATCGCCCGGGCGTAGGGGCCGTAGGAGCAGCGGCAGAGCGGCACCTGGTTGGTGATCGCGGCGCCGTCCACCAGCCAGCCGATCGCTCCGACGTCCGCCCAGGTCAGCGTGGGGTAGTTGAAGATCGACGAATACCGCTGACGGCCCGCGTGCAGCTTGTCGAGCAGCTCCTCGCGACTGGCGCCCAGCGTCTCCGTGGCGCTGTACAGATACAGCCCGTGTCCGGCCTCGTCCTGCACCTTGGCCATCAGGATCGCCTTGCGGCGCAGCGAGGGCGCGCGCGAGATCCAGTTGGCCTCCGGCTGCATTCCGATGATCTCGGAGTGGGCGTGCTGGGCCATCTGCCTGATCAGCGAGGTGCGGTACGCCTCCGGCATCCAGTCGCGCGGCTCGATGCGCTCGTCCGCCGCCACGGCGGCGTCGAAGGACGCCCGAAGGGCCGCGTCCGCCCCTTCGGGCCCGACTGCTCCCGTCTGGGGCGTCTGGCCCGCAGTCACTGCCGTCATCCCGGACTCCCTACCAACCGACCGATCGTTCGGTTCGTCGTCTTCAATGGTGTGTCGGTGGCCCGTAGGGTGTCAACCCTGTGGACAACTGACCGGGATCGACGGGGATCGGGGCGGGATGGATTCGTACGACGACACGGACGCCGAGGCCGGGAGCGGGGGAGCCGGGCCGGGCCGGCCGCCTCGGCGGGAGGCGCGGGAGGGGCGGGCCGACGGACCGCGCCCGGGCGCGGGCACACCGGCCGGCGTCGACCCGGGACCGGCTCCGCACCCGGCCGCCGTCGTCCCAGGGCCGGAACCGGAATCAGGTCCGGTCGCCATAGCCGCCCCAGTACCCGGACCGGGACCGGCTCCGGGACCGGCCGCCGATGCCCCAGGACCGGGACCGGCTTCGGACCTGGCCGCCGCCTCAGGACCGGGACCGGCCGCCGCCTCAGGGCCGGGACCGGAGCGGGGCGTCCGCGGCGGCATGGCCGCGCTCTCGCTGCCCTACCAGATCGCGGCCGCGGTCGCGCTGTCGGTCATCGGACTGCTCGCCTGCGGTCACCTGGCGATGGTCTTCCTGCACGTCGCACCGTCCAACACGCTCACCAAGCAGCACGGCGAAGCCGTCGACGAGTGGATCTACCCGGAGTTCGAGCAGAACTGGAAGCTGTTCGCCCCGAACCCGCTCCAGCAGAACGTGGCCGTTCACGTACGGGCCGAGGTGGCGGGGCCCGACGGCCGGCGCACCACGCCCTGGATGAGCCTGTCCGGTGAGGACGCGAAGGCGATACGCGGCAGCCTCGCCCCCAGCCACGTCCACCAGAACGCGCTGCGTCGCGGCTGGGACTTCTACGTCAACTCGCACGACAACGAGAACCGGCCCAACGGCCTGCGCGGCAACCTCTCCGAGAGCTACATCCGCCGCCTCGCGATGCAGCGCCTCGGCGAGCACGACTACGGCGGCACCGTCGAGCGCATCCAGCTCCGCTCCGAGACGCGGTCCGTCGCGGCGCCCGCCTGGAGCAACGAGAAGATCAACACCAAGCCGTTCTACCGGGAGCTGCCCTGGTGGACCGTGACCCCGGCCGACATTCCCGGCAACGCCGAGGGGGCCCGCAAGTGAGTACGGTCTCCCTCGACCGCAGGCTCGCCCGCGGCGTCCAGCGCGTCACCTCCTCGGCCCTCGGCCCGTACCAGAGCGCCGTCGTCCGGATCGGCTTCTCCGCCACCTTTCTGCTGTACCTGCTGCGCGAGACACCCCATCGCCATGAGATGTACGGTCCCGACGCCCCATGGGGCTGGGACATGGCGCGGCAGCTCATAGCGGGCAACCGGGCGTTCACCGCGCTCATGTGGTCGGACAGCACGGTCTGGTTCGAGATCGTGTACGCGGTCGCCGTGCTCTCGGCCGCGCTGCTGATGCTCGGGTGGCACACCCGCGCCGTGTCGGTCCTCTTCATGGCCGGTGTGCTGTCCCTGCAGAACCGCAGCATCTTCCTGGGCGACGGCGGTGACAACGTCATCCACCTGATGGCCATATACCTGGTGCTGACGCGCTGCGGGCAAGTCTGGTCGCTGGACGCGCGCCGCGCGGCCCGTGCGGCGCGCGCCGCCGATCCGGCGCCGCCGGCCGGGGCGGACGCCGGGGAACCGGTGCCGACGACGCGGCGGGACGCGGTCGGTCCGGTCCTCTGGACGGCGCTGGGCCTGGTCCTGATCGCGGCCACGCTGACCGACGGGCTGGGCGGCACCTGGTGGCTTCCGGCCCTTCTCTGGATCCTCTGGGCGGGCCAGGGACTCTGGTGGATCGTGAACCGGCGTGCGCCGCACAGTGAGCTGCGCACGTTGTTCGACGTCATCGCCAACCTCGCGCACAACGCGGCCCTCGTCGTGATCATGGCCGAGGTCTGCGTGATCTACGCGACGGCGGGCTGGTACAAGGTCCAGGGCTCGCGCTGGCAGGACGGAACGGCGCTGTACTACCCGCTGAAGCTCGACTACTTCACGCCGTGGCCCGCGCTGTCGGACGTCCTCGCCTCCAGCGGCGTGATCGTGATGCTGGTGAGCTACGGCACGGTGATCGTGCAGGTCGCGTTCCCCTTCACGCTGTTCAACCGGCGGGTCAAGAACGTCCTGATCGTGGCCATGATCTGCGAGCACGCCGGCATCGCCCTGATGCTCGGCCTCCCCTTCTTCTCCATGGCGATGATCGCCGCCGACTCCGTGTTCCTGCCGACCGCCTTCCTGGTGTGGTTCGGGAACCGGGTGGCCCTGGGCAGACGGCGGCTGTTCAGGCGCGCGGCCAAGGTGCCGGCCCAGCGGAGCGCCCCCGATGCCGAGGCCCTGAAACGGAGCGACGACGGGAGCCATACGCTCGTCGGGTGAGCAGTGAGAGCGGCAGCAGCATCGGCGGTACCGGTCCCGCCGGAGACGACGACCCCTTCGGAGGCGACTTCGGAGGCGACGAGCCCGTGGAAGGACAGGAATCCGGAGCGGCGGGACGGGGCCGGGCGATGGGCGGCGGCCGGGGCACGTCCCCCGGCCGGGACCGGTCGCCGTCCGCCGGCGTCGGCGAGTCCGGTCCGGACGCGGGCCGGGGGCAGGACGCGGAGCCGACGCAGTACGACGAGGGGTACGGGACACCGGTCGGGGTCGGGCCGCACCCGCTGCCCTGGCCGGCGGGCGACCGGTACGATCCCGAACTCCTCGCCCATGGCGACCGACGCAACGTCGGCGACGCCTATCGCTACTGGACGCGGGAGGCGATCGTCGCCGACCTGGATCTGCGGCGGCACGACTTCCATGTGGCGGTCGAGAACTGGGGCCACGACTTCAACATCGGTTCCGTGGTGCGCACCGCGAACGCCTTCCTCGCCAAGGAGGTCCACATCGTGGGCCGGCGGCGCTGGAACCGGCGCGGGGCGATGGTCACCGACCGCTACCAGCATGTACGGCACCACCCGGACACGGAGTCGCTGACCGCGTGGGCGGTGGCGGAGGGGCTGCCGATCATCGGGATCGACAACCTGCCGGGCGCGGTGCCGCTGGAACGCACCGAGCTGCCGCGCCGGTGCGTACTGCTCTTCGGGCAGGAAGGACCCGGACTGACCGAGGAGGCCCGAAAGCACGCGTCGATGGTGTGCTCCATCGCGCAGTTCGGATCGACGCGGTCGATCAACGCGGGCGCCGCCGCCGCGATCGCCATGCACGCGTGGATCCAGCGCTACGCGGAGATCCCGGGCGCGGAGCGGTAACGGCGGCTCTCGCGCGGGCTGCCCCGCCCGTGCGCCGGCCATCCTGCTCGCACGCCGACCGTCGCGCCCGCGCGTTGGCCGCCCCGCTTCCTTTCCTCCCGTGCCCCGGCCTGCGGCTCTCCGGGGCTGCGACTCTCCAGGGGCTCCCGGCCCCACCTGACCCCCACCCCCACCCCGTGCTCCGGGAAGCGGGGTGGGAGTGGGGATTGGGAGGACGGGATCACGCCTGGCGGCGGACCTCCACCACGCGGAAGCGATTGGCCACGAAGGCACCGTCGCACAGGGCCGCGTTCGCCGCGGGGTTGCCGCCCGAGCCGTGGAAGTCGGAGAACGCCGCGGTCTGGTTGACGTACACCCCGCCGGTGAGATTCAGCGACAGCTGGGCCGACTCGTCCAGGCAGACGTCCTCCACCGCCTGCTCCACCTCCGGCGAGGTGGTGTACGCGCCGACCGTCATCGCGCCCTTGTCGCGGATCGTGCGGCGGAGCAGCTCCACGGCGTCGGCCGTCGAGTCGACGGCGACGGCGAAGGAGACCGGGCCGAAGCACTCCGACATGAAGTGCTCCGCGTCGTCCGGCTTGTTGCCGTCCAGCTTGACGATCGCGGGCGTGCGGACCACGGCGTCGGGGAACTCCGCGTCGGCCACCTCGCGGGAGGCCAGCGCGAGCTCGCCCAGCTCCTCCGCCGCCTCCAGCCGGGCCTTCACCGCGGGATTGACGAGGGCGCCGAGCAGGGCGCTCGCCCGCGCGTCGTCGCCCAGCAGGCCGTCGACCGCGGCGCCGATGTCGGCGACGACCTCGTCGTACGTCTTGTCGCCGGCGTCGGTCGCGATGCCGTCGCGGGGGATCAGCAGATTCTGCGGGGTGGTGCACATCTGGCCGCTGTACAGCGAGAGGGAGAAGGCCAGGTTGGCGAGCATGCCGCGGTAGTCGTCGGTGGAGTCGAGGACGATCGTGTTCACCCCCGCCTTCTCCGTGTAGACCTGGGCCTGGCGGGCGTTGGCCTCCAGCCAGTCGCCGAAGGCGGTGGACCCGGTGTAGTCGATGATCTTGATCTCGGGGCGCACGGCGAGGGCCTTCGCGATGCCTTCGCCGGGCCGCTCGGCGGCCAGGGCGACCAGGTCGGCGGCGAAGCCCGCCTCGACGAGCACCTCGCGGGCCAGCCGGACCGTGAGCGCGAGCGGGAGCACGGCGCGCGGATGCGGCTTGACCAGGACGGGGTTGCCGGTGGCCAGCGAGGCGAACAGCCCCGGATAGCCGTTCCACGTCGGGAACGTGTTGCAGCCGATCAGCAGCGAGATGCCGCGCGGCGCGGCCGTGAACGACTTGCGCAGTTCGAGCGGGGCACGCTTGCCCTGCGGCTTGGACCATTCGGCGTCGTGCGGCGTGCGGACCTGCTCCGCATACGCGTACGCCACGGCCTCCAGCCCGCGGTCCTGGGCGTGCGGGCCGCCCGCCTGGAACGCCATCATGAACGCCTGACCGCTGGTGTGCATCACGGCGTGGGCGAACTCATGGGTTCTGGCGCTGATCCGCGAGAGGATCTCCAGGCAGACCAGGGCCCTGGTCTCGGGCCCCGCCGCCCGCCAGGCCGCCATTCCCGCGCGCATCGCGGGAAGCAGGACGTCCGGGTCGGCGTGCGGGTACTCGACGCCCAGCTCCGGCCCGTACGGGGAGACCTCGCCGCCCGTCCAGCCGTCCGTGCCCGGCTGGCCGAGGTCGATACGGGTGTGCAGCACGGCGTCGAAGGCCGCCTTGCCCTCGGCGAGGCTCAGGCTGCCGGGGACGCCGCCCTCGCCGTACGCCTTGGGGTGCTCGGGGTGCGGGGACCAGTAGACGCGCGTACGGATCGCGTCGAGTGCCTGGTCGAGCGTGGGGCGGTGCTTCTCGGCAAGCAGACGCGGGGTGAGCTCGGCGGCCATGAAGGACCAACTCCTCATCGAGCTGGGCGGGGACAGACGGACAGAGTTAGAGTAACCGAACGATCGGTCGGGACAAGGGGGCCCGCCCAACCTGTGGACAACCGGTAGGGGAGGATCGCGGACATGACCACGGCCAAGCGGGACACGTACACCCCGGAGACCCTGCTCACCGTCGCCGTCCGGGTCTTCAACGAACGCGGCTACGACGGCACGTCGATGGAGCACCTCTCCAAGGCGGCGGGCATCTCCAAGTCCTCCATCTACCACCATGTCGCGGGCAAGGAGGAGCTGCTCCGCCGTGCCGTGAGCCGGGCCCTGGACGGGCTCTTCGGGATTCTCGACGAGCCCGGCGCGACGCAGGGGCGGGCGATCGAGCGCGTCGAATACGTCACCCGCCGCACCGTCGACGTGCTGATGGCCGAGCTGCCCTACGTCACCCTGCTGCTGCGCGTGCGGGGCAACACGAAGACCGAGCGCTGGGCCATGGACCGGCGGCGCGAGTTCGACCAGCGGGTGACCGAGCTGCTCGGGGCGGCCGTCGCGGAGGGCGATCTCCGCGCGGACGTGGACATACGGCTGGTGACGCGGCTGCTGTTCGGGATGATCAATTCCCTGGTGGAGTGGTACCGGCCGCAGCCGGACGGCGGCGTCGACGGGGAGCGGCTGGCGGACACGGTCGTCCGGGTGGCCTTCGAGGGCGTGCGGTCCAGCCGCTGAGCCACGGCGGCGGGCGGGCCGCGGGGCCGGCCCCCGGTTCGCTGTTCCCGGTACGCGGCCCCTGATCCGTGCCGGCCCCCGGCCCCTGGTTCGTGCTCCGGCCCCCTGATCCCTGCCGTCCCCGGCCTCTGGTTCGTGTTCGCCGGCCCCGGTCTCGCTCCCGGCTCCTCAGGCGAGCTCGGAGGGCCGGTCCGGTCCGGGGGTCAGGTCCGTCTCCTCGAAGACGAGGAGCGTGCGCGTGGAGAGCACCTCCGGAATGGACTGGATCTTCGTCAGGACCAGCTCGCGCAGCGACCGGTTGTCCGGGGTGTGCACCAGCAGCAGAACGTCGAAGTCGCCGCTGACGAGCGCGATGTGGGTCGCTCCCGGCAGGGCCTGGAGCTGCTCGCGCACGGTGCGCCAGGAGTTCTGCACGATCTTGAGCGTGATGTAGGCGGAGGCGCCCTGCCCCGCCCGTTCGTGATCGATCCGGGCGGTGAAGCCGCGGATCACCCCGTCGTCGACGAGCCGGTTGATCCGGGCGTACGCGTTGGCCCGGGACACATGGACGCGGTCGGCCACCGACCGTATCGAGGCGCGGCCGTCCGTCTGGAGCAGCCGCAGGATGTCGCGGTCGATGGCGTCGAGCGGGCGCGCGGGCGGGATCCGCTCGGGTTCCTCGACCCCCGCGGCCATTTGTTCAGCCGACATGTGCCCGCGCCTCCTCGCCCTGGACGACCTGTCCCTATCCCAGGCTGTGGATAACCGTTTGTCCACAGGCTGGAGGCGCCTGTAGCCAAAATGCGCTCACGACCGAACAATCGGTAGGTGAGGCGGGTCACAGCCGCGCCTCGGACAGTGCCCGACGTATCGCTCCATGTCGTCATCCCGGAAGTCCCTCGACGCCCGGGATGCCCACCCGACGCTTCTCGACGCTCCTACCACACCCTTCGGCCCCCGGACGCCCCCTCGACCCCTTCGACACCCCTCGGCATCGGACGATCCCGACGCCGACAGATGCCGCTCGGAACCCCTCGATGCCAGGAGGTGCTTGTCATGACGGTCCAAGAGCTGCCCGGCGCGGCGGCCTACCGCCCCACGCCGCCCCCGGCCTGGAAGCCGCTCACCGATCCCGCGCCGTTGCTCCCGGACCCCGAGCCGTACCGCGTGCTCGGTACGGATGCCGTGGGCGAAGCCGACCCCGGGCTGCTGCTCCGGCTCTACGCGGAGCTGGTCCGCGGCCGCAGGTACAACGCGCAGGCCACGGCCCTGACCAAGCAGGGGCGGCTCGCCGTCTACCCGTCGAGCACCGGGCAGGAGGCCTGCGAGATAGCGGCCGCGCTGGTCCTGGAGGAGAGGGACTGGCTCTTTCCCAGCTACCGCGACACGCTGGCGGCCGTGGCGCGCGGCCTGGATCCGGTCGAGGCGCTGACGCTGCTGCGCGGCGACCGGCACACCGGCTACGACCCGCGCGAGCACCGCATCGCACCGCTCTGCACCCCGCTCGCCACCCAGTTGCCGCACGCCGTGGGCCTGGCGCACGCGGCGCGTCTGCGGGGCGACGACGTCGTGGCGCTGGCCATGGTCGGCGACGGCGGGACCAGCGAGGGCGATTTCCACGAGGCGCTCAATTTCGCGGCCGTCTGGCGGGCCCCGGTCGTCTTCCTCGTACAGAACAACGGCTTCGCGATCTCCGTGCCGCTGGCGAAGCAGACCGCGGCCCCGTCGCTGGCGCACAAGGCCGTGGGGTACGGGATGCCGGGCCGGCTGGTCGACGGCAACGACGCGGTGGCGGTGCACCAGGTCCTCGGGGAGGCGGTCGCGCGGGCGCGGAGGGGCGACGGGCCGACCCTCGTCGAGGCGGTGACGTACCGCATGGACGCCCACACGAACGCCGACGACGCCACCCGCTACCGCACCGACGGCGAAGTGGAGGCGTGGCGCGCGCATGATCCGATCCTGCTTCTGGAACGGGAGCTGACCGGGCGGGGCCTGCTCGACGACGACGGGAAGGACGAGGCGCGCGCGGCGGCCGAGCGGATGGCGACGGCGCTGCGCGAGCGGATGAACGCCGATCCGGTGCTGGACCCGATGGACCTCTTCACCCACGTCTACGCGGAGCGGACCACGCAACTGCGGGAGCAGGCGGACCAGTTGCGCGCCGAGTGGGAGGCCGGTCGGGAACAGGCCGCGGGCGACCGGACGGAGGAGGGGCGATGACCACGGCAGCGGCGCCGGCCGGGACGCGGGCGGCGAAGGCCAGACCCGCCACGATGGCCCAGGCCCTGGGACGGGCGCTGCGCGACTCGATGGCCGAGGACCCCGCGGTGCATGTCCTCGGGGAGGACGTCGGCACGCTCGGCGGGGTCTTCCGGATCACCGACGGCCTGGCGAAGGAGTTCGGCGAGGACCGTTGCACGGACACCCCGCTGGCCGAGGCGGGCATCCTCGGCACGGCCGTCGGCATGGCGATGTACGGGCTGCGGCCCGTGGTGGAGATGCAGTTCGACGCGTTCGCCTATCCGGCGTTCGAGCAGCTCGTCAGCCATGTCGCCAAGATGCGGAACCGGACGGGCGGGGCGATGCCGCTGCCGATCACGGTCCGGGTGCCCTACGGCGGCGGGATCGGCGGGGTCGAGCACCACAGCGACTCCTCGGAGGCGTACTACATGGCGACGCCCGGTCTCCATGTCGTCACCCCCGCCACGGTCGAGGACGCGTACGGGCTGCTGCGGGCGTCGATCGCCTCCGACGACCCGGTGGTCTTCATGGAGCCGAAGCGGCTCTACTGGTCGAAGGCGGACTGGTCGCCCGACGCTCCTCCGGCCGTCGAGCCGATCGGGCGGGCCGTCGTCCGCCGACGCGGGCGCGGCGCGACGCTGATCACGTACGGCCCTTCGCTGCCGGTCTGCATGGAGGCCGCGGAGGCGGCGGTCGAGGAGGGCTGGGACCTCGAAGTCGTCGATCTGCGTTCGCTGGTGCCGTTCGACGACGAGACCGTCGCAGCCTCCGTGCGGCGCACGGGGCGCGCGGTCGTCGTCCATGAGTCCTCCGGTTTCGGCGGTCCGGGCGGCGAGATAGCGGCCCGGGTCACCGAGCGGTGCTTCCACCATCTGGAGGCGCCGGTGCTGCGGGTCGCCGGGTTCGACATCCCGTATCCGCCGCCGATGCAGGAGCGGCACCACCTGCCGGGTGTGGACCGGGTGCTCGACGCGGTCGCCCGGTTGCAGTGGGAGGCGGAGAGCTGATGGCCCAGGTACTGGAATTCAGGCTGCCGGATCTCGGCGAGGGGCTCACGGAGGCGGAGATCGTGCGCTGGCTGGTGGAGGTCGGCGATGTCGTCGCCATCGACCAGCCGGTCGTCGAGGTCGAGACGGCCAAGGCGATGGTGGAGGTGCCGTGCCCGTACGGGGGCGTGGTGACGGCGCGGTTCGGTGAGGAGGGCGCGGAACTTCCGGTCGGCGCACCGCTGTTGACCGTGGCGGTGGGGGCCGGTGACGGCGGAGCGGGTGAGGCGTCCGGATCCGGGGAGTCCGTGGGCTCGGCGGGGTCCGGGAGATCCTCGGGGCGGGCCGGGGCGGCGGCGGGGTCCGGCGAGTCGGCGGGCGTGGGCGCGGGCCCGGTGGCGGGTGGCGGTGCCGACGCCGGTCCTGCCGCGGCCGGCGGGGGTTCCGGGGGCGGGCCGGTGTCCGATGCCGGTACCGCAGCGGCGGAGTCGTCCGGCAATGTGCTGGTCGGATACGGGACCGGCGCGCCGGTGGCACGTCGTCGGCGGGTGCGGCCCGGGGCATCGGTCGTCCGGGAGGCCGTTCAGGCCCCTCCCGGTCTCGCGCGGGGCACGGCCGCCGAGGCCGGGGGCGCTCCGGCGACTTCCGCCGGGGATCCGGAGCCGTCGGGGGGCCCGGTGGCCGTCGTCTCGCCGCTGGTGCGGAAGCTGGCGCGACAGCACGGCCTCGACCTGCGCCGACTGGCGGGGTCCGGGCGCGACGGGCTGATCCTCCGGTCCGACGTCGAGGCCGCGATCCGGGCGTCGGCGGAGGCCGCGGCGGCCCGGACCGCCGCCCAGCCGGTCGCGACGCCGGCGCCGGCGGGGCCGGGGCCGGCGTCGCAGGCGGGCCGGGCGGGCGCACCGGCCGCTGAGCGGATCCCGCTGCGCGGGGTGCGGGGCATGGTCGCGGACAAGCTGGCGCGCAGCCGCCGTGAGATCCCCGACGCCACGTGCTGGGTCGACGCGGACGCCACCGAGCTGATGGCGGCCCGAGCCGCGATGAACGGCGCGGGCGGCGCGGCCATGGGGCCCAAGGTGTCGGTGCTGGCCCTGCTGGCACGTATCTGCACCGCCGCGCTGGCCCGGTTCCCGGAGCTCAACTCCAGAGTGGATCCGGAGGCGCGGGAGATAGTGCGGCTGCCCGAGGTCCATCTCGGGTTCGCGGCCCAGACCGAGCGCGGACTGGTCGTCCCCGTCGTACGGGACGCGCACGCCCGGAACGTGGAGTCGATCGGGGCCGAGATCAGCCGGCTGACCGAGGCCGCGCGGGCCGGAACGATATCCCCGGCGGAGCTGACCGGCGGCACGTTCACCCTGAACAACTACGGGGTGTTCGGCGTCGACGGCTCGACCCCGATCATCAACCACCCGGAGGCGGCGATGCTCGGCGTCGGCCGGATCGTGCCCAAGCCATGGGTGCACCGGGGCGAACTCGCCGTGCGCCAGGTCGTCCAGCTCTCGCTGACCTTCGACCACCGGGTCTGCGACGGCGGCACGGCGGGTGGGTTCCTGCGGTACGTGGCCGACTGCGTGGAACAACCGGCGGTGCTGCTGCGCACGTTGTAGTCGTGGCGGACGGCCGTGGGGGCGTGGTCGCGGCGCCTTCGTCCGGTCCCCTTCCCATCCCTCGTCCTCCCGCTCCCTCCCCGGGCGGATGAGGGGAGGAGGCGGCCCGCATACTCGGATGCATGACCGCGTATGACGCCATCGTCCTTGCCGGGGGCACCGCCGCACGACTGGGCGGTGCGGACAAGCCCGGGATCCGGATCGGCGGCCGCACCCTGCTCGACCGGGTGCTCGCCGCCTGCGCGGGCGCCACGACCACGGTGGTGGTGGGCGGGCGTCGTCCCACGGCGCGCGCGGTGACCTGGACGCGCGAGGCGCCCCGGGGCGGCGGGCCGTTGGCCGCCCTGGACGCCGGGGTACGGCAGACCCGCGCGGACTGGGTGCTCGTGCTCTCCGCCGACCTGCCGTTCCTCGCGGAGACCACCGTCGCCGCGCTGCTGCACGCGGCCGCCGACGGCGGGTGGGAGGGGGCCCTGTGCACGGACCGGGACGGGCGCGACCAGCCGCTCGTCGCCGTCTACGCGGCCGAACCGCTACGCCGTGAACTCGCCCTGATCGCCGCCGAGCACGGTGGCCTGTCCGGGCTGCCGCTGCGGCTGCTGACGGGCGAACTGAATCTGGCACGGGTGCCCGCCGGTCCTCTCGCCTCCTTCGACTGCGACACCTGGGAGGACATCGCGGCGGCCCGGGCCCGCATCAGGGAGCATGGGAACGTGCTGGACGAATGGATCACCGCAGTCAAGAACGAACTGGGTATCGAACTCGACGTGGACACCACTGTCTTGCTCGACCTCGCCCGTGACGCCGCCCACGGGGTCGCCCGCCCGGCCGCGCCGCTGACGACCTTCCTGGTCGGGTACGCCGCGGCGAAGGCGAGCGGGGACGACGGCGGTCCGGAGGCGGTGGCCGAGGCCGCGCGCAAGGCCGCCGCGCTGGCCATGCGGTGGGCGGACGAGAACGAGAGTCAATGACGATCCGGGACGGCGGGCCCGACCCCCTTTCCGCGGTGACCGGTTCCGGGCCTTCGGCGGCCGCCGGGTCCCGGCCGCGGTCGTCGGCTGTCGGCCCCGGGCCGACGACGGGCACCGGCAGCGCGTCGCCGTGGGCGGGAACGGGGACGGGGACGGAGGCCGGGACGAGGCCGGAAGCAGGGCGGACCTCGGTCTCCGGCTCGGGGCCGAGCCCGGACCCCGGTCCGTGCCAGGGGGATCCGGGTTCGAGCCCTGGTCCGTGCCCGGAGGACCAGGGCAAGAGCTTCGGCCCGTTCCAGGAGGATCTGGGGCTGAGTCTGGGCCCGTGCCCGGAGGAGGCGTGGGCGGCCGAGGACGATCTGGCTGTTGAGCAGGCCCTTGCCCTGGTCAGGGGAGAGGCGGCGGGCGAGCCGCACGCCTCCGGTCGGCCTGCCCCGACGGGCGGCGGCTCCTCCGCCGGCAGCCGGGCGTCTGCCGACCGGGCGTCGTCTGCTGATCGAGGGTCGTCTGCCGACCGGGCGTCGTCTGCTGATCGAGGGTCGTCTGCCGAGCGGGGGCCGGCCGGTGATCGGGGACCGTCTTCCGGGCGGCGGCCGTCGGCCGGGCGGGCCTCCGTCGACCGGGATTCCGCCGACTGCCGGGCCGCCGCGGACGTCTCCGCCGGATGGCCCGACCCGGTCTCCGACACGCAGTGGCCCGCAGCCGGATGGTCCGACTCCGACCCCGATTCCGACCCCGACCTCGCTCCCGATCCCGCTGCCGGTGGGCAGGAGGGCGCCGCCGGACGGGCCGGGGCCGCGTCGGGGCGCGCCCATGAGCCCCGCGACTCCGTCTCGTCCCCGCCGCCCTCGGGCTCGTCCCCGTTCCCGCCGTCGCCCGCCCCTGCCCTCGCGCCCGCGCCCTCGGGCTCGGGGTCGGAGGGGGGCTCCGCTCGGTCGCGGGGGCGGGAGCGCCGGGGGCGGGCGGTTCCGTGGCAGGAGGCGCGCGCCCTCGCCGCGCGGTCGGGCCGCAGGACACCCGTCCGCGACCGCCGTCTCCCCCTCGACCAGGCGCTCGGCCGCGTGCTCGCCGAACCGCTCACCGCCCTCACGGATCTGCCGCCCTTCGACACCTCCGCCATGGACGGCTGGGTCGTGTCCGGGCCGGGACCGTGGACCATCCGCGGGCTCGCCGAGACCGGCCGGGGCACCGAACCGGGCATTCTCGCCGGTCGCGGCGCCCCCGCCCGGCTTTCCGACGGGGAGGCCGTACGGATCGCCACCGGCGCGCGTATCCCGGCGGACGCCAACGCCGTGATCCGCAGCGAGCACGGCCGGGTCGACGTGGCCAAGGGCCTGCTCCACGCCGGCGGCCGGGTGCACCCCGGGCAGGACATCAGGCCGCGGGGCCAGGAATGCCGCTCCGGCGACCGGCTGCTGCCCGCCGGAGCCGTGGTGACCCCCGCCGTCCTCGGCCTGGCCGCCGCCGCCGGATACGACGAACTGGTCACCGTCGCGCGTCCCCGGGTCGATGTCCTCGTCCTGGGGGACGAGCTGCTGACCGGCGGACTGCCGCACGACGGACTGATCCGCGACGCGCTCGGACCGATGATCGGCCCCTGGCTGCGGGCACTGGGCGCGGACGTCTCCGCCGCGCGGCGGCTCGGTGACGACGCGGGGGCGCTCCGGCGTGCTCTCGCGGGCTCCGACGCCGATCTGGTCATCACCACGGGCGGTACGGCCTTCGGCCCGGTCGACCACGTCCATCCGGTGCTCTTCGAACTCGGGGCCGAGCTGTCGGTCGACGGGGTCGCCGTCCGTCCGGGCCACCCGATGCTGCTGGCCAGACTCGGGGCGGGCGACCCGGAACCCGGCCCGTATGTCGTCGGGCTGCCCGGGAACCCCCTGGCCGCCGTCTCCGGCCTCCTCACGCTCGCTCAGCCGCTGTTGCGCGGTCTGGCCGGGCATGCCGCGCGCGAGCCGCGCTGGGCCGTCATACGCGACGAGGTGCGGGGGCATCCGCACGACACCCGGCTGGTGCCCGTCGCCCGCCGGCCCGCCGCGTCCGGGGAGAGGTCTGCCACATCCCGCGAGAGGTCTGCCGTACTGCGCGAGAGACCCGGTACGCCGGGAGCGGGCGGCTCCGGGACAGGCCGTCCCGGGGCGAGCGGTCCCGGAGCCGGTGGGGCGGGAACCGGGAGCGCCGTCGAGTACGTCGTACCGCTGCGTTACGACGGTCCGGCGATGCTCCGGGGCATCGCCGTGGCGGACGGGCTGGCCGTCGTACCGCCGGGCGGGGTACGGTCCGGCACCGAGGTGGAGATCCTCGAACTACCGTGGGCCTCGGCGACGCCGTGGACGGAAGGGTGTTTCACGTGAAACTTCCCGGCCACGATGCGATGGCCAGGCGCGCTGACGAGCACGTCGTACCCACCCGGGTGCAGCTTCCCCGCCGGGTCGTCGACCGGCCGGCCCGGCAGGTGGCCAAACGGCTGTCGATGGCGCTGCTGGTGCTGGCCATCACCGTGTTGATCGTCTGGGTGGACCGCAAGGGGTACCACGACGCCGCCGACGACACGGTCGACCTGCTGGACTCGGTGTACTACGCGACCGTCACCCTCTCCACCACCGGCTACGGCGACATCACCCCGTACAGCGACAGCGCCCGGCTCGCCAATGTGCTGCTCGTGACCCCGCTGCGGGTGCTCTTCCTGATCATCCTGGTCGGCACCACCCTTGAGGTCCTCACGGAACGGACCCGGGAGGACTTCCGGCTGAAGCGTTGGAGAACGAACTTGCGTGACCACACCATCGTCGTCGGGTTCGGCACGAAGGGCCGTTCGGCCATCCAGACCCTGCGTGCCACCGGCCTGAGAAGCGAACAGATCGTCGTCGTCGACCCGGCGAGCAAGGTGATCGAGATCGCCAACGCCGAGGGGTTCGTGGGCGTGGTCGGTGACGCGACGCGCAGCGAGGTGCTGCTGAGGGCCGAGCTCCAGAAGGCGCGTCAGATCATCATCGCCACCCAGCGCGACGACACGGCGGTGCTGGTGGCGTTGACGGCGCGGCAGCTCAACCGGACCGCGAAGATCGTCGCCGCCGTGCGCGAGGAGGAGAACGCCCCGCTGCTGCGGCAGTCCGGCGCCGACGCCGTGATCACCAGTGCCAGCGCGGCCGGACGGCTGCTGGGGCTCTCCGTCCTCAGCCCCAGCGCGGGCACGGTGATGGAGGACCTGATCCAGCAGGGCAGCGGCCTCGATCTCGTCGAACGCCCGGTGATAAAGGCCGAGGTGGGCAAGAGCGTCCGGGAGACGGACGATCTGGTGGTCAGCGTGCTGCGGGGGCACCGGCTCCTCGCCTACGACGATCCGGCGGCGAGCCCGTTGCAGCTGACCGACCGCGTGATCACCATCGTGCGCGTCTCGCACGAACAGCCCCTGGGGCACCCGGGCCTCGGCGGCCCGCGGCAGTATCCGGCGTCCGCACGCGAAACCGGCCCCCAGCCTGGTGGCCGGGGCCCGCAGCCGCGCCCGTAGGGGGTGTCTGACACATACCTGCGGCGTCGCGGGGTCCGGCACGCACGCTCGCGGCGTTGCCGAACCGCCCACGTGGCTCCGCCACGCAGACGCTCGCGGAGCCTTGCGATCGCACGCACCGGCCCCCGCTCCTTCTCCCACACTCATTTATCAGACACCCCCTAGCCCGGCCGGTGTCCGCGCCGGTGGGGCGTCACGGAGTAGCCTCGCCGCCATGTATGCGATCACGATCCCCGAACCCGGTGGCCCCGAGGCGCTCGTGTGGGCCGAGGTGCCCGATCCGGTGGCCGGTGAGGGCGAGGTTCTCGTCGATGTCGTGTCGAGCGCGGTCAACCGCGCCGACGTGCTGCAACGACAGGGGTACTACAACCCGCCGCCCGGGGCGTCGCCGTATCCGGGTCTGGAGTGTGCGGGTCGTGTCTCCGCGATCGGGCCCGGCGTCAGCGGCTGGTCGGTCGGTGACGAGGTGTGCGCGCTGCTCGCGGGCGGCGGTTACGCGGAGAAGGTCGCCGTGCCCGCGGGGCAGCTGCTGCCGGTGCCGGACGGGGTCGACCTGGTGTCGGCCGCGGCGCTGCCCGAGGTGACGGCCACGGTCTGGTCGAACGTGTTCATGGTGGCCCATCTGCGCCCCGGTGAGACGCTGTTGGTGCACGGCGGGTCCAGCGGCATCGGCACGATGGCGATCCAGCTGGCCAAGGCGGTGGGCGCGCGCGTCGCGGTGACTGCGGGCGGGCCGGAGAAGCTGGCCCGCTGCGCGGAGCTCGGGGCCGACATCCTGATCGACTACCGGGAACAGGACTTCGTCGACGTGCTGCGCAAGGCGACGGACGGGGCCGGCGCGGACGTCATCCTCGACATCGTCGGCGCGAAGTATCTGGACCGGAACGTGAAGGCGCTCGCCGTCAACGGCCGACTGGCCATCATCGGCCTCCAGGGCGGGGTGAAGGGCGAGCTGAACCTGAACGCCCTGCTGCGCAAGCGGGCCGCGATCACCGCGACCTCGCTGCGCGGCCGTCCGCTCGCGGAGAAGGCGGCCATCGTCGCCGCCGTGCGCGAGCACGTCTGGCCGCTGATCGCGGGCGGGGTCGTCCGGCCGGTCGTGGACCGCTCGCTGCCGATGCCGGACGCCGCCGAGGCCCACCGGGTGCTGGAGTCCAGCACGCACATCGGGAAGGTGCTCCTGCGGGCCCCTGCGAGCTGACGCCCGCCCCAGGCGGCATGGCGGAGGCCCGGCATGGCGGAGGCCCGGCACGGCGGAGGCCCGGCACACGGTCGGTGACCTGTGTGCCGGGCCTCCTCGCCGTCGTACGGCCGAACGGCGCCGAGCCGTCCGGCCCGGATCACGATCCCCCGAAGGCCCGGATCACGATCGCCTAGAGGTACGGGCCGGTGCGGATGGCGCCGTGCTGGTCCCCGCCGTCCGCCTCCTCGTGTCCGCTGCCCGGCGGCAGGGCGCGGCGCATCTGCTCAAGCTGGGCCCGTGCCGCCATCTGCTGGGCGAACAGCGCCGTCTGGATGCCGTGGAACAGCCCCTCCAGCCAGCCCACCAACTGGGCCTGTGCGATCCGGAGCTCCGCTTCGGACGGCACCGTCTCCTCGGTGAACGGCAGGGAGAGCCGCTCCAGCTCCTCCACCAGCTCCGGGGCGAGGCCGTCCTCCAGTTCCTTCACGGAGCTGGCGTGGATCTCCTTGAGCCTGACGCGGCTCGCCTCGTCGAGAGGAGCCGCCCTCACCTCTTCCAGGAGCTGCTTGATCATGCTGCCGATGCGCATGACCTTCGCGGGCTGTTCGACCATCTCCGTCACCGGGACCTCACGCGACTCGTCGTCAGTGCCACCGCCGCCGATCGCCATGCCGTCCTGCCCCACCACGAGGACTTGGGGGTGCTCCTGCGACCGTTCATTCCTCGGCATCTCCATGGCGTCATTGTCTCCCACACCTGCCGTGCAACACGGTGGTGCCCCCGCAAACGGTTGATCCACCGTCTGCGAGGGCACCGGGACGCCGTTCCGCCCGAACGGCCGCAGGCCGTTCGGGCCCGCCGGAACGGCCGCGGGCCGTCAGCCGGCCCGCCGCGCCAGCGTCAGGCGCGACTTGGTGATCAGCGCCGCGAGCAGCCCGGCGAGCAGCGGGACGCCCACGACGAGCAGGCCGAGCGTTTCCCAGGGGACCTCGATCGGCGTGTACGCCGATTGCATCGGTTCGAGCCGCATCTCCGCCAGCGCCTCGCGCAGGTCGATGAGGCGCAGCGCCACCGCGGGCACCAGGCCCGCGACCGTGCCCAGCACCACCCCCGTGAGCGCCACCACCAGGCACTGGAAGCCGGAGAGCTTCCGCCGGACCGTCGGCGGCGCGCCGACCGCGCTCAGGGTGTTGAGGTCGGCCTCGGCGTCCGCCTTGGCGAGACCGGTCGTGATCGCGGCCGCGCCCAGCGTCACCAGCCCGGCGAACAGGGTGAGAACCACCATCATGGAGTCGTCCCCCCGGCCGGGGCCGGAGTCGATCTGGGTCCAGAAGCCGTTGCCGATCTGCTGGAGCGCCGCGTTGCTCCGCTGCTGCTCGGCGTCCGTCGGGGCGTGCGAGACGGTGTACACGCTGCCGGCCGGTGCGGTGTGCAGGCCGAGCCGGTCCGCGGTCTGCTGCGGCAGGATCAGGCGGAGGCCGGGGGTGGCCGCGTACTTCTCCGCGGCCACGTACACCTTCAGCCGGTCCGTGGTGGTCCGGGCCTTGCCCGGGTGCAGCTTCCGGTTCTCCTTGTCGCGGTCGTTGTACGTGTGGACGGACTTGAGGGTGATCTCACCGTCCTTCGCGTACGCCGGGTTGAGCAGCACCGGGGTGCCCGCCTCCAGTGCCTTGACGGCCGCCGGGTCGTCGAGCTTCACATACGTGCTCAGGATGCTCGCGTCCGCGACCAGGATCTGGCTCTCGTCGCCGGGGAAGGGGCTCGGGGCGTCGTGCTCGCCCAGGCAGGCAGGGGTGCGCATCAGCTTCCGATGCTCCTCCGAGGAGAGCCGCGAGGCGAGTTCCTTGGCGCCCTCGCCCTTGAGCGGGCAGCTGTGGCCCTCGCCGACGGGCTTGACCAGCTGCATGGTGCCGCAGGCGTTCTCCTCCTCGTAGTAGACGTCGCAGTCGCTGCCCGCCCAGACCCGATTGAAGTCGGAGTGTCCGCCGGTGACGGGCAGGCTCCGTTCGACGGCGGCCCGCGCCAGAGGCAGCTTCGCGGCCACTTCGTTGTCGGCCGCCCTGACCAGGATGGTCCCCGAGGTGAGGCTGGGGGTGTACCGGTACTGCTGCTCGGCCACCTGGCTGGCCGAGTAGGTGGCGATCGCCACCGAACCGGCCACGGCCGCCATGACCGCGGCGACCGCGGGGGCCGTGCGGCCGCGGTTGCGGGCCGCGTCGCGCAGCGCCATCCGCGGCGAGAGCGGCAGCCGGTTGCCGAGCCGCCCGAGGAAGCCGACGATCACCGGGATGCAGGCCAGCACGCCGAGTTCGGCGACGACCGAGCCGCCGGAGACCATCGTCGAGTCCCCGGTGGTGCCGCCGTAGGCGGCGACGACGCAGCCGAGCGCCAGCACGCACACGCCCACGAGAGGCAGCACCCGGGACGAGCGCCGGACGCCGCGACGGCCGGTGAGCGACTCCAGGATGGACTGCCGGCTCGCCACGACGGCCGGGGCGAACGCGGCCAACACGCCGGTGACCAGGCCGATCACGGCGATCAGGAGCAGTTCCGTCGGGCGGATGGCGAGGCCGCCGAAGCGGTGTCCCACCCACTCCTCGATCACGGGCCGCAACGCCGCGGTGAGCCCGAGCCCGGCCACCACGCCGGTCACGGCGCCGATGCCGCCGAGCACCAGACCGCCGCCGAGCACCACGGACCGGATGTGCCGCCGGTCCCCGCCGCAGGTGCCGAGCAGGCCGAGCTGGCGGCGGGAGCGGCGCGCCCCGACCGCGAAGGCCGGTCCGGCGAGCAGCACGATCTCCAGGACCGTCATGACCACCACGGTGACCAGGGCGGGGCTGCTCCCCCCGGAGCCGCCCCAGTCCTCCTCCTGGTACTTCTTGGCCAGCGGGACCTCGGAGTCCGGCGGCGGGTCGAGGACGACCTGCCGGGAGGTGACGAGCACGCCCGCCGCGTTGGCCTTCAGGATGTCGGGCCAGGTCACGCCGGTCCCGGCGGGGCCCTTGACCAGCCATTCCATGGAGCCGACGTTCGGCGGCAGCACCTTCTTGTCGCGTTCGGCCTTGGCCGCCCACGGGGCGATGACCGTCCCGGGGTCCGCGAACAGCGCCTTGGCCGCCAGATCGTGCGGCTGCTCGACGACACCGGTGATCTTGTAGGTCTCGCCGGAGTTGCGCACGGTGGTGGTCGACCCGACCCGCAGCCCGGTCGCCTTGAGGAACGGCTCGGTGGCGGCCACCTCGCCCGGCCCGTGCGGGTAGGCGCCGCGCACCAGGTCGGCCTTGCCGCGGGCCATCTCGTCCGAGGTGGGGAACTCGTAGACGGTGGCGTCCGCGATGCCGTACTCGGTGGTGACGCTCGCCGGCACGGACTGGATGCTGATTCCGCGCGAGCCCTTGGGGAACGTCTTCGGCACGTCGACCGGGGGAGGGGTCTCGGTCGGTCGGCCCTCCTCCCCCTCCTCGACCTGCTGGTACATCTCCGCGTCGGGCATCTGCTCCAGCGGGCCCATCCGCTGGTCGCTGAACAGGGCGTCCGCCGAACCCATCCCGGCGGTCAGCGTCTCCGCGACGGTCGGCGTCATGCTCCAGTACGTCACGTCCAGGGCCGTGACGCCGAGCACCGGCACCGCGATCATCGCGATCACCAGCGCGCTGCGGGCCTTGGCGCGCGCCGCGTCCCGCCTGGCTATCCGGAGGGCGGCGCGCCAGCCCGTGAACACGCTCACTGGGCGCCCTCGGCGGTCAGCAGCGCGTCGGCGCCGACGGTGAGCGTCTGGTCGACGATCGAGCCGTCCCGCAGGAACACGACCCGGTCCGCCCACGCCGCGTACCGCGGTTCGTGCGTCACCATGACGGCGGCCGCGCCCCGGTCGCAACGGGTGCGCAGCAGCGCCAGGACGGCCTCGCCGGTCTCGGAGTCGAGGGCCCCGGTCGGTTCGTCAGCGAGCACCAGGCGCCGGTCGCCCACCAGGGCGCGGGCGATCGCCACCCGCTGCTGCTGGCCGCCGGACATCTCGTCGGGGAACCGGTCGGCGAGCTGGATGAGGTTCATCTCCTCCAGCGCCGCACGGGCCTCCTTGCGCGCCTTGCGGACGGAGACCCCGTCGAGCTCGCGCGGCAGGGCGATGTTCTCGGCGGCGGTGAGGGCCGGGATCAGGTTGTAGTCCTGGAAGACGTAGCCGACGCTGCGGCGGCGCAGGGCGGCGACGCCCTTGCGGCCGAGCACGGATATGTCCTGCCCCTCGATGATGACCTGGCCGCTGGTCGCGGTGTCCAGCCCGCCGGCGATGGTGAGCAGGGTGGACTTGCCGGAACCGGACGGCCCCATCACGGCGACGAGTTCACCGGCGTACACCGACAGGTCGATGCCGCGCAGGGCGTGCACCTCCGCGACGCCGCTGCCGTGGGTGCGGGTGAGGCTCCGGAGTTCGAGCACCGGCTCCCCGCCGGACGACGGCGGGCCGGACGGTGCTCCGGACGAGGATCCGGGCCGGGACGGGACGGGCGAGGACATGGTGGGTGATTCCCCCTTGGAACGGTTCTGTGGGCCGACGCGGGACGCCGGATCGGGCCGAGGCGGGACATCCGGATCGGGCCGGTGCCGGAGGTGCGGATCGGGCCGATGCGCGGACGCCGGAGTGCGTCGGGGCCGTACGTCGGAGTGGTCCGGCGTCGGCTCGGGGTGCGTACGGGCCCGGCCCGGCGGTGACCGGGGCCGGGCGGGCACGCGGATGAACGGTGGGAGCCGCGGTCAGCCCCGGACGCGCGGGCGTCCGAAGCGGGCCGGAGCACGTCCCGCCGGACGTCCCGCCGGGCGCGTCTCGGGCTCCGGCTGGGTGGCGGCGGCCTCGGCGAGGCGGACCAGCCGGGACTCGCAGTGGTCCAGCCAGCGGGCCTCGGCCTCCGCCTGGAAGATCAGCTGTTCGAGCACGAGCAGCCAGGCGACCTCGTCGCGGTTGGCCGGGACGTCGGCGAGCGCCTGGGCCTTGAGCCGGGTGTAGTCCTGCATCGCCTTCACGGTGTGATGGCGCTGGGCCTGGATGATGGCCCGGAGGTCCACGCCCGGCGCACCGACCGCCATGGCGAGCTTGATGGCCAGCTCGTCCCGGGGCGGGCTGCTGCGGTCGACCGGCGTCTCGAACCAGTTCCGCAGCTCGACGCGCCCGGCGTCGGTGATCGCGTAGAGGGTGTGTCCCTGGTCGTCCTCGTCGTCCTGGACGACCAGGCCGTCGCGCTCCAGGCGACCCAGTGTCGTGTACACCTGGCCGACGTTGAGCGGCCAGGTGGAGCCGGTGCGCGACTCGAATTCGGTACGGAGCTGGGAGCCGTATCTGGGGCCCCGCTCCAGCAGGGCCAGTAGCCCATGGCGGATCGACATACTGAGTATGTATACCGAGTATGCGGGGTGGTGCAAGTCGCCGCCGCGTGCATGGGAGCCCTGGGCATACCGGGTAGGAGCGCTCTGTATACCGAGTATGCGTACGGAGTGAGCGGGGCGTTCAGTTCACGCGGCGCAGGCGCAGCGCCAGGAAGCCGAGGCCCAGTCCGACGAGTGCGATTCCGGCCCCCAGGGAGACCTGGTGGGCCTGTCGGACGGTGGGGTCGCCCAGGGCCTGCGGCGCGTTGCGGCCGCTTCCCGGAGGTGAGTCCGGCAGGGACGTCGTCCCGGCGGGCGGCATCGGCTCCGGGTCGGCCGCCGCCGGGTCCGCCCCCGGCTCGTCGAAGAGGTCGTCCTCCTCCGCGAGTTCCCACGGTGAGCGCGGCGGGAGGGGGCGGCCGGTCCGCTGCTGGTCCTCGCTGGATATGTGCCCGGCGGCGGAGGGCTGCGCCACGGGGCGTTCCGGCCCGATCTCGGAGACGGAGACGGAGACGGAGGGGGAGGGTGAGCGGGGAGGGGAGGGGGACGCTGAAGCGTGGGCGGAGGCCGAGGCCGAGGGGGAGGGCTGTGTGCCGGAGGGGGCGGGGGAAGTGGGGGAAGCGGGGGATGGTGATCCGCTTCCGGGGGAGGACGCCGCGGATATCGCGGCCGGATCGACCGAAGGGGTGAGGGCCCCGCTCGGCGGGGCGGCCGCCGGGGAGGCGGAGGGGCGGGTCGCGCTCCCGGACGTCGCCGACCCTGTGAACGCCGCGGGCGCGGACGCGGACGGGCGGGTCGGAGTCGACGCGGGCGGGTCGGCCGGAGTCGACGCGGGCGAACCGGTCGGGGGCGCAGCGGACCCGGACGCCGTGGTCGTGGACCGGGGCGAGGTGGACGTGGACGAGGCGAATCCGGACGATGTGGACGGCGTCATCGGGGCGTCGACCGCGCCCGGGGACTCGCTCGGGTCGCGCCGGTCGGCGTGCGCCTGACCGGCGGCGGCCCCCAGGGCCGCGCCCGCCGAGAGTATGAGGCAGGCCACGCACCTCGTGGATCGCGAAGGCAGGAGTCCTTGAGCCATGAGGTCAGCGTCACATGCGCCTTTATGTCCGGCATCTCGGATATAAAGGGCAACTCCTGTCCGTGGTGGCCGACATGCGGGCCCGCCCCGGACGCGTACCGAAGCCGCCCCGGACCCGCCCCTCCGGGGTCCCGGACCCGCTCCGGAGGAGCCAGAGGTGCGCGGAACCGAAGTGTGCGCGAACCGTGCGGGGCCGCGCAGAGGCCGTGCGGAGGTCGTGCGGATTCCGTACGAAAGTCGCACGGAGGCGAAAGCCCTGCGGACCCCGGCCGGCCCGCCCCCCGCCTCCGTCGAACCGGGCAGCCCGTCGAACCGGGTCGCCCGTCAGCCGGGGTCGCCCGTCAGCCGGGGTCGCCCGTCAGGCCGGGTCGCCCGTGGCGACGCGCAGCTCGAACTTGGCCCCGGTCTTGTTCACGGCGGTGCCCGCCGAGGGGAACTGGTCGATGACCTGGTCCTCGGCATAGGCGTTCCCCGGCACCTTGACCTTCTTGACGACCCAGCCGGCCGCGTCCGCGCACGCCTTGGCCGAGAGGAAGTCCTTGTAGAGGAAGCTCGGCGCGTCGACCTTGTCCGGGTCGTCGCTGTCCTCCATGGCGTCCGTGCACGCCTCGGTCTTCATCGTGCGGTTGCGCTCCGGAGGCTTGTGCTCGCTCGCCGCGGGCGGGGTGTCGTTCGTGCCGGAGGCGCTGCCCGAGCCCCCGTCCTTGAGCGAGATGGCCGCGATCAGGCTGCCGACCGCGACCAGGGCGACCGCGATCGCGCCGACGACGATCGCGGTGGTCCGCTTCGACCCGCCCCCGCTCTTGCCGGGGCCGCCGCTCGTCCGCGTCGCCGGCCCGCCCGTGTACGGCGGCGGTGTCGGGTGCCCCGTCGGCTGCATCGGGGCCATCGACGCCTGGTTCGGGTACGCCGGGGCCGCCTGCGGATAGCCGTACGACGGGCCGGGCGCGGGCGTCGGGGCCGATGGGCCGTACGGACCGGGCTGGGCGGCCGACGGGTACGGGCCCGGCTGGTACGGCGTCTGGACGCTCTGCTGCGCCGGGGCGCTCTGGTCGACCGGCGGGAAGACCGCCGAGCCGACGCCGGATCCGCTGTTCACCGGGGCGCCGCCCGCGATGATCACCGGGGCGCCCGTCTGCCCGCCCGCGTTCAGCACCCGGGCTATCTCGTCCTGCATCGCGGCGGCGCTCGGGAAGCGTTCGTTCGGGTTCTTCCGCAGCGCGCGGGCGACGAGCGCGTCCATCGCCGGAGTGATCGCGCGGTTGATGGCGGAGGGCGCGACCGCCTCCTCCTGGACGTGCGCGTACGCGATGGCGAGCGGCGAGTCCGCGTCGAAGGGGAGGCGGCCGGTCAGCAGCTGGAACAGCATGATGCCGACCGAGTACAGGTCGGAGCGGGCGTCGACGCCGCGGCCCAGGGCCTGTTCGGGGGAGAGGTACTGCGGGGTGCCGACGACCATGCCGGTCTGCGTCATCGACGTGACGCCGGACTGCATGGCACGGGCGATGCCGAAGTCCATGACCTTCACGACGCCGCGCTTGGTCACCATGACGTTGCCCGGCTTGATGTCGCGGTGGACCAGCCCCATCTCGTGGCTGGTGTCCAGCGCGGCCAGCACGTCGGAGGTCACCTTGAGCGCCCGTTCGGCGGGCATCGCGCCGTGGGCGCGGATGTCCTCCTGGAGCACGGAGCCCAGCGGCCGGCCCTCCACGTACTCCATGACGATGTACGGCATGAGCGCGCCGCCGAGCTCGTCCTCGCCGGTGTCGAAGACCGAGACGATGTTGGTGTGCTGCAGTTTCGCAACGGCCTGCGCCTCGCGGCGGAACCGCTCGCGGAACGACTGCTCGCGCCCCAGCTCCGTGTGCAGGGTCTTGATCGCGACCTGCCGGTCCAGCGCGGAGTCGTACGCCAGGTATACGGACGCCATCCCGCCCTCGCCGAGCAGGTCGCGGAGCTGGTACCGGCCGCCGGCGACCGAACCGCCCGCGTAGCGGCCCTGCGCGCTCTGCGCGCCGTGTGCGCCGTCCTGGCTCATGACTTGCTTCCCCCTCGGCGCGCGAACCACGCGTGATCCCTGTGACGGGCCAAGTCTGCCCCAGGGGTCCGACACGTCAAGCCGGGAGCCCGTTCCGTGACCCTCCGCACAGGAAGCGTCTCGGAAGCATCACAGGAATCGCACGTAACGCGCGCGGGCGGCCCGTCGCCGGTCCGGTGGACGGTCCGCTCGGAAAACGCGTGTCCGCCGGAGGCTGTAGCGTGACGTGGCAATGCAGCCAAGGGCTGTCCCGCTCTTCGCCGGTGGACCGGCGGGCGGCGTCAGAGGTGGTGCATCGCAAGGCGGAGGGGCGCACGCATACTGGGTTGTCCGGGCGTTCCGACAACGCGGCGAGGCGTCGCAGCCGTCGTCGTGCGCCCTCCGGGGACGACGGACAGCCCTTGGACACCGTGAGAACCCGCGGACGCGCGGACAGATACGACGGCGAGGACTGATGGCACCCGATTCCGAAGCAAACGGCGGCGGAGTCTCGGATGGCACCGACTCCTGGGGCGTCGGCGGCGTCGTCGGTGACGGTCGCTACCGGATGACCCACCGGCTCGGCCGGGGCGGCATGGCGGAGGTCTACGCCGCCGAGGACGTCAGGCTGGGACGCACCGTCGCGGTGAAGCTGCTGCGTTCCGATCTCGCCGAGGACCCGGTCTCCAAGGCCCGGTTCACGCGCGAGGCGCAGTCGGTCGCCGGCCTCAACCACCACGCGATCGTCGCCGTGTACGACTCCGGCGAGGACGTCGTGGGCGGCCAGACCGTCCCCTACATCGTGATGGAGCTGGTCGAGGGCCACACCATCCGCGATCTGCTGCTCAGCGCCGAAGCCCCGCCCCCCGAGCAGGCGTTGATCATCGTCTCGGGGGTGCTGGAGGCGCTCGCCTACTCGCACCAGCACGGCATCGTGCACCGTGACATCAAGCCCGCCAACGTCATCATCACCAACTCGGGCGCGGTCAAGGTGATGGACTTCGGCATCGCCCGCGCGCTGCACGGCGCGCAGTCGACGATGACACAGACCGGCATGGTCATGGGCACGCCGCAGTACCTCTCCCCGGAGCAGGCGCTGGGCAAGGCCGTCGACCACCGCTCCGACCTGTACGCGACGGGCTGCCTGCTGTACGAACTCCTCGCGCTGCGGCCCCCGTTCACGGGCGAGACGCCGCTGTCCGTGGTGTACCAGCATGTGCAGGACATGCCGGTTCCGCCGTCGCAGGTGCTGGACGAGGTCCCGCCGGAGCTGGACGGGCTGGTCATGCGCTCGCTCGCGAAGGACCCGGACGACCGGTTCCAGAGCGCCGAGGAGATGCGCGGCCTGGTCCAGTACAGCCTGCAGATGCTCCAGGCGCAGGGCGGCCACACCGGCGCGTGGAGCACCGGCCCGGTCGCCATGCACGAGGCCGGGCACACCCCGCCCATGGGCGTCACCGGCGGCACGCGGATGATGAGCCAACCGCAGCACGGGGAGACCTCGCAGGGGCCGATCCTGCCGCCGATGAACCCGGACGACGGCGGCTACGAGGGCGGCTACCAGGCCGGTGGCGGGCGCGGCAAGCTCTGGCTGTTCGTCGTGCTCGCGCTGATCGCCATCGGCGCCGGCGTCGCGCTGGCGCTCAACGCGGCGGACAGCGGCGGCAAGAAGCACGAGAAGCAGCCGGCTCCGACGACCAGTTCGACGACCTCGCCGGAGGACTCGCCGACGCCGAGCGACCAGGAGACCGAGCAGAACCAGCAGCCGGAGAACTCCAGCGGCGACCAGCAGGGGACGTGGCCCCGGCACTCGTACACCCCGCCGCCCCGCCAGACCCAGCCGACCGAGCCGTCCTCCGACGAACCGTCGAACCCGGACACGGGCGGCAACACCGACAACGGCACGGGCACCGACGCGGGTACGGGGAAGACGAACGAGGGCACCAGCTCCGGCACGGGCGACAGCACCAGCACGGGTACGGGCGACAGCAGCACCGGGACCGGGACCAACCCGGGCGGCAGCAGCAGCGACGGCGGCACCGGCACGACGGACGGCGGCGGAGCGCCGGGCGGGACCCTGCCCGGCGGGCTGGGGAACACGACCAGCTCGACCCAGTGACGGACGGGGCTGCCGCCCGGTGACGGACGGGGCCGCCAGCCGGTGACGAACGGGCCGCGGGGCCCGGCAGCCCCGCGGCCCCGTCGCCTTTCCGGGGCTCGGGTTCTGCCCCGGCCCCTGCCCCGTCCTCTTTCTCGACGCGGACGTTCCGCCGTCCCGGGCCGGGAGCGCCTCAGCCCGTGAAGGCCTCGCGCACCGCCTCGTACTCGCGCGTCCACCAGACCGCCAGGGCCGACACCGCGGGGAACTGCGGGTCGGCCCTCCGGTCGTGCAGGCAGTACCGCCAGCGCAGTATCCAGAAGTCGTTGAGCCGCTCCCACCACACCCGGTGCACCGCCGCGGCCAGCTCCGCCGCCCCCGCGCCGGCCGTCCGCCGGTAGGCCGCCGCGTACGCCCCTACCTTCGTCAGCTCCAGCTTGCCGCCGGGCTGTACGAAGAAGATCGCCGCCGCCCGTACCGCCTCCTCCGCACGGGGCTGGACGCCCAGCCGGTCCCAGTCGAGGATCGCGACCGGCTCCGCGCCCCGGTAGAGCACGTTCAGCGGGTGGAAGTCGCCGTGTACCCAGCCGGTGGCCGGGGCGTCGGGGGCGGGGGGCCGGCGGTCGGCGTGCCGTTCCAGCAGGGCGCGCCGCTCCAGCAGCCGGTGTTCGGCCAGCTCGTCGAAGCAGTCGCGGCGGCGGCGCCCGCGCGCGGCCGCCAGCAGCTCGTCGATCAGCGCGAAGGTGTCCACCGGGTCCGGGCTCGGGTGCTTCCCGGACCGCCCGGCGGGCTCCGGGGGCGCCCCCATGACCCGCTCCAGCCCGGTGTGCACGCTCCCCAGCAGGGCGCCGAGCCGCCACGAGTCGGCGACGGTGAGCCGGTCACCGGCCCGGTGCAGGCCCTCGACCCAGGGGTGCAGGGCGTAGCACCGGCCGCCGACCTCCGTGACCGTGTCGCCGTCGATGTCCTCGACGGGCGGGGCGACCGGTACGCCGAGCGACTGGAGCCGCCGGATGGCGCGGTGCTGGCGGAGGATCGTGGCGCGGTCGCCGGTGGAGGCGTCGAGGTGGTGCTTGAGGAAGTAGGAGCCGCGGGTGGTGGAGACCCGGTAGCTCTGGTTGAGCAGCCCCTGCGCGACGGGCTCGCAGCTCAGCAGCCTGCCGACGCCGGGGCGGCGCCCCAGCACCTCCTCCACCGGCGGAACGGGCGGGCGCGGCACGGCGGTCCGGCTCCCGGCGGTCCGGCCGCCGTCGGCCCGGTCCGTGCCCGGGTGCCCGACGGCCGCCTGGTCCACGCTCGCGCGGCGGGCGGTCGCGTGATCCGCTCCGGGACGGTCCGCGCCCGGGCGGCCGGGGACGGGCACGCTCTCCGCCGGGCGGCCGGGGACCGGCGGGCTCTCCGCCGCCGGATGACCTGCGGCCGGAAGGCTCTCCGCCGGGCGGCCCCGGGCCGGAAGGCGCTCGGCCGGGTGGGCCGGGGCCGGGCGGGGGACGGCCGGACGTGGCACCGCCGGGCGGGGGATCGACGAGCGCGGGACCGGCGGCCGGGGCACGGTCGGGCACAGCAGATCACCGCCCGGCGGGGCGGAGGAATCCGGCGGAGCGGAAGGAAGCGGTACAGATGAGCGCGACACTCGCCAGATGTTAGATCACGCTGCGTTGCGGTTCGGCTGACTTGCGTGAGGGCCCGGAGTGTGCGTGGAGACCCAGCGTGTGCACGGTGACGAAGTGCGGGGCGACCGCGAGATAGGCCGGGGCGAAGGGCTCGCCGTTGACCAGGGCCGGGGCGGCGCCGAAGCGCTCCCGCTGGCCGGGGGTCGGGCGCACGATCCGGGCCGGACCGGTGAACTGCACGGACCACAGCCCCTCGTCGTCCTCCGATGGCCCGGTGTTGTAGTTGTCCGCCCCGTACGCCACGACCGTGCCGTCGCAGGCGTCGTGGTAGCCGAGGCCCTCGTGCATCCGCAGGACGACCCGGCCGTCGGCCACGATGTGCCGGGCCACGGCCAGTATCGGAAGGGCCCGCATGCTCGTCGCCAGCCGGCCGTACGCGACGCGGCCGAGCAGGTCGAGCGCGTGGAGATCCTCAGAGGGCATGGCCTCCACTCTCCCGGCGCCGCCGGGGCGGCGGGAAGAGGCCGCCGCCCCGGTTGGGCCGGGACCAAAGTCCCGAAGACCGCCCGGGACCACGGCCGACCGGCCGGGCCGCCCGCCGCTCCCTCCGCACGCCCGTCCGCCCGCGCGGAGAAGCTCGACGAGCAGCCGCCCGACGAGCAGCCGCCTGACGATCAGCCGCCCGGCGCGCACCGCCCGGGACCACGGCCGACCGGCGGCCGAGCAACCGCCCGACGCGGCCCGCTCAGCCCTTCTTCGCCTGGAGCCGGGCCACGTACGCGGCGGCCTGCGACCGCCGTTCCATCCCCAGCTTGGAGAGCAGGCTGGAGACGTAGTTCTTGATGGTCTTCTCCGCGAGGTGCAGCCGCTCCCCGATCGCCCGGTTCGTCATCCCCTCCCCGATCAGGTCGAGGATCTTGCGCTCCTGCTCGGTGAGCGAGGCCAGCCGTTCGTCGCCGCCCTTCTTCCCCTCCCGCAGCCGCTCCAGCACCTGCGCGGTCGCGACCGGGTCCAGCAGCGACTTCCCGGCCGCCACGTCGCGCACCGCGTTCAGCAGTTCCGTGCCGCGGATCGCCTTCAGCACATACCCCGAGGCCCCCGCCATGATCGCGTCGAACAGCGCCTCGTCGTCGGCGTAAGAGGTGAGCATCAGGCACTTGACGTTCTCGTCCTGCGAACGGATCTCCCGGCAAACCTCCACCCCGCTGCCGTCCGGCAGCCGCACGTCGAGCACCGCCACGTCGGGCCGCGTCGCCGGGATGCGGACCAGCGCGTCCTCCGCCGTGCCCGCCTCGCCGACCACCTCGATGTCGTCCTCGACCGACAGCAATTCGTGGACCCCGCGCCGGACCACTTCATGGTCGTCCAGCAGAAAAACAGTGATTTTTCCTTGTTCGCGCACAAAACGCAGTCTCACACACTCGCCTCTTCCCTGCCGCCGAACGGCGGGATAACGTGCCGTTGTTCCGGCGACCCACAAGGCTGTTCCCAGCGCTGTGACCAGCGAGAGTTCCCGACTTTTTCGATTTACTTGGAAATCCAAGCAAAATCGCAGGTCAGACAGGGTTTCGCAGTTATGCGGCGTACTGGGTAACGTGCTTTTGACAGGGCGCTCGCCGGGGCACCTGTCACGCCTGTCCCCCGGACCGAGCGGCACCCACCCCGTGCACGGGTACGGGAGCAGGCGAGCCGCACTGGCTTCCCGGCAGACCCCGGGGGCCGGACCGACGGAGGAGCACGCACGTGACCGTGGAGAGCACTGCCGCGCGCACACCGCGACGCAGCAGCAAGCGGACCAGCGCCGTGAAGACGACCGCGAAGACGACGGCAACGGCGAAGACGCCCGCGGCCGCGAAGTCGACGACGACGGCGACCGCGAAGAAGCCCGCGAGGGCGACCGCGAAGAAGCCGGCCAAGGCGCCCGCCCGGGCGCCGCGCAGTCCCGAGCCCGAGCTCGTACAGCTGCTGACGCCCGAGGGCGAGCGCGTGGAGCACCCCGACTACCAGGTGGACCTGACCGCGGAGGAACTGCGCGGTCTGTACCGGGACATGGTCCTCACCCGTCGCTTCGACGCCGAGGCCACCGCCCTCCAGCGCCAAGGCGAACTGGGCCTGTGGGCCTCGCTGCTGGGCCAGGAGGCCGCCCAGATCGGCTCCGGCCGGGCTCTGCGCGACGACGACTACGTCTTCCCGACCTACCGCGAGCACGGCGTCGCCTGGTGCCGGGGCGTGGACCCGACCAATCTCCTCGGCATGTTCCGCGGCGTGAACAACGGCGGCTGGGACCCCAACAGCAACAACTTCCACCTGTACACGATCGTCATCGGCTCGCAGGCCCTGCACGCCACCGGCTACGCCATGGGCGTCGCCAAGGACGGCGCGGACTCGGCCGTGATCGCGTACTTCGGCGACGGCGCCTCCAGCCAGGGGGATGTCGCCGAGTCCTTCACGTTCTCCGCGGTCTACAACGCCCCGGTCGTCTTCTTCTGCCAGAACAACCAGTGGGCGATCTCCGAGCCCACCGAGAAGCAGACCCGCGTCCCGCTCTACCAGCGCGCGCAGGGCTACGGCTTCCCCGGGGTCCGCGTCGACGGCAACGACGTGCTCGCCTGCCTGGCCGTCACCAGGGCGGCGCTGGAGCGGGCCCGCCGGGGCGAGGGCCCCATGCTCATCGAGGCGTTCACCTACCGCATGGGCGCGCACACCACCTCCGACGACCCGACGAAGTACCGGGCGGACGAGGAGCGCGCCGCGTGGGAGGCCAAGGACCCGATCCTGCGGCTGCGCAGGTATCTGGAGCAGGAGGGCGCCGCCGACGAGGCGTTCTTCACCGAGCTGGAGGCCGAGAGCGAGGCCCTCGGCAAGCGCGTGCGCGAGGCGGTGCGGTCGATGCCCGATCCTGACCCGATGGCCATGTTCGACCACGTCTACGCCGACGGGAACCCGCTCGTCGACGAGGAGCGTGCGCAGTTCGCCGCGTACCAGGCGTCGTTCGCCGACGTCGAGGAGGGCAAGTAGCCATGGCCGTGGAAAAGATGTCGATCGCGAAGGCGCTCAACGAGTCGCTGCGCAAGGCCCTCGAAACCGACCCCAAGGTCCTCATCATGGGTGAGGACGTCGGCAAGCTGGGCGGCGTCTTCCGGATCACCGACGGGCTCCAGAAGGACTTCGGTGAGGAGCGGGTGATCGACACCCCGCTCGCGGAGTCCGGCATCGTCGGCACCGCGATCGGTCTGGCCCTGCGCGGCTACCGGCCGATCGTGGAGATCCAGTTCGACGGCTTCGTCTTCCCGGCGTACGACCAGATCGTCACTCAGCTCGCCAAGATGCACGCCCGCGCGCTCGGCAAGGTCAAGATGCCGGTCGTCGTACGGATCCCGTACGGCGGCGGCATCGGCGCGGTCGAGCACCACAGTGAGTCCCCCGAGGCCCTGTTCGCGCACGTGGCGGGCCTGAAGGTGGTCTCGCCATCGAATGCGAGCGACGCGTACTGGATGATGCAGCAGGCGGTCCAGAGCGACGACCCGGTCATCTTCTTCGAGCCGAAGCGCCGCTACTGGGACAAGGGCGAGGTCGCCACCGACGCCATCCCCGGCCCGCTGCACCGCGCCGCCGTGGCGCGCACCGGCTCCGACCTCACGCTCGTCGCGTACGGGCCGATGGTGAAGGTCTGCCTGGCGGCGGCCGAGGCGGCCGAGGAGGAGGGCCGGTCGATCGAGGTCCTGGACCTGCGGTCGATGTCCCCGATCGACTTCGACGCCATCCAGACCTCGGTCGAGAAGACCGGCCGGCTCGTCGTGGTCCACGAGGCGCCGGTGTTCTACGGCTCCGGGGCCGAGATCGCCGCTCGCATCACGGAGCGCTGCTTCTACCACCTGGAGGCGCCGGTGCTGAGGGTCGGCGGCTACCACGCCCCGTACCCGCCGGCGCGGCTGGAGGACGAATACCTGCCGGGTCTCGACCGTGTGCTCGACGCCGTCGACCGCTCGCTGGCGTACTGAGGACTGGGGCGTGACAACGATGACGACCGACACTTCCAACGCCGCTCGCGTCCGCGAGTTCAAGATGCCCGACGTGGGCGAGGGTCTGACCGAGGCGGAGATCCTCAAGTGGTACGTCCAGCCCGGTGACGCCGTCACGGACGGGCAGGTCGTGTGCGAGGTCGAGACGGCGAAGGCGGCCGTGGAGCTGCCGATCCCGTTCGACGGCGTGGTGCACGAGCTGCGCTTCCCCGAGGGCACGACCGTCGACGTCGGCGAGGTGATCATCGCGGTGGACGTGGCCCCCGGCGGTGGGGCCCCGGCCGCCGCCCCGGAGCCGGCCGTGGCCCAGGAGCCCCCGGCGGCCCCCGCGGAGCCCGCGGCCCCCGCGACCGGCTCGGGACGCCAGCCGGTCCTGGTCGGGTACGGCGTGGCCGAGACCTCCACCAAGCGGCGCGCCCGCAAGGGCGACGCGGCGGCGGCCCGCGCGGCCGCGTCGGCCGCCGCGGCGGCGGTGCAGGGCGAGCTGAACGGCCACGGCCACGGTCCCGGCAACGGCTCCGGCTCCGCTCCCGGTTCCGGTTCCGTGACCACGGCGGCCCGGGAGAACCGGCCGCTCGCCAAGCCGCCGGTGCGCAAGCTGGCGAAGGACCTGGGCATCGACCTGACGACCGTCGTGCCGACCGGCGCGGGCGGGATCATCACCCGCGAGGACGTGCACGCGGCGGCCGCGCTCGTGGCGGCGCAGGCCCAACCGGCTCCGGCCGCCGCGCCGACGCCCGCCGAGCCGGCCCGGACCCCGGCCCAGGCCCCGGCTCCCGTGCTCGCCGAGGAGCCGTCCGCCGGCTCCGCCGTCCCGGGCGCCCGGGAGACCCGCATCCCGGTCAAGGGCGTACGCAAGGCCATCGCCCAGGCGATGGTCGGCAGCGCCTTCACCGCGCCGCACGTCACGGAGTTCGTGACCGTCGACGTGACGCGCACGATGAAGCTGGTCGCGGAGCTCAAGGCGGACAAGGACCTCGCCGGGGTCCGGGTCAACCCGCTGCTCATCATCGCCAAGGCGCTGCTGGTGGCGATCCGCCGCAACCCGGACATCAACGCCGCGTGGGACGAGGCGAACCAGGAGATCGTGCGCAAGCACTACGTCAACCTGGGCATCGCCGCCGCCACCCCGCGCGGCCTGATCGTGCCGAACATCAAGGACGCGCACGACAAGACCCTTCCCGAACTCGCGTCGGAACTGAGCGAGTTGGTGGCCACGGCGCGCGAGGGCAAGACGTCCCCGGCCGCCATGGCGGGCGGCACCGTGACGATCACCAACGTCGGCGTCTTCGGCGTCGACACGGGCACGCCGATCCTCAACCCCGGCGAGTCCGCGATCCTCGCGGTCGGCGCGATCAAGCTTCAGCCATGGGTCCACAAGGGGAAGGTGAAGCCCCGTCAGGTCACCACGCTGGCCCTGTCGTTCGACCACCGCCTGGTCGACGGCGAGCTGGGCTCCAAGGTCCTGGCGGACGTCGCCGCGATCCTGGAGCAGCCGAAGCGCCTGATCACCTGGGGCTGACGCCCTCCGGCCGCCTCGTCGAACCGCCGTCCGCCGTACGACGCCGGTTCGACGACACGGCCCGGCTCACTCACCGCCGGTGGGCCCGCGCGTTCCGACGCGCGGGCCCACCGGCGTCTCCACGCCCTTCGCCGGTACGGACCGGGCGGCCAGGGCGAGTTCGGCGAAGACGGTCTTGCCGACGGTACGGGGCTCGATGCCCCAGTCGTCCGCGATCCGGGAGACGATCACCAGCCCGCGCCCGGTCTCCGCGTCGGCGTCCCCGCGCACCCCGGGCAGCCGCTCGCCGCACGCGTCGCTGACCTCGATCCGCAGGGCCGCGGCCGTGAGGACCAGCCGGACCCGGAACAGCCGGTCGGGCAGGGTGCCGTGCAACAGCGCGTTGGTGGCCAACTCGCTGACCAGCAGGGCCGCGTCGCCGGCCAGTGCCGGATGCCCCCACTCCGCGACGAGCCGCGCGGCCCGCCGACGGCAGAAGGCGACGTTGTGGGCGTACGGCGTGTAGTCGAGCCGGTCCTCACGGAGCACGGGGCCGGGCGACGCGGGGGCGGACGACGCGGGGGCGGGGGATGCGGGGACGGACGACGCGGAGCCGGGGGATACGGGGGAGGGCGTCGGAACCTCTTGGGCTGCGGTCATGGGCGCGAGCTCCTCGGGTGGGGGCGGTGGCGATGCCGTGTCCGCGCGAAACGGGCAGGACGGTGCACTTCCGCCAAGGGGTACGCCGCTGGGTGAGCGGCTGGGCACTGAACGTAGCCACATGTGTGTCCCGCACTCAAGCTGTTCGGGGAATATCTTCCCCGAACGAGCGAACGCGCCTGCCTGTGCAGTGATTGCTGGCACACTGAGAGTGATCTACGGAAGGGCCGGCATGCAGAAGTCCGGTAGTGGTGCGCGCGGCAACCGAGCTTCGACCGTGCTCGGACGACGTCTCGGCGGCGAGCTGCAACGGCTGCGCCTGGCAGCGGGAATGACGCAGCACCAGGCAGCTCAGTACCTGAGCGCGACCGCGACCAAGGTCGTCAAGATGGAGAGCGGCTGGGTGCCGATGCGCGACCCGGACATTCGGGCGCTGTGCCAGCTGTACAGGGTCGACGACACCGTGAAGCTCGGCCGATTGCTGGCCCTCGCGGCTGCGGACCGGGGGCGACGCAAGGCCAGCGGTTGGTGGAATCAGTACCCGCAGCTTCAGTCCATGGTGGAGTATGTGGCGCTTGAGGACATCGCCACTGGCGTGCGTACCTGGCAACTCTCCATCGTGCCCGGCCTGCTTCAGACAGCCGACTACGCCCGTGCGCTCGCCGTGGGCAATGGCTCCTGGGACGATCCCGACGAGATCGAGCCCTTTGTGGAGTCCAGGATGGTCCGCCAGGCGCGCCTGACCGGGCGACGGCCACTGGAACTGTGGGCGGTGATGAGCGAAGGCGCGCTACGTCAGCTGGTTGGCGGCAGAGACGTCATGCGGGAGCAACTCGGGCATTTGCTGGACGTGTCCCGGCAGCCGAACGTGAAACTTCAGGTGGTGCCCAGCCTCGCAGGTGCCCACCCCGGTATGACCAGTGCCTTCACCATCGTCTCGTTTGCTGAGCCCGGCGCTCTCGATGTCGTGCACATGGACACCACCTCGACGACGCTCTGGCTGGAGAGCGATACTGATGCGGACCGTCACGGCAGATTGTTCGACCGCATCTCGCGGTTGGGGCTCGCGCAGCGCAACACGGTCGGACTGATCGAACGAATCCTCAAGGAGCTGTAGTCCGGGTGTCCGCATTCGAGTTCGTGAAGTCCACCTATAGCGGCGGCAACGCTGGACAAGAGTGCGTAGAGGTCGCCCGTAACGTCCCCGGCGTGGTCGCCGTCCGCGACTCCAAGGACCCCGCCGGCCCGGTCGTGCTCGTCGCGTCCGCCGCGTGGGACGCCTTTCGGGCGGGGCTCGTTCGGGCGTAGCGGAGCGCCGCGCGCGGTGCCAGGTTCTGCCCGGCAGGAGTCGGCGGCCTTCTCGTGACGGGCGGCGATCCCGCGCCACCGCTTTGAGCGGTCGGAGCGTCGTTGGCTGGTCGTGACGCCAGGGCCTGTGTTTGCATGCCGGAGTGAACACCAGGAGCATCGGGGCGGCCGTGGAGAGGCCGGGTCCCCGCGTCCGGCCGAGGACCGTTGGCGATGTCGAGAAATGCGTAAGGGTTCTCGCGGAAGTCCACCGATGTGATGGTTACCCGGTGAACTGGCCTGACCGGCCCGACGCATGGCTGTCGCAGGCTTCTCTGCTGGAGGCCTGGGTCGCTGAACTCGACGGCCGTCTCGTCGGCCATGTCGGTCTGTCCCGCAGCGGCGAAGGGGATCTGGCCCCCGGCGTGTGGGGCGAGCGGAGCGGGACGAGTGAGGACCTGACCGCGGTGGTCAGCCGGCTGTTCGTCGCCCCGTGGGCCAGGGGGCATGGGATCGGTGCGCTTCTGATCGGCCGGGCCGTGGAGGAAGCACGACGCCGCGGTCTGCAGCCCGTGCTCGACGTCGTGGCGTCCGATACCGCCGCCGCAGCCCTGTACGAGCGGTTGGGCTGGGAACTGATGGCCACGGTCGATCAACGGTGGAGCGCGTCTCAGGTGGTGACCGTCCACTGCTACGCGGCGACGCCGTGACCCGGCCGGGAGTTGACGCGAGGTGAAACCGAACGTGTCGAACGTGGTACGTTCTGTCACCCCGAACTCAATATGTGACCCCGGCAGCGCGCCAACGCTCCGGGGTCCGGCACAAGGAGAAAGCCCTCCTCATGCAGATTCATCGTAGCCGCCATGCGTGCGGTTTCACTGTTCTTCCCAACGCGCTGTTGCAGGACCGGCGGTTGTCGTACACCGCCCGTGGTCTGCTGGCCGACCTGCTGTCCCGCCCGGACGGATGGTCGGAGGACGGCCGGCGGATGGCCGACACCAGCCCGCAGGGCCGTATCGCGGTCGCGAAGGCGCTGCGGGAGCTGACCGCCTTCGGGTACTACCGGGTCCACAAGGTTCGCCGCCCGGACGGGACGTTCGTCAGCGAGGTCCACGTCTACGACACCCCGCAGGCCGCCCCGGGTCCGGGCGCGAAGTGCCAGGTCGTACCGGGTGCCGGTTGTCCGGGTCCCGGTGGGCCGACCGCCGGTGACCCGGGTGCCAACCCCGTAAAGGACCGAAGGGAAACACCCTCCCTCCCCGCCGGGCGCCGACGTGCGAGCGCGGTCGGCACGGCTGACGCCGCCACCTGTACGGACCGTACGGGCGAGGCCGCGAAGCCGCCAACGGGGTCGGAGACGTCACAGGCGTCCGGGGCGCCAAGGGCGCCCGGGCTTCCGGCGGCGTCGGAGACACCCGCGGGGCGGGACCTCGGCGGCGCCGTTCCGTCGGCGGACGGTGCCCAAGGAGCGGCGGCGGCCGTGCTGTTACGGGCGGTCGGCGCGGAACCGCGGCTGCGACTGGGCGTGGTCGAGGCGTTGGCGCTCGCGCCGCTGGTGTCCGCCTGGCTGGAGCGCGGCTACGGCGAACGCGATCTCGCCGGGGCCCTGTTGGGCGGGCTGCCCGCCCGTATCCACTCCGTCTCGGCGTTGCTGGGCGACCGCCTGACCCGCAAGCTGCCCCCGGCCCTCGAACCACCGCGTTCCGGGCGGTCCGGCCCGGCCGTGGCCCACTGGGCGGAGTGCGGCGAATGCGGCCGCCCGACCCCGCACGAGGGCGTCTGCCGCGCCTGCGCGGTCCCGGCCGACGCCCCCCGGCCCGACGACGGCACCGCCTTCCGCACCCGTACGGCGGCCAGAGGCCGCGCCCTGGTCCGCGCCGCGCTGCGAACGGCGGGCCGCGCGGAGCTGCCCGCCGCCGACGCGGCCTGAACGCGAGCGTCGTGCACGTGCGGGCCGAGCCGGGGCACTGCTTCTCGGGGACGCCGAGGAGGAGGCTCCTGCCGACGCTGCTCCGAGCACATGCGCCCGTGACCCGATTCCACCGTTCTATGCGACTACGTGACTGAGCGGCGGGCCGCCCTTGTGACAGGGGTACAACGGTCCGTAGCTTGCTCACCACAGACCGGAGGGAGTTTCGGTGGACGGACTGCGGATCATCGCCGGCGGACCATGCCGAAGCGGCGACGACAAGTGCGGGAACGGCGACTGCCCGACCGTGTACACGACACGGGAACCCGGCATGCTGGCCGTCCAGGGCTACGACGTTGCCTACCCGACGCCGGAGGGTGAATCGGTCGTGCTCATCTCGGAAGACATCCTGAAGGAGGCCGCCCGTGTCCGAGGATGGCTCTGACTCCGTACGACTGAATGATCCCGTGTACCTGGACGGGGAGGAGTGGCAGGCGTACTTCCGCGACTTCAGGCGTTCCGCGTTCCGGCTCGAAGTTCATCAGACGTACACGATGCCCGCTGAGACGGAGACGGTCGGTGCCTTCCTGGCCGGGGAGCCGATGCCGGAGGGGTTCAACGTGCCGTGGCACCGGACCATCCGGGAACACGCGGCAGCGGGGCGGTCGATGACCCGCGCCAAGATCGTGTGTCGGCCGCTGACACCGTACAGCCGCTATCTCTTCGAGTGGTGCATCCCCGGAAACGTCGAGGCCGGGGAGGACTACCGGATCGTGGACCTGACCGACCGGCCGAATCCCGGACTGCCTGAACAGGACTTCTGGCTGTTCGACGAGGAGACGGTCGTTCATCTCAACTACCGCTCCGACGGGACCCAGATCAATCGGGAGCTGATCAAGGACCCGGAAATCGGTAAATATCTCGCGTGGCGGGATCTCGCGCTAGAAAGTGCCTTGCCGTTCCGTGCCTATCGAACCTGAAAAGCAAGCGCGGGGCCGTAAAGAATTGGCGGAGGCCCTTCGGGGTCTCCGCCGAGCTGCCGGCCTCAGCGGTGAACGCCTGGCGCTTCGCTGCAACATGAGTCAGACGAAGATCAGTCGTATCGAAACCGGGAGGGCGCTGCCCATCGTTATTGATGTCGAACGTATCCTCGGCGCGCTGGCCGTGCCCGAAGAGCTTGCCGTCGAGCTTGTCGGCCTGGCGCGAAGGGCCAATGTCGACTACGCCTCCTGGCGGTCCTACGCGCGCGTGGGTCTCTACCGCAAGCAATCCGAATTGAGGGCACTCGAGACTTCGTCGCGGGTGATGCGGCATTTCTTGCCGGCTGTGCCCACGGGGCTGCTGCACGTGCGCGAGTACGCCGTCGAAACGCTGTCGCCCACGGTGACCGGCGATCCGAGCCGTGATGTCGCCCGAGCCGTCCAGGCCCGGATGGACCGTCAGGCCGTCTTGGACGACACGTCGCGTTCGTTCTGGTTCCTGATGACCGAGCAGGCCGTCGGGTGGCGGCGTGCCAGCACCGGGGCCATGGCTGCGCAGTGCGCGCATATGGCCGAGGTCAACAGGAAACCGAACGTGGAGATCGGGATAATCCGAAGCGACGTACAGGTTCCCGGCACGCCCATGAACATTTTTGTTATCTATGACGATCGTCTTGTGACGGTCGAGCTCTTCTCCGGGGAGGTCGTTTTGCGTGACCCCAGGGATATAAGCCAGCACCTCAATTTGTTCGATCTCTTCTGGTCTCACGCTCTGACCGGTGACGACGCTTCCGGCTATTTGGAAGAGGTCGCAGACGGATTTATGCGTCAACGTGACTAGCTCTCCACAAGTATCCATCGCGGGCGCGAGAATAAAGCTGTGGAGAACGAACGGAAAACCTCGGAACTGAAACCAGGGCCCGCGAAGTGGTTTGCCTGAGCGGCTTTCCACGCGTTCGCGCGGTGCCGGCGCCGCACCGAGCGCGGTGTGCTCCGGGCTGTTGAACTACGTCTTTCCTCCCATGAACTCCCGTCCGGCAGGGCGGCGGCGGTCAGCCATGGCCGCGATCAGTTGAGCAGGAAGGTGCAGTGATGGAGAACGGAACCGGCCTGTACGCGCTTGACATCAGCGGAGCCTCGTTCGTGAAGGCGTGCGGCGGGCCCTGTACCGAAGGGTGCGTGACCCTGGCCCGGATCGACGACGACTCCTGGGCCCTGGGAGACAGCAAGCGGCCGGACGCGCAGCCGCTGAGGTTCACCACGGCGGAACTGGACGCGGCCGGCATCGACCCGGCGCGGTTCGGCCTGTCCGCCTGACCGATCCCCTCCTCGGCCGGTCCCGGCCCACTCCTGCGACGGACCGGGACCGGCCGGCCCTTTTGCGAAGAGACCGAACAGGAACGGCTGGTGCACATTCACGGCTACATGTGGTCGGGCCCGAAGAACCGATTCGACCAAGAGGCGCTTCGCCGGCCTCCTTACCCGGAACCGCCACCGGCCGGGAGCAAGCCGGAACTGATCCAGCGCTATCGGGAAGTGGCAGCCGAGTTCCCGGTGTCCGATCTGCCGCCGCTGGAGACGGCGTACTGGCTTGTGAAGCCCCGTTCGCTGGTTCGCGGGACATGGAACGAGGCGGAGAAGGCGGCGGCCTGGCTGGGGGAACGGCTGGCCGAGTGTGCGGCCCGGTTCGCTTCCGAGAGGGACCGGGACATCACCCGCCAGGCCGTGCTGGTCGACTCGGCGGCTGAGCAGCTGGAGGCGGGGGCCGACGTGTCGCTCGGCTTCTATCTCGAACGTCCGTCGTATCTGCATCTGGCACTGGTGGCGTGCTCCCCGAACCGCGCGATGCCCGAACTGGATTGCCCCGTGCGGTAGAGAACTCGGCCGCCTACTCCCGCCACCCGCCGGACTGTCCCCGGCTCAGGCACCGCATACGCCACACCGCGCAGGCGCGCGTGGCCGGGGCCGTACGGCGGGAGGGGCCCCGCGTGGTGCGGGGCCCCTCCTCGTGCGTAGGCGTGGTGCCGGACCGGGCTACTTCTTGAAGCCGTAGTCCATGATCTTCTTCATGTCCGCGGTGCGGGTGGTCGCGCTCGTGGAGGACAGCACCGTGCCGATGATCGTCTTGCCGTTGCGGGTCGCGGCGAAGACCAGGCAGTACTTGGCCGTCGGGCCGGAGCCGGTCTTCACGCCGATCGCGCCGCTGTAGCTGCTGAGCATCGCGTTGGTGTTGGACCACGACATGTAGCGGTAGCCACCGGTCTTCGTGGTGACCTTCTGCTTCGTCGACTTGGTCTTCACGACCGTGCGGAACGTGGAGTTCTTCATCGCGCTGGAGGCGAGCTTCGTCAGGTCGCGCGGCGTCGAGTAGTTCGAGCCGTTGCCTATGCCGTCGAACGAGTCGAAGCGGGTGTTCTTCATGCCGAGCGCCTTGGCCGTGGAGTTCATCTTGCCGACGAACGACTTCACGCGGGCCGCACGGGTGGAACCGGAGCCGAACTTGTCGGCCAGCGCGTACGCGGCGTCGCAGCCGGACGGCAGCATCAGGCCGTACAACAGCTGGCGGACCGTGACCTTGTCGCCCACGATCAGACGGGCCGACGAGGCGTTCTTGGAGACGATGTAGTCGCTGTACGCCTTCTCGATCGTGACCTTGGCGTCCAGGTTGAGGTTCTTCTGGTCCAGGACGACCTTGGCGGTCATGATCTTGGTGGTGGAACCGGTGGAGCGGCGGGTGTCCGCGGCCTTGCCGTAGAGGGCCTTCCCGTTCCCGTTGTTCATCACGAAACCGCCCTTGGCGGTGATCGTGGGAGTGGGCGGCGCGGCGGCCTGGGCCGCGGAGGCGAACACGGTGCCCGCGATGACGGCACCCGCCGTGAGGCCCACGGTGGCGACGGCAGAAACGCGGTGTATGCCCTTAATGCCGATTTTCAACTTGAGTGCTCCCAAATGCCCCTGAAATGCGGCCACATGAAGGTGCCGCTCGGTGATGTGACTCCTGAGGGGCGGGAAAGGATGCGCTGATTTCCGGGATTCCCGGGTTCCTGGGGCAATTTCGGGGTCAAGGGAGTTTCAGGGGAGGGTCAAGGGGGTCGTCCGGGCGTCTGCGCGGAGATCGCGTGGAGTGTGCCGGCGTGGGTGTGGGGCCGATCCGGGCGGTATGCGCGGGGCGTCCGGAGCGTGCGTGGGGGTCGTGCGGGCGGCGCTCGGGGGTCGCTCGGGCGGCGTGCGGAGGGCGTGCGGGAGTGTCCGTGGATTGAATGATTTTCGTGATGTACGCATGTTGTATCTATCATGTGTGCATGCCTTCCCCTCTCCCTGTCGTGAAGATCTCTGCCGAGCCCGCAACCGAGTCCACCGTGAAGACCGCTGTGAAGGCGTCCGCGAAGCCGCCGGGGGAGGCGAGGAGGGCCGGGGAGGCGAAGTCGCCCGCCGTCAAGCAGCCGCCCGCCGCCGAGCGGGTCTACGCCCACGTCAAGGAAGCGGTCCTGGAGCGCCGGTACGAGGGCGGCACGCTGCTCACCGAAGGGCACCTGGCCGAGGCAGTCGGGGTCTCGCGCACCCCGGTGCGGGAGGCGCTGCTGCGGCTGGAGGTCGAGGGGCTGATCAAGCTGTACCCGAAGAAGGGCGCCCTCGTGCTCGCCGTCTCCGCGCAGGAGATCGCGGACGTGGTGGAGACCCGGCTGCTGGTCGAGGAGTTCGCGGCCCGCAAGGCCGTGCCGGCCTCGGCGCGGCTGATCGGGCGGCTCGAAGAACTGCTCGAAGAGCAGCGGCAGTTGGCCCGCGACGGGGACCTCGCCGCGGTGTCCGTCAAGGACCGCTGCTTCCACGCGGAGATCGTGCGCAACGCGGGCAACGACATCCTCTCCCGCCTCTACGACCAGCTGCGCGACCGGCAGTTGAGAATGGGGGTCGCCGTGATGGAGGCGCATCCGGACCGGATCGCGGCGAACATCACCGAGCACGGCGAGCTGCTGGACGCCATCAGGTCCGGTGACGCGGACGGCGCGGCGCAGGTCGTGCGACGCCACGTGGGCCGGGTCAAGGTGCTGGTCAGGGGTGAGGACCGGTGAGCTCAGCCGCCGCTCCCACCCTGTCCCTGCCCGGCGATCCACCCGGCGGCCGGCGTGCCGTGTGGGTCTGGGGCATCGGCGTCGCCGTCTACTTCGTCGCCATCATCTTCCGCACCAGCCTGGGCGTGGCCGGGCTCGACGCCGCCGACCGCTTCCACGTCAACGCGTCCGCGCTCTCCACGTTCTCCATCCTCCAGCTGCTCGTCTACGCGGGCATGCAGATACCCGTCGGCCTGATGATCGACCGGCTCGGCACCAAGAAGGTCCTCGCCCTCGGAGCCGTCCTGTTCACGCTGGGGCAGCTGGGCTTCGCGCTCTCGCCCTCGTACGGCATGGCGCTGGTGTCCAGGGCGCTGCTCGGCTGCGGCGACGCGATGACGTTCATCAGCGTGCTGCGGCTGGGCACCCGCTGGTTCCCGGCGCGGCGCGGCCCGTTGATCGGGCAGATCGCCGCGCTGTTCGGGATGGCGGGCAACCTCGTCTCGACGCTCTTCATCGCCAGGGCCCTGCACGGACTGGGCTGGACCACCACCTTCGTCGGCAGCGCCGGGGCCGGGGTCGTCGTCCTGGTCCTCCTGCTGCTGTTCCTGAAGGACCACCCCGAGGGCCACGAGCCGCCGCCCGCGACGCGCGCGGGCGCCGCCTTCGTGCGCGAGCAGATCGCCGCCGCCTGGCGGGAGCCCGGCACCCGGCTGGGCATGTGGGTCCACTTCACCACGCAGTTCCCGGCCATGGTGTTCCTGCTGCTGTGGGGGCTGCCGTTCCTGGTGGAGGCGCAGGGGCTGAGCCGGTCCGCCGCCGGCGAGCTGCTCACCCTGGTGGTGCTGTCCAACATGGTGTTCGGGCTGGTCTACGGGCAGATCGTCGCCCGGCACCACGCGGCCCGCGCTCCGCTGGCGCTGGGCACGGTCGCGGTGACCGCCCTGCTCTGGGCGTCGACGATCTTCTACCCCGCCGCGCACGCGCCGACCTGGCTGCTGATCGTCCTCTGCGTGGTGCTCGGCGCCTGCGGTCCCGCGTCGATGATCGGCTTCGACTTCGCCCGCCCCGCCAACCCGCCGGAGCGGCAGGGCACCGCCTCGGGCATCGTCAACATGGGCGGCTTCATCGCGTCGATGACCACCCTGTTCGCCGTCGGTGTGCTGCTGGACGCCACGGGCGACAACTACCGGATCGCGTTCGCCTCGGTCTTCGTGCTGGAGGCGCTCGGCGTGGTCCAGATCCTGCGGCTGCACTCCCGGGCCACGCACCGCGAGCGGGAGAACCATGTGATCAGCCGCGTGGAGGCCGTGCACGTGCCCGTGTGACGGCTCGGTCGCGCCGGTCGGCGGCGCGCCCGTCCTCGTACGACGGGCGCCGCCGACCGCGAGGGCGCGGCGGACCGGTGCGTGCCGGGGAGGGGCGGAGGGTGCCGCAGCGGCACCAGCCCCATGACGGCGCATCAGGGCGTCGGGACGCACGGCGTCACGACATCACGGCGTCACGGAGTCACGACATCACGGAGTCATGCCGTCACGGCGTCGCGGAGTCATGCCGTCACGGCGTCGCGTTCTCGCGCTTCGTACCGGCGACGGCGTCGTGACGTCACCGTGCCGTGGTGCCGCGACCGCTCACGGCGTCACGGCGAAGTTGCGCAGGATCGCGTCCGCCAGGTCCTCGTCGCCCTCGATCTTGATGCGGTCCGCGACCGCGCCCGCCCGCACCCGGCCGCAGGCGAGCCGGGAGTACGTCTCCCAGTCCATCGCCAGCGTCACGACCGGCCCCAGCGACGGCGAACCGTCCACCGTGCCGCGGCCCTCCGCGTCGACTCTGACCGTGCGCAGGAACTCCACCGGCCCGTGCACATCGATCACCATCGCGGAATTCCGGGGCGCCCCCGCCTTCTCGGCGACCACCTTCGGCAGTTCGTCGAGCAACGCGTCCCGGACGATGGTGGCCCCGGGGGAGTCCAGGTTGCCGGGCCGGCCCAGCGCCACCCGCAGATCCTGCTCATGCACCCAGACGTCGAACGCCCGCATCCGCAGGGCCACTTCGAGGGTCTGCTCGGCGCCGAGCGGGGCCCGGACCATGGTCTGCGGGTCACGGTTCTCGTTGCGCAGCTGACGGGCGCGCCGGATGATCGTGTACTCCAGCTCGGCGAGCATCTCCGGCGAGGTGTGGTGGCGCCGCACGTCGACCTGCATCTCCATGTAACGGGCCAGGTCGTTCTGCATGTGGTAGAGGTCGCGCGGCAGCGAGTGGATCGGGCGCGGATCGCCGAGCTGCTCGCACTCCACGCCGATGATGTGGGAGACGATGTCGCGCACGGACCAGGCAGGACATGGCGTACGGCCGTTCCACTCCCCTTCGACGAGCGGCTTCACCAGCTCGGCTATCGACTCGATGGAATGGGTCCAGGCGTCGGCGTAGTTCTGGAGGCTGGGATGGACGGTCACGGGACCCCTCGTGCGGTTCTGCGGTGCATGGGCTGGAGTGCTGGGCGCGGGCGACGGACTGCGTGGGAGGTTCGATCGCTAAGTTACGCTGCGAGCAGGCACCCCGGCAGTGCTTTCGTGTGACGATCGTAGGCCCGTGTTGAGGGCTCGAATGCCAGGACGGTGGTAGTGTGCGCGCCTCGCTCATCCAGATCGCAGTAGATCCGGACGAATCCGTCGATTCCCGCAGGCGGCGGGCGGCTTCGCTGGTCGCGGCCCAGCGCGGCGCGGATCTGGTGGTCCTCCCGGAGCTGTGGACGGTGGGGGCCTTCGCGTACCCCGCCTTCGCCCAGGAGGCCGAACCGCTCCAGGGACCGACCCACGCGATCATGGCGAAGGCCGCCGTCGACGCCGGGGCCTGGCTGCACGCGGGCTCCTTCGTCGAGCGCTCGCCCGACGGCACGCTCTACAACACCGCGCTGGTCTTCACGCCCGAGGGCGAACGGGCCGCCGTGTACCGCAAGATCCACCGCTTCGGCTTCGACCAGGGCGAGGCGGTCATGATGGGCGCGGGCGAGGAACTCGTCACGGTGCCCCTGCCGCAGACCACGCTGGGCCTCGCCACCTGTTACGACCTGCGCTTCCCGGAGCTGTTCCGGGGCCTGGTGGACGCGGGCGCCGAGACCCTGGTCGTCGCGGCGGGCTGGCCCGAGCGGCGCCGCGCGCACTGGACGCTGCTGTCCCGGGCCCGCGCCGTCGAGAACCAGGCCTACGTCCTCGCCGTCGCCACGGCCGGCACCCACGGCGGGGTCCAGCAGGCCGGGCACAGCATCGTCGTCGACCCCTGGGGCGAGACCCTCGCGGAGGCGGGCGCGGACGAGGAGGTGCTGAGCGTGGAGCTCGACCCCGGGAAGGTGGCGGTGACCCGCGAGCAGTTCCCCGCGCTCAAGGACCGCCGCCTGGGGCTGACCCCGCCCGTCGTCGGCGCGTAACCGCTGCCGCGCGGGGAGCCGGGCGCGCCCGGCGGGCGGCGCGCGGGGCGTGTTTCACGTGAAACCGCCCGGATCAGCCGATGTGCTCCTTCTTCCGCTCCTTCTCCTCCTTCTCCGCCAGCAGGATGACGCAGACCGACACGGCGATGAGCAGCGCCGTGTCCGCGTCCTCCCGCACGATGTCGATGCCGTAGGTGTCCCGGACGGTCAGCCACCGGCGCGAGATCTGTGCCAGCAGCTCCCCGTCGTAGTCGATGGCGAACTCCCGGTCCAGGATCTTGCCGCTGACGTCCAGCTCGGTGCCGTCGACCAGCGTGACCCGGTAGTGGTTGCGCAGCAGCGACAGCCGCTTGCGCTTGACCCGGGCGAGCTGTTCGCCGTCGCGCTCGATGAGCATCGTGTCGCGCAGGCTGAGCAGCTTCCGCCGGATCTCGACCAGGATGCGCCCCTGCGCGTCCTTCAGTTCGAAGGTGTCCCGCAGCCGCAGGGCCTTCCCGTCGACGAGGAAGACCTTGCGGCCGTCCGCGTCCTCGATCCAGTAGTCGTCACCGATGGCGAAGAGGCGTTCCCGTACCTGGAATCTCATGGAGGACAGGTTCCCGCACGACCACCGGGAATGCGTGGACCCTCCGGCGGTCGCGGGCCCTCCGGAATGCGTGCGGGCCCGGGTGAGGTTGACTGTCCACATGGCAACACGTGCGCGCGTCAGGGCCCCCGAGCTGATCGGCAAGGGCGGCTGGCTCAACACCGGGGACCGGCAGTACACCCTCACCGACCTGCGGGGACGCATCGTCGTCCTGGATTTCTGGACCTTCTGCTGTGTGAACTGTCTGCATGTCCTCGATGAGCTGCGCGAGCTGGAGGAGAAGCACCGCGACACCGTCGTGATCATCGGCGTCCACTCGCCGAAGTTCGTCCATGAGGCCGAGCACCAGGCGGTCGTCGACGCCGTCGAGCGGTACGAGGTCCAGCACCCGGTGCTCGACGATCCGGAGCTGGCGACCTGGAAGCAGTACGCCGTGCGGGCCTGGCCCACGTTGGTGGTCATCGACCCCGAGGGCTATGTCGTCGCCCAGCACGCGGGCGAGGGCCATGCGCACGCCATCGAGAAGCTGGTCGAGGAGCTGGAGGCCGAGCACGAGGCGAAGGGCACCCTGCGCCGGGGCGATGGGCCCTATGTCCCGCCGGAGCCGGTCGCCACGCATCTGCGGTTCCCCGGCAAGATCCTGGCCCTGGCCGACGGCGGCTACCTGGTGTCCGACACCACCCGGCACCGGCTGGTCGAGATCGAAGGCGACGGGGAGACGGTCCGTCGGCACATCGGGACGGGGGAGCGGGGATTCGTCGACGGCGGCCCCGGCGAGGCGCGGTTCTCCGAACCCCAGGGGTTCGCCGCGCTGCCGGACGGGCGGATCGCGGTCGCGGACACCGTGAACCACGCGATCCGGGCCCTCGACCCGGCCACCGGGGAGGTCACGACCCTCGCCGGCACCGGCCGCCAGTGGTGGCAGGGGGCGGCGACGAGCGGCCCGGCCCGCGAGGTCGACCTCTCCTCGCCGTGGGACGTCGCCTGGTTCGCGGACCGGCTGTGGATCGCCATGGCGGGCGTGCACCAGCTGTGGACGTACGACCCGGCGACGGACACCGTCCGGGTCGCGGCGGGCACCACCAACGAGGGGCTGGTCGACGGTCCGGCCGAGGAGGCGTGGTTCGCCCAGCCGTCCGGGCTCGCCGTCTCGGCCGACGGGGAGCGGCTGTGGGTCGCGGACTCGGAGACGTCCGCGCTGCGGTACGTCGAACGCGACGGCGACGGCGACGGCACCGGCTTCGCCGTGCGCACGGCGGTCGGCACTGGTCTCTTCGACTTCGGGCACCGCGACGGCGCGGCCGGGCAGGCGCTGTTCCAGCACCCGCTGGGCGTGACCGCGCTGCCCGACGGCTCGGTCGCCGTCTGCGACACGTACAACCACGCGCTGCGACGCTACGACCCCGCGAGCGACGAGGTCAGCACCCTGGCCACGGACCTGCGCGAGCCCAGCGACGCCGTGCCGGCCGACGGCGATCTCGTCGTCGTCGAGTCCGCGCGGCACCGGCTGACCCGGCTGCGGCTGCCCGAGGAGGCGCTGCGGGTGGCCGACCGGGCGCACCGCACCCAGCGCGCGGCGACCGAGATCGCCCCGGGCAGGCTCCGGCTCGACGTGGTCTTCCAGGCGCCGACCGGGCAGAAGCTGGACACCCGGTACGGTCCGTCGACCCGGCTGCTGGTCTCGTCGACCCCGCCCGAGCTGCTGGCGGAGGGCGCCGGCGCCGGCACCGACCTGTTCCGCGAGCTGGTGCTGGCCGACGGCGTCACCGAGGGCGTCCTGCATGTGTCCGCGATGGCGGCGTCCTGCGACGACGACCCGGCGAACGAGTATCCGGCGTGCCATGTCCACCAGCAGGACTGGGGCGTGCCCGTCCGCGTGACCGCGGAGGGAACGTCCAGGCTGCCGCTGGTACTGGCGGGGATGGACGACCAGACCTGACGGGCGCGCGGATCCCCGGACGGGGATCCCGCCACGCGCAGCCCCGACGCGGAGCCCTCGACGGGGAGCACCGGACGCGGACCCTCGGACGGGGCCTTGGACGCGGAGGGTCTCCGCGTCCCGCGGGGCTCGTCGTACGGCCTGGCTCCTGGCTCGGCGGGGCGGGAGGCGCCCGCCCGGCGGGGTAAAGAGGTGCCCGCCCGGCGGGGTCAGGAGGTGCCCGCCTGCTTCATGGAGCTCACCGCTTCGGCGACCGTGCCGCGGTACAGGCCCAGCTTCGGGTCGCGCACCTTGACATCGGGGCCGAGGTCGAAGTTCTGCGTCTCCGCGTTGGGCATGTGGTCGCCGTCGGCGAGCACGTTCATCTCGTTGATCCAGGTCAGGCCGTTCCCGCCGCTCGGGTTGAGGTCGATGACCGCGATGGCGGCCGTCTTGGGCTTGACCGGGTACGCGGGCGCGCCGCCCAGGCCGCCGGGAACGGCCGGCCTGATGTCGGCGCTGTGGTCCGAGGCATTCGCGGCGCCCAGGCTGACCTGCGGGAAGTAGCTCAGGCCGCAGGAGTTCGCGCCGGTGTTGTTGACCTCGATCACCTGCTGGGTGGCGGAGCCCTCGCGGGGGTACACGCGCACCGACAGGTCCCCGCTCTTGCACGGGTGCTTGTAGGCGTAGCTGTCGCTGGTGTCGCCGCCCGCCTTGGCGCCGCCGGTGGACGCGCCGCCCTTGGAGGTGCTCGTCTTCGTGGCTCCGGCGTTCTGCGCGGCCCCGCCGGTCTTGCCGGTGCTGGTGGTCGTCGTGTCGGTGGCGGCCTGGGTGGCGTCCGTCGAGGCGGCCGCCACGGCGTCGTTCGCCGGGCCGGCGGACTTCGTGCCGGTGTCGTCGCTGCCGCCGCAGGCGGTCAGGGCCAGGGCGAGCACGGCGGTGGAGGCGGCGGCGAGGACGGCGGAGCGGCTGCGGAAGGTACTCATGGATGATCCCCCGAGTGTGCGGGGAGGCGGACGCCCGGACCTGTGGCGACGCCCCCGGTTCTGCTGACGTCCATGAGTCTGGGGGCGGCCGCTCATGTCTCGCTGTCGTCCCACTGACGTGCCGCTGGCGTCCGCGTCCCCGGGTGCTGTCGTCGTTCTCAGGTGGTGTCGTCGGCGAGCCGCCTGACCGCCTGTTCGTAGCGGGCGCGGTACTCCGGGCGGGCCGTGACCCGCAGCAGCGCTTCGAGGGCCCGGACCGCGCCGTCGTCGTACCCGGCCTCCTCCGCCTCCCCGGCGGCCCGGTCGAGCAGCCGGATTCCGTCGTCCTCGTCGCCCAGCGCCAGCCGGGCCTCGCCGCTGACGGTCAGCAGCAGCACCCGGCGGGCCGCCTCCTCGTGCTCCGGGCCGAGGTCGAGCGCCGCGCGGGCCGACGCGAGGGCGTCCCGCGGCCGGTTCGCGGCGAGCTGCATCCGGGCGAGGTGCTGGAGGGCGAGCATCTCCGTGTGCGGGTCGGCCTCCTCGCGGGCCAGTCCGACGGCGTCGGCGCAGCCCTCCAGGGCCACGTCGAGCGCGCCCTGCTCGGCCTGGACCACCGCCAGGTTGATCAGCGCCGTCGCCTCGCCGAGCCGGTCGCCGGCCTCCCGGGCGAGCCCGGGCGACCGCTCCAGCAGGGCGACCGCCTCGGTGGTCCGGCCCTCCTCGGTCAGCACCCAGCCCAGCAGATTGAGCACCCGCGACTCGGCGTACGGGTCCTTCCCGGCGCGGGCCGAGTCCAGGGCCAGTTCCAGCAGCGGCGACCAGTTGTCCCGCACCCGCCACACCACCTGCGGCCACTGGAGCAGGATGATGCGCCAGGCCCGGTCGTGGAGCCCGGCCGCCCGGGCCGCGACGGTGGCCAGGGCCAGGTCCTCGCGTTCGGCGGCCAGCCAGCGCATGGCCGCCGCCCGGTCGGTGAAGTCGCGGACGGCCGCCGGGGCGCGGAAGCCGTCCGGCAGCACGAAGCAGGGTTCGCCGCCGGGTTCGGCGGTGTCGGCGGCGGCCAGCGCGGTGGCGATGTAGTGGTCGAGGACGCCGCGCAGCGCCTCCTCCCCGGACGCGGGGTCCAGCCCGCGGGCGTAGAGGCGTATCAGATCGTGCAGCACCCAGCGGCCGGGGGCCGTCTCGGTCACGAGGTGGGCGGTGGCGAGCCGCTCCAGCGCCGCCCCGGCGGCGACCGGGTCCGTGCCGGCGAGCGCGGCCGCCGTGTACGGGTCGAAGTGGCTGCCCGGGTGGTGGCCGAGCCGGGTGAACTGATGGACGGCGTCCGGCGGCAGCTGCTGCACGGTCAGCCGCAGCGCGGCCGGCACCCCGGTGTCGTCCACGTCGAGGTATCGCAACCGGCTGCGCTCGTCGGCCAGTTCGTCGGCCAGCCCGGCCAGCGTCCACCGCGGCCGGCCGGCCAGCCGGGCCGCGGTCACCCGCAGCGCGAGCGGGAGGCCGCCGCAGAGTTCGGCGAGCCGACGGGCGGCCACCGGTTCGGCGTGGACGCGTTCCTCGCCGAGCACCCCGGCCAGCAGGGCGGTGCCGTCCCGTGGTTCGAGGACGTCGACGGGCACGGGCCGGGCCGCGTCCGAGGCGATGAGGCCCTCCAGCCGGTTCCGGCTGGTGACCAGCGTGACGCAGTCGGCGCCGCCCGGCAGCAGCGGCCTGACGGCGGCGGAGTCGCGGGCGTTGTCGAGGACGACGAGCAGTCGGCGCCGGTCGGTCAGCGACCGGAACAGCGCGGCGGCGGCGGGCACCGACTCCGGGACGCGGCGCGGGGCCACGCCCAGCGCCAGCAGGAACTCGCGCAGCACCTCCATGGGCGCGGGCTCCCCCGTGTCGCTGAACCCGCGCAGATCGGCGAAGAGCCGTCCGTCCGGGAAGGCGGCGGCGTTGCGGTGCGCCCAGTGGAGGGCCAGCGCGGTCTTGCCCACCCCGGCCGGTCCGGTGACCAGGCAGACCGGCGCCTCGCCCGCCGCGGCCCGGCCGAGCGCGGCGAGCTCATCGGCCCGCCCCTGGAAGCCGCGGGGCGCGCGAGGCAGCAGATCGGCGGGGTGCGGCGCGTCGGCCGAGGGGGCGGCGACGGACACGAGCGGGGCCGCGGAGGCGACGGGGGCGGCGAGCGGGGCGGCGGTGGCGGGGAGGGGCCTGCCCTCCGTACCGGTGCCGGAACCAGCCCCGGCCCCCGCCCCGGTCCTCCCGGCCGCGCGGGCACCGCCCGTCGGCGGTTCCGATCCGTTCCGGGAGCCGTCGCCGGGAGCCGGCGCGGCGGCGCCGCCGGGCGCGTCGCCCGCGGGCTGCGGGGCGGGGCCGCCGCGCAGGATCAGCGCGTAGGCGTCGGCGAGTTCGTGCCCGGGGTCGATGCCCAGCTCCTCGGCGAGCAGCCGCCTGGTGCGGTGGAACCAGTCCAGCGCCTCCGACTGGCGGCCCGCCCGGTAGAGCGCGGTCATCAGCGCGGCGGCCAGCGACTCCCGCATCGGATGCGCGACCGCCTCCGCGCGCAGCACCGCCGCGGCGCGGTGGTGCTCGCCCAGTGCCGCGTAGGCGCGTGCCAGCTGCTCGACCGTCGCCAGCCGCGATTCCTCCAGCGAGTGCGCGGCGGCCTGGAGCGGCGGACTGGCGAACGCCCCGGTGAGCGCCGGCCCCTGCCACAGGGACAGGGCCTCCTTGAGCATCAGCACCGAGTCCGCCGGGTCGCGCTGCTCCCGTGCCAGCGTCAGGAGATCCTCGAACCGCTGCGCGTCCAACAGGGTCTCCGGCAGCCGCAGCAGATACGCGTCGCCGAGCGTGACCAGCTCCACCCCGTACGCCCCGGCGTCCGTCCCGATCAGGAGGGCGCGGAGCCGGGACACATGCCCCTGGATGACGCCGCGGGCGTGCGCCGGCGGTGTGTCGTCCCACAGCGAGTCCGTCAGCCGGGCGATGGAGACGGGGGTGTTGGCGGACAGCAGCAGCGCGGCGAGCAGACTGCGGCGCTTCGCGGGTCCGAGCGGCAGCGGTCCGGTGTGCGTCTCGACGGAGACGGTCCCGAGCAGCCGGAACTCCACGGGCGGCTCCCCTTCCGGGCAGGATGCGCCCCGGAGTGGGGGCATTGGCGATGTCCCAGAATATCGAGGGGTCCGGGGTGCCGGGAGCGGCGATTCCCGGCCGGCCGCGAGGCGGTCGGAGCCCATCGGCTGGACCGCCTCCGGACCGCTCCCCGGACCGCCTCCGGGTCGGCCCCGGACCGCTCCCCGGGCAGGCCCCGGACCGCTCCCCGGGCAGGCCCCGGACCGCTCCCCGGGCAGGCCCCGGACCGCTCCCCGGGCAGGCCCCGGACCGCTCCCCGGGCAGGCCCCGGACCGCCTCCGGGTGGCTCCCGGGCGACCGCCGGTCTTTGCTCAGCCCGCCAGGAACGCCGACAGCGCGTTGGCCAGCAGGTACGGGTCGTCCGCGCCGCACAGCTCGCGGGCGCTGTGCATCGACAGGATCGCGACGCCGATGTCCACGGTCTGGATGCCGTGCCGGGCGGCGGTGATCGGCCCGATGGTGGTGCCGCACGGCATCGAGTTGTTGGAGACGAACGTCTGCCACGGCACGTCCGCCTTCCGGCACGCCTCCGCGAACACGGCCCGGCCGCTGCCGTCGGTCGCGTACCGCATGTTGACGTTCACCTTGAGGATCGGGCCGCCGTTGACCACCGGGTGGTGGGTCGGGTCGTGGCGCTCGGCGTAGTTCGGGTGGACGGCGTGCCCGGTGTCGGAGGAGAGGCAGACCGTCCCGGCGAACGCCCGGGCGCGGTCCTCGTACGCGCCGCCGCGGGCGAACACCGAGCGCTCCAGGACCGTCCCCAGCAGCGGCCCCTCGGCGCCGGTGTCGGACTGGGAGCCGTTCTCCTCGTGGTCGAAGGCCGCCATCACCGGGATGTACGGGAGCTCGGCGTCCGGCTGCCCGGCGACGGCGGCGAGCGCGGCGGTCGCCGCGTGCACCGAGAGCAGGTTGTCCATCCGCGGGCCGGCCAGCAGCTCGCGGTCCCGGCCCAGGTAGGCGGGCGGCTCGACGGGGTGCACCATCAGGTCCCAGCCGGTGACGTCCTCGGCGTCGGCCCCGGCCTCCTCGGCGACGAACCGGATCAGCTCGCCCTCCTCGACGTCCCCGAGCCCCCAGACCGGCTGCATGTGCGTCTGCCGGTCGAGCTTCAGCCCGTCGGGGTTGACCGAGCGGTCCAGGTGCACGGCCAGCTGCGGCACGCGCAGCAGCGGCCGGTCGACGTTCACCAGCCGGTGGGTGCCGTCGCGCAGCGAGATCCGGCCGGCGAGCCCGAGGTCGCGGTCGAGCCAGGTGTTGAGGAGCGTCCCGCCGTAGATCTCCACGGCGACCTGGCGCCAGCCATGCGCCCCGGTGTCGGGCAGCGGCTTCACCCGCAGGTTCGGGGAGTCGGTGTGCGCCCCGACGATCCGGAACGGAGTGTGCGCCGCGGCGCCCTCCGGCACGTACCAGGCGACGATCGCGCCGCCGCGCAGCACGTACTTCCCCCCGGGGGCGCTGTCCCAGGCCGCGGTCTCCTCGACCTGCCGGAACCCGGCCTCCTCCAGCCGCGCGGCCGCGGTGGCCACCGCGTGGTACGGGGAGGGGGAGGCCATCAGGAAGGCCATCAGGTCGTCGGTGTGGCCGCGGTCGAAGCGGAGGGAGGAACTCATGTTCCTCACTTTAACGAGGCCGCACCGGAGGGCTTCCGCCGCGCCGGGCGGTCGGCGCGCGCCCTCCCGTCGTACGCTCTACAGCTCGTCGATGGCGGTCAGGTCGATGTCGATGTCGTACGGGGTGGAGAGCTTCAGCCGGTCGTGGTGGACGCCGGTGGAGACGTACCGCTTGCCGACGGGGTCCAGCTGATACGTCCAGACCACGGGCCGGTCGTCCTCGGCCATCTCGACGAGCCAGAAGTTCGGGATGCCCGCCCCCGCGTACTTGTGGGGCTTGGTGTCGCGGTCGCGGGCCTCGGAATCGGGCGAGACGACCTCGACGGCGAGCAGGACGTCGGCGGCCTGGTAACGGGTCTGACGCTGGTCCCCGTCCGCCTCGGCCGTCACCACGACGAGGTCGGGTTCCGGGACGTTGCGCTTGCCGAGTACGACGGCCATCTCGCGGCGAACACGCAGGTCCGTGGGAACGTGACCGCGCAGCCCCTGCTCCAGCAGATACATCGCCAGCGTGTGGAACTTCCGTTGCGGACTCACGAAGACCAGGCTCCCGTCGATCAGCTCTGTGTGCGGCGGGAGGCCGTGAAGCGTGAACAGGTCGTCCGCGGTGTAGCCGTCCTCGGGCGGGACCGGCCATGGGGAATCGTCGCGCCGCGATCGCGACGCGTCGGGCAGTGCCTCGGCGGTCATGGTTCCTCCCATGAACGGGATTCTCGGCCGTGCCCTCAGCGTACCCAGCCCATACGACGGCACCGCCACCCGAAAGCGCGTACGGGTGGCGGTGCCGGTTGACGGTCTCGGCAGGACTCCTCGGAACGTCCCCCTGGGAGAACGCCCGATGAGACGGCAACGCCCGATGAGACGGGAACGCCCGATGAGACGGGAACGCCCGACTAGAACGCGGCCTCGTCCAGCTCCATCAGCGAGTCGTCGACGGACTCCGCGACGGCCCGCTCGGTGGCGACGCCGGGCAGGACGTTCGCGGCGAAGAACTTCGCGGCGGCGATCTTGCCCTGGTAGAAGGCGACGTCCTTCGCGGACGCGGTCGGCAGCTTCTCGGCGGCGACGACCGCGCCCTTGAGCAGCAGGTAGCCGACGACGACATCGCCGGAGGCCATCAGCAGGCGGGTGGTGTTGAGGCCCACCTTGTAGATGTTCTTGACGTCCTCGCCGGTCGCGGTGAGGTCTGTGATCATCGTGCCGACGATCGCCTCCAGGTCCACGGCCGCCTTGGCGAGCGAGTTCAGCGCGCCGGACAGCTCCTCGACGCCCTGGGCGTCGGTGAGGAACTTCTTGATCTCCTCGGAGAGGGTGTTCAGCGAGGCGCCCTGGTCGCGGACGATCTTCCGGAAGAAGAAGTCCTGGCCCTGGATCGCCGTCGTGCCCTCGTACAGCGTGTCGATCTTGGAGTCACGGATGTACTGCTCGATCGGGTACTCCTGGAGGTACCCGGAGCCGCCGAACGTCTGGAGCGACTGCGCCAGCTGCTCGTACGACTTCTCGGAGCCGTAGCCCTTCACGATCGGGAGCAGCAGGTCGTTCAGGCCGTGCAGCGCCTTGGCGTCCTCGCCCGCGGCCTCCTTCTCCTGGATCGCGTCCTGGACGGAGGCGGTGTAGAGGACGAGGGAGCGCATGCCCTCCGCGTACGCCTTCTGGGTCATCAGCGAGCGGCGCACGTCGGGGTGGTGCGTGATGGTGACCTTGGGCGCGGTCTTGTCCGTGAATTGCGAGAGGTCGCTGCCCTGGACGCGCTCCTTGGCGTACTCCAGCGCGTTCAGGTAGCCCGTCGACAGGGTGGCGATGGCCTTCGTGCCGACCATCATGCGGGCGAACTCGATGATGCGGAACATCTGGCGGATGCCGTCGTGCTTGTCGCCGATCAGCCAGCCCTTGGCGGGGTGCCGGTCGCCGAACGTCATCTCGCAGGTGTTGGACGCCTTGAGGCCCATCTTGTGCTCGACGTTCGTCGCGTAGACGCCGTTGCGCTCGCCCAGCTCGCCGGTCTCCCAGTCGAAGTGGAACTTCGGGACGAGGAAGAGCGAGAGGCCCTTGGTGCCGGGGCCGGCGCCCTCGGGGCGGGCCAGCACGTAGTGGAGGATGTTCTCGGACATGTCGTGCTCGCCCGAGGTGATGAAGCGCTTCACGCCCTCGATGTGCCAGGAGCCGTCCTCCTGCTCGACGGCCTTGGTGCGGCCCGCGCCGACGTCCGAACCGGCGTCCGGCTCGGTCAGCACCATCGTCGAGCCCCACTGCTTCTCGACGGCGATCCGGGCGATCTCCTTCTGCGCCTCGTTGCCCTCCTCGAAGAGGACGCCGGCGAACGCCGGGCCCGAGGAGTACATCCAGACGGCCGGGTTCGAGCCCAGCAGCAGCTCCGCGTACGACCAGACCAGGGAGCGCGGCGCGGTGGTGCCGCCGATCTCCTCGGGCAGCCCCAGGCGCCAGTACTCGGAGTCCATGAACGCCTGGTACGACTTCTTGAAGGTGTCCGGGACCGGCGCGGTGTTGGTCTCCGGGTCGAAGACCGGCGGGTTGCGGTCGGCGTCCGCGAAGGATTCGGCCAGCTCGTTCTCCGCGAGTCGGGTGATCTCGTCGAGGATGCTCTTCGCCGTCTCGACGTCCATCTCGGCGAACGGGCCGGCGCCGTACGTCTTGTCGCGCCCGAGCACCTCGAAGAGGTTGAACTCGATGTCGCGGAGATTCGACTTGTAGTGCCCCATGGAAGGCTCCGTAATCACTAGCAGTGGCACGCTAACGCCCCCGGACGCGGGGGTGCGGGCCGGGCGGGCGACGAGCTGGCGGTGCGCATATCAGCGGACCTCTCCGATGATGCTACCCGTCAGTAATAAGACGCAACCCCTCAAGCGTGCGATGTGTCCGATTACTCTTTGCGGCATGTACGGCTACGAGCAGAATCCGGGCGCACAGCAGCAGATGGGCGGCGGCTACGGCGAGCAGCCGCTGTATCCCGAGCCCTCTCCGCCGTCCCTCCGGGACGCGGTGCGCGCCTTCACGACCGGTTCGCTCTCCGCCGAGGACTTCCAGCAGATCTTCGCGACGTCGAAGGTCTACTGCCCGCGCGGCGACAACCCGGGCTTCCTCGCGCTGCACAACACGCAGCAGCCGGTGATCCCGATGTTCACCACGCTGAAGGAGCTGCGGCGGTACGCGGGCAAGGAGTCCAAGTACTTCGTGATCACCGGCGCCGAGGTGATCGACCTGCTGCCGACCGGCTACGGCTTCGTCCTCGACATGGAGGGCGACCACCGCATGGTCTTCGACGCCAAGGCGGTGGAGCAGATGGTCGACTACGCGATGCGCCGCATGTACGGCTGAGGTCGGAGTGCACGGCTGAGGTCGGATGCGCGCTTCCGCGCTTCCGCGAGGAGCCCGTGCCGCGTTCGGACGCCCCCGGTGATCAACCGGTGGCGGTCGGGCGGGGCACGGGCTCCTCGCCGTTTGCGGGCCCGGGAATGCGGGGCGCCTTGCGAGATGTTCACCGTTCAACTAAATTGGAGGCAGACAAACCGGAGGTGGCTTCCATGCCCGCAGTGACCGTCGAAAACCCGCTGACCCTGCCCAAGGTCGCCGCGTCCGGTGACGCCGTGGCCCGTCCCGTGCTCGCCGTCACGACGGCGCCGAGCGGGTACGAGGGCGAAGGCTTCCCGGTTCGCCGCGCGTTCGCCGGGATCAACTACAAGTACCTCGACCCGTTCATCATGATGGACCAGATGGGCGAGGTGGAGTACGCGGCCGGGGAGCCGAAGGGCACCCCCTGGCACCCGCACCGGGGCTTCGAGACCGTCACGTACCTGATCGACGGCAGCTTCGTGCACCAGGACTCCAACGGCGGCGGCGGCACCATCCAGAGCGGCGACACCCAGTGGATGACCGCCGGTTCCGGCCTCCTGCACATCGAGGCGCCGCCGGAGTCCCTCGTGATGTCGGGCGGCCTCTTCCACGGCCTCCAGCTGTGGGTGAACCTGCCGAAGTCGCACAAGATGATGGACCCGCGCTACCAGGACATCCGCGGCGGCCAGGTCCAGCTCCTCGCCTCCCCGGACGGCGGCGCGCTGCTCCGCGTCATCGCCGGCGAGCTCGACGGGCACCAGGGCCCCGGCATCACCCACACCCCGATCACCATGATCCACGCCACCGTCCGCCCCGGCGCCGAGGTGACCCTCCCGTGGCGCGAGGACTTCAACGGACTCGCGTATGTGCTGGCGGGGCGCGGCAGCGCCGGCGCGGAGCGTCGCCCCGTCCACATGGGGCAGACCGCGGTCTTCGGCTCCGGCTCCTCGCTGACCGTCCGCGCGGACGAGAAGCAGGACGGCAACGCCCCGGACCTGGAGGTCGTGCTGCTCGGCGGCCGTCCGATCCGTGAGCCGATGGCGCACTACGGGCCGTTCGTGATGAACAGCCAGGCCGAACTGCGGCAGGCCTTCGAGGACTTCCAGGCCGGCCGGCTCGGCACGGTGCCCGCCGTCCACGGCATGTGACGTCCCGTCACCCGTATGGTCGCGCACGCGCGACACGGACGCCGCGCCGTGATCGGGTGGGAGGGTGCAGTCCCCAAAGCCCCTCCTGCCCGACGGCGCGCGGCGCACCGCCGCCTGGTGCGGCGTCCTGCTCCTTGTCGCCGGGGTCGCGGCGATCGCCGTCTGGCTGTGCGTCGCCTTCAAGACGGCGGTCACGCCCGTGCTGCTGGCCCTGCTCGGCACGGCCCTGCTCGGCCCGGTCCACCGGTGGCTCTCGACGCGCGGGGTCAACCGCTCGCTGGCCGCCGGACTCACCTGTGCCCTGCTCGTCGCGGTGGTCGGCGGCGCCGGGTACATCGTCGTCACCGCGCTCGTCGACAGCGGCGAGCAGATCGTCCGCTCGCTCAAGCGCGCCGGGCAGTGGGCCGTCGACCACCTCGGGATCAGCGAGACCACCAATGTGGACCATCTCGCCGCCAACGCCCAGAAGATCGTCGAGAAGTTCGGCGCGAGCGCCGCGGGCGGGCTCCTCTCCGGGATCAGCCTGATCGGCTCGCTGATCGCCACCGGCATCCTCGCCCTGCTGCTGACCTTCTTCTTCCTCCGCGACTCCGACCGGGCCGCGGGCCTCGCCCACTCGGCCGCCCCGCGCGGTACGGGGGAACTGGTCGAGGCCATGGGCCGACGGGCCTTCGAGGCCGTCGAGGGCTTCATGCGCGGCACCACGTTCATCGCGCTGATCGACGCGATCTGCATCACCGCCGGCCTGCTGATCCTGCGCGTCCCCGGCGCGGTGGGGCTGGGCGCGCTGGTCTTCGTCGGCGCGTACATCCCCTATCTGGGCGCGTTCATCTCCGGCACGGTCGCGATCCTGGTGGCGGTCGCCGACCGGGGGTTCGTGATCGGGCTGTGGGCGCTGGGGGTGGTGCTCGCCGTGCAGGTGCTGGAGGGGCACGTGCTGCAACCGGTGATCCAGAGCCGTACGGTCCAGATGCACCCGGCCACGATCATGATCGCGCTCACCGCGGGCGCCGGCGTGGCGGGCCTGCTGGGCATGCTGCTCGCGGTGCCGCTGTGCGCGGCGGCCTTCGGCGTCATCGGCGAACTGCGAAGGGGGCGTCCGGGGGAGCCGGGGGGTGCGGGGACTTCGGGGACACCGGGGACGCCAGGGGGCGCGGGGTCGGGTGGGGGCGGTGGGTCTGCTGGGGCTGGTGGGGCCAACGGGCCTGGTGGGTCCGGCGGCGCAGGCGGGGCTGCCAGGCCTGGTGGGTCCGGTGAGTCCGGCAGGTCCGGTGGGTTCAGCGGGTCCGGTGGGTCTGGTTAGGCCTGGTCGGATGGCTGGGGCTGGTGGGCCGTCCGGGGGCCGAGGTCCCGCGGGCGATCCGGACCGGTCGCCGTATCCGCGTCCGTATCGGCGCCCGAGCCCGGCCCCGATTCGTACAGCTCGAACCAGATCGCCTTTCCCACGCCCTGCGGGTCCACCCCCCACGCGTCCGCGAGCATCTCCATCAGCACCAGCCCCCGACCGCTGGAGGCCAGCTCGCCGGGGCGCCGCCGGTGCGGGAGTTCGTCGCTGCCGTCGGCGACCTCGACCCGGAGCAGGCGTCTGCCGGGCTCTCCCGTCGCCCGGACGACCAGCAGCGCGTCCCCGTCGGTGTGGACGAGGACGTTGGTCGCCATCTCGGAGGTCATCAGCACCGCCGCGTCGACCTGTTCCGGGTCCGCCCAGTCGTACAGCAGGTCCCGCAGCTGCTGCCGGGCCACCGAGATCTGCTCCGGTTCGGCCTGTGCGATCTGCAGGGTGGCCCGCCGCACCGCGGGCTCGCGCGGGATTCCCCCGTCGCGCCGGAGCAGCAGTACGGCGATGTCGTCCTCCCGGCGGTCCGCCAGCGGACCCGTCGTGTAGTGCGACGTCGGCCCGTGCACGGCCTGCACCAGGGCGTCGGCGAGCTTCTCCAGGTCGGCCGTCTGGTGTTCCAGCACCGGCCGCAGCCGCAGCCAGCCGGTCGCCATGTCGTGGCCGCCGGTCTCGATCAGCCCGTCCGTGCAGAGCATGATCGTCTCGCCGGCCTCCAGGGTGAGCCGGGTCGTCGGGTAGTCGGCGTCCGACTCGACGCCGAGCGGCAGCCCGCCCTCGGTCTGGCGGATCATCGCGCTCCCGTCGGCCGCCACCACCACGGGGTCGGGATGGCCGGCCCGGGCGATGTCGAGGGTTCCGCTCTCCGGGTCGGCCTCCGCGTACAGGCAGGTCGCGAAGCGCGGACCGGTCTCCTCGCCGTCCTCGTAGGCGTCGGTGAGCCCGGAGAGGAACCGGGACGCGCGGGCGAGCACCGCGTCCGGCCGGTGGCCCTCGGCGGCGTACGCGCGCAGGGCGATCCGCAGCTGCCCCATCAGCCCCGCGGCGCGCACGTCGTGGCCCTGGACGTCACCGATGACCAGGGCGATACGGCCGTTGGGCAGCGGGATCATGTCGTACCAGTCGCCGCCGACCTGGAGCCCGCCGCCGGTCGGCACATAGCGGGCGGCGACCGTCATCCCCGGGATCTCCGGCCCCAGGGACGGCATCATCGAACGCTGGAGGCCCAGCGACAGCTCCCGCTCGGTCTCCGCCACCCCGGCACGGGCCAGCGCCTGGGCGAGCATCCGCGCCACCGTCGTCAGCACCGACCGTTCCTCCGGGGAGAACGCCACCGGGTGGCGGAACGCCGCCAGCCAGGCGCCCATCGTCCGCCCCGCCACCGTCAGCGGCAGAAAGGCCCACGACCGGCGTCCGAAGACGTCGGCGAGCGGCCAGGTGTCCGGGAAGCGGCGGCGGTACTCCTCGGGGGACGGCAGATAGATCGCCCGCCCCGTCCGTATGACCTCGGCGGCCGGATAGTCCGCCTCCAGCGGCATGCCGATGAAGGGGCGCTCGTCGCCCGGCTTGTGCCCGTGGTGCCCGGTGATCGTCAGCCGGTCGCCCGCGATGCCGAAGACCGCCAGTCCGTCCGGCGAGAACCCCGGCATGGACAGGGAGGCGGCGACCCGCAACACCTCCTCGGTGGACCGGGCCTCGGCCAGCGCGCGGCCCGCGTCCAGCAGGAACGCCTCCCGGGAACGGCGCCAGTCCCCGGTGATGGGCGTATGGGCCCCGGCGGCGCCGGGCTGCGGCTCGACGACCTCCTGGAGGGTGCCGACCAGGACAAAAGAGGTGCCGTCCGGATTCTCGGACGGCAGTGGCTTGGAACGGCTGCGCACCGTGCGCAGCACCCGGCCCTGTGGATCCATGATCCGCAACCGGGCCTCGGCGAGGGTGCCCTCGGCCAGGGCGAGGTTCACCACCCCGTAGATCTCGTTCCAGTCGACCGGGTGGAAGTGGGAGCGCACCGCCGACTCGCGGAGGACGCCGGGCACGGCGGGCAGCCCGAGCAGCCGGGCCGCCTCCGCGTCGAGCGTCACGGTCCGGGCTGTGTCGTCCCAGCGCCACAGACCGGTCGCGGTCGCGGCCAGGACATCCTCGGTGCGCATTGTCCCACTTTAAGAAGATCTGCTCCGTGGACGCCACCGTGGACGGCCGCCGAGGGCTGTTCCGAGCGTCACTCCGCGGGGCGGGCGGGGCGCGGCGGGCCGGGCGCGGTCATCCGTTCGCGGTCGTCGGCCCCGTTCACGGCCCGCCGGGCGGCGTTCCGCCGCCCCCGCGTCGATCTTGAAATGTCAATGTCAATGATTCGACGCGGGCCGGGCGGTAGCCTTGGGTGGTTGAATCCACCCCGAACCGCGAAGACTGGATGAACGACGATGCATCGGTACAGGTCCCACACCTGCGGCGAGCTCCGCGCCTCTGACGTCGGCACCGACGTCCGGCTGAGCGGCTGGCTGCACAATCGCCGAGACCTGGGCGGCATCCTCTTCATCGATCTGCGCGACCACTACGGTCTGGTACAGCTCGTCGCCCGCCCCGGCACCCCCGCCAACGAGGCGCTGGCCAAGCTCACCAAGGAGACCGTCGTACGCGTCGACGGCAAGGTCTCCGCCCGCGGCGCCGAGAACGTCAACCCGGAGCTCCCGACCGGCGAGGTCGAGATCGAGGTCACCGAGGTCGAGGTGCTGGGCGCGGCCGGCCCGCTGCCGTTCACGATCAACACCGAGGACGGCGTCAACGAGGAGCGCCGCCTGGAGTACCGCTTCCTCGACCTGCGCCGCGAGCGGATGCACCGCAACATCATGCTGCGCTCGGCCGTCATCGCCGCGATCCGCGCCAAGATGGTGGCCCTCGGCTTCAACGAGATGGCGACCCCGATCCTCACCGCGACCTCCCCCGAGGGCGCGCGCGACTTCGTCGTCCCGTCCCGTCTGAACCCGGGCAAGTTCTACGCCCTGCCGCAGGCCCCGCAGCAGTTCAAGCAGCTGCTGATGATCTCCGGCTTCGACCGCTACTTCCAGATCGCGCCGTGCTTCCGCGACGAGGACGCCCGCGCCGACCGCTCGCCCGGCGAGTTCTACCAGCTCGACGTCGAGATGTCGTTCGTCGAGCAGGAGGACGTCTTCCAGCCGATCGAGAAGCTGATGACCGAGCTCTTCGAGGAGTTCGGCAACGGCCGCCACGTCACCTCGCCGTTCCCGCGCATCCCGTTCCGCGAGTCGATGCTGAAGTACGGCAACGACAAGCCGGACCTGCGCGCCAAGCTGGAACTGGTCGACATCTCCGACGTCTTCGCCGACTCGGAGTTCAAGGCGTTCGCCGGCAAGCACGTCCGTGCCCTGCCGGTCCCGGACACCGCGGGCCAGTCCCGGAAGTTCTTCGACGGCCTCGGCGACTACGCCGTCCAGCACGGCGCCAAGGGCCTGGCCTGGGTCCGCGTCGGCGAGGACGGCGCCCTCACCGGCCCGATCGCCAAGTTCCTCACCGAGAACGACGTCAAGACGCTCACCGAGCGTCTGTCCCTCGTCCCCGGCCACGCCGTCTTCTTCGGCGCGGGCGAGTTCGACGAGGTCTCCAAGATCATGTCCGTCGTCCGCGTCGAGGCCGCCAAGCGCGCCGGCCAGTTCGAGGAGGACGTCTTCCGGTTCTGCTGGATCGTCGACTTCCCGATGTACGAGAAGGACGAGGACACCGGCAAGATCGACTTCTCCCACAACCCCTTCTCGATGCCCCAGGGCGGCCTGAAGGACCTGGAGGAGAAGGACCCGCTCGACATCCTCGCCTGGCAGTACGACATCGTCTGCAACGGCATCGAGCTGTCCTCCGGCGCCATCCGGAACCACGAGCCCGAGGTCATGCTCAAGGCGTTCGAGATCGCCGGCTACGACCGCGAGACCGTCGAGCACGAGTTCGCGGGCATGCTCCGCGCCTTCCGCCTCGGCGCCCCGCCGCACGGCGGCATCGCCCCGGGCGTCGACCGCATCGTGATGCTCCTCGCGGACGAGCCGAACATCCGCGAGACCATCGCCTTCCCGCTCAACGGCAACGCCCAGGACCTGATGATGGGCGCCCCGACCGAGCTGGACGAGTCCCGCCTGCGCGAGCTGAACATCCAGCTCCGCAAGCCGGTCGCGGCGAAGGAGAAGGACAAGGACTGAGCAGGACCTGATGGGGGAGGGGAGGGACGCGGCCGCCGGGCCGTTTCCCTCCCCTCCCCTCCCCTTTTCTTTCTGCTTACGGAGATCGTCGATCCTCGCTTGTTTCGCCTTCGACGACGAGGACACCACGCTCGGTGTCTACGTCACCGAGGACCCGGCCGAGGTCCTTGTTTCACGCGTTGATCGCCTCCCGCACCGGGGCCCGGGCTTTCCCGGTCGACGTCGCCAACGCGTCCGCCGACCGCGCGGCCCGCATCGCGCGATCCGTCCCGAACAGTCGATCTCGTACGGAAAAGTGCCCACAGCCAGGGAGAGCGACGTCGGCATAGGATGCGGCGCATGATTCGCGCAGTCGTGTTCGACGTCGGTGAGTGCCTGGTCGACGAAACCCGCGAGTATGGGGCCTGGGCCGACTGGCTCGGTGTGCCGCGCCACACCTTCGTCTCGATGTTCGGTGCCGTCATCGCCCAGGGCCGGGACTACCGGGAGACGTTCCAGGAATTCCGTCCCGGCTTCGATCTCTACGAGGAGCGCGAGAAGCGCGCGCAGGCCGGGCAGCCCGAGACCTTCGACGAGAGCGATCTGTACCCGGACGTCCGCCCCGCCCTGGCCCGACTCCGGGCCGACGGACTGTGGCTCGGCATCGCGGGCAATCAGACGACCCGGGCGGGCCGCATCCTGCGGGAGCTGTTCACCGCAGACGTCGACCTGATCGGAACCTCGGACGACTGGGGGGCCAGCAAGCCGGATCCGTCCTTCTTCCACCGCGTGTCCGAGGTCGTTCCGTTCAGCAACGACCAGATCCTCTACGTCGGCGATCGCGTCGACAACGACCTGCGTCCGGCCAACGCCGCGGGCATGGAAACCGCTCTGGTCCACCGCGGCCCGTGGGCGACCATCCAATGGCGCACCGAGGACGCGGAGAAGCTCCCGACCTTCCGGATCGAGAGCCTCCTGGAACTGCCCGGCGTCATCGGTCAGTTCAACGCGCGAGCGCACTGACCGTCGTCGACCATCCGTACAGTCGCTCGTCCAAGTCCCTTACACACTGGTTGTCCTGGTGCGGTGCCAGGGCCCGGCGCACTTCACGGACCCGGTCCATGCCCATTGCGTACCAGGTGACCTCAAGCTGATCGAGCGCCTGGCACGCGTACGCGCACGCCGCTTCCGGGTTTCCTGCGGCCGCCTCTACTGCCGCGAGATCGCCGTAGATCACCGAGCGCTGCTTGTCCTCGGTACGGGGCAGGCCGTCGAGCGCGCCGAGGAGAGTGGTGCGCGCCTGTGGCAAGTGTCTCGCCTTCAGTTGGGTGTTCCCCTTGAACGCGGCAAGCCGGACCGGTGTGAACCAATCGAGCCAGACCGGACTCGCATGCTCGTTGCCTGCGGCCAGGATGTCTTCGGCGTGACCGATCAGATGCAGGGCGGTCCGGGTGTTGCCGCACCTGGTCTCGCACTCGGCCTCCACTGCGTCAAGCCACGCCAACAGATCGGCGGAGGCGGGGCCGCGACGGGCGTAGGTCCTGGCGGCCACCATCCGCTCCACCATCGTGTCCCGCTCACCCACCCACGCCGGGATGAAAGCGGAGTGCGCAAGGATCGCGCTGCCGAGCAGCGGATCGTCTGCCTGGCCGGCTGCCTGGAGCGCGAGCAGGAGCGTTTTCCCGGCCTGGTCCGGGTCACGGAGGTCGAAGAACTCAATCCGCCCGGCCAGGAGATAGGACTCGCTCAGTGCGGCGGCGATCGCACGGCGAGTCTGACCGGACGTCTCAGTGAGGAGCGTGCATCCCAGGGAGGCATGAGCAACGGCAGCCGGGTGGAGGGTGGCCGGGGCGACGGACCAGTACAGACGACGATGCGATCGGGTCACAGCTTCGAAGTCAGCCGCGACCGAGGCGGGCTGCAGGGCCGCTACGGCCTGTGCAGGCACTGCGGCCAGCCCGACCGCGGCGACGGACGCGCCCACCAGGGACCGTCGTACCCGATCGGGGCGGCCTCGGCCTGCTGGAGGAGTGAACCCTAGTGACTCCATGTCCTGGCCGAGCAGTTCGGTGAGAACCTGCTGGAGGTCCGGGTGCGGCCAGGGAGGAGTCTCGGACTCCCATCGCCGGACCTGGCGAACACCGACCCCCAGGGCAGTGGCCAGTTCTTGTTGAGAGCGGTATCCAGCAGCGTGGCGGGCTGCCTTGAGGCGTACGTTTCCTGCAGACACGGCGACCTCCTGAATGTTGGCCAGACCAGTGTCACAGTAGGCCCTTTCGCTTTCTTTTCATCACCCGCACGACGGAAAGAAAGCCCTCTTTGATGGCGCTCGAAGACCTGTGAAAGTCCTCGAATTGCTTATCGGTGAGGGCCAATGTTGAGGGCACTGTTCCAGCAAGCGTTCACGAGGAGAGCCGCGTCCGTGACCAAAACGAACATCCATGCAGGCATCTCGTACAAGGTGATGCGCCGGCCCGGCGGAGCCGCGCCGGCGGCCTGCGGTCGGGTACGGGCGACGGCGTCGCGGCAGGGTCCGGGATGTCGATGACGATCAAGGTGTACGAGGTGGACCGGTACGGCCGGACGCGTGTCGTCCGGCCGAAGGCTGAAGTCGTTCCGGCCGAGTCGGTGGAGCTGTCGACCGAGTTCCCGGCCTGCCGGTGCGACCGGTGCAAGGAGGCGGAGTGACTGCGCAACCCCGTCCACAACCCGTCCCGGTGATCGCGGACTCCGAAACCTCCTGGTGCCACTGGCACAGGGGCCCGTCCGGGACGGCGGCCCTGATCGAGATCGTCGAGCAGGGCTCGGGCCCCGGAGCCGCCCTGTACGCGTGCGCCCCGTGCCGCGAGCAGCGCCGCCTGGTCCCGTACGGCGAGCAGTCGTGACCGCGCCGAAGCCCGCCAGGGGTGGGCTCGCGCCCGCGTGCCGGATCGGGGAGCACGGGGAGTGCCCGGGGCCGGGCGTCACACGGCGGGCGGGGGCCCCGGAGTGGGAGGCGCCGATCGAGATCCGGCGGTGCGCCTGCCCCTGCCACCGCACCGAATGACTCAGCCTCCGACGAATCGACAGAACGGGAGGACCTATGCAGTGTCCCCGTTGCGGAAGGCAGATGAGCCAGAACGTCGGCGGCTGGTGGACGTGCTGGAGCTGCGGCAACACCATGCCCGGCCACGGGTGCGCGTACGGGGAGCCCGGTGAACTGCCCTCGATGTTCCGGGAACTTGAGCCCGGCACGAGGCGACGCATACCAGTGCACGCGGTGCTCGTACGAGATCAGCGCTGACGCCTGGCACGTCCATCAGGTCCTGATGGCCCGGCTCGACGCCGACGAGGCGGGGTTCTTCGACCAGTTGAGGCGGCGCACGGCGCGTCTGCGGGCGCTGGAACCGGCATGGCGCTGAGCCGCCCCAGTTGATTGCCGTGGCTCCCCTCGCTTGCGTCCTCTTGGGCCCCGCACGCGCGGGGACCACATCGCGACGGCCGGGGCGGCAGTAGTCATCGACGGACCACCCCCGCACGCGCGGGGACCACGGTACCGGCTGAAGGGCAAGCTCAGCGGGGACCGGACCACCCCCGCACGCGCGGGGACCACACTTCCTGACCTGCGGGTTTATCTGAGGGAAGAGCTGTTTTACTTACTTCTTCGGATCGCGACATTGGGGGCATATCGCCCACTCTCGTGTGGTGCGGAGACTGTGCCTTAGGCCGGTGGCCGCTGCGTGTCGGTGACGAAGTTACGGGAAGGCAAGGTTACTTGGCGGGGGTTCGCTCGTATGGCGCGGCGGATGGTGGAGGAGGGGGTGGCGGCGGACCGGTGCGCCGGGCGGAGGGGAAGGACTCGGAAGCGGGGTGCGTACCGCCGTACAGCCCTGGTGCGGATTCGCTTTCTCGTGACTCGGCGATAGCTGGGGTCGACAGGGGCGACCTGCGTCTGACCAAGGCCGCGGGCATGGAACCGCTCTGATCTACTGCGGCCCGTGGACGACCAGCCAGTGGCGTGCCGGGCGCGCGGAGAAGTTCCCGGGTTTCTGGATCGAGAGCCGCCCGGAACTGTCCGGCTTTGTCGGGAAGTTCAACGCGCAAGCGCACTGACCGCCGTCGCCCATCCATACACGCCGGTCGTCCAAGTCCCGCACACGCTGGTCGTGCTGGTGCTAGTTCGGGGCCAGGGCCCGGCGCACTTCGCGAACGCGGTCCATGCCGATTGCGTACCGGGTGACCTCAACCTGAAAGAGTGCCTGCGGACGCCGGAATCCCGCGTGACGCGGATCTGCCGGGCCGGCCACACGCCGTGGGGTCCCGCCGGAATGGTTTCCCAGGCCGGGCATCGGGCGGAACCTCGTAGGCTCGCCGGGGTGAAGACAATCGTGTTCGACATCGGTGAAACCCTCGTGCACGACGACCGCTACTGGGCGTCCTGGGCCGACTGGCTCTCGGTGCCCAGGCATACCCTGTCCGCCCTCGTCGGCGCGATCACCGCCCAGGGCCTCGACAACGCGGAAGCCCTCCGTCTCCTGCGCCCCGGCATCGACATCCCCGCCGAGTACGCGGCACGCGAGGCCGCAGGGCGCGGCGAACACCTCGACGAGAGCGACCTGTACGAGGACGTGCGTCCTGCGTTCGCCGCACTGCGGGAACTCGGCGTTCAGGTCGTCGTCGCGGGCAACCAGACGATTCGCGCCGGGGAGTTGCTCCGCGACCTGGATCTGCCGGCCGACTTCATCGCCACCTCCGGGGAGTGGGGCTGCGCCAAGCCGTCGGCGGACTTCTTCGCACGCGTCCTCGACGTCTCGCGCGCCGAGGCCCGGGACACCGTCTACGTCGGTGACCACCCCATGAACGACGTCTTCCCCGCTCACGCGGCGGGGCTTCGTACGGCACATCTTCGCCGCGGCCCCTGGGGGCACCTGTGGGCGGACGACGCTCAGGTACGGGCAACCGCGGACTGGGTGATCGATTCGCTCATGGACCTGCCTGCGATCGCCGACGGCTGGTGAGAGAGCAAGAAGTGCCCCGAAGTCGTAAACCGAGGGTGACGGTGCGGGTACGTTCGGGTCATGAACGCCGACTCCCCGCGCGAGATCGGTGAGCGGATCGCCGCGCATCGCCGCACACGTCGCCTCACCCAGACCGGACTCGCCGCCGCCTCCCACGTCTCCTACGCCACCGTCCGGTCCATCGAGCGGGGCGCACGACGACCGGGCGACGGGGTGCTCGAAGCGATCGCGGCGGCCCTTGAAGTGGACGCCACGCGACTGCGCACGGGATACGTCGGCACCGAGCGCCGTGTTCACCGAGCCCTGCCGGAGCTGTCGTCGCTGATCGCCGGCTACGACATTCCGCAGGGCTCTCCGGTCCGCGCCCCGGGCGAGCTGGCGGATGCGATCAGTACAGCGGTGAGCTGGAGGCTGGGCGCTCAGTACGGCCGGATCGCGGCATGTGTTCCCGGCCTTTTGGGTGACGCCATTCGGTACGCCCACACCGCACGTGGCCCCGAGCAGCGGAACGCCGCCCGGCTGCTGGCCATCGCCGCTCGGACGGCGGACGCGATCGCCTTCAAGTACGGCGAGCGCGACTTATCCGCCCGGTTGATCGACTTGATGCGCTGGGCCGCCGACCGTTCGCAGGATCCGCTGGTCCAGGCCGCCACGGCCTACGTACGGACCGAGGTCTTCTTTGCGGCTCGGGCCCACGTGGTCGGCCTCGCCGCACTGGAGCAGGCGATCCAGGCCGCCCCCGCGCCGACGTCCCGTTCGGAAGCCGCCGCCCGCGGCACCCTCCACATGCGGGCTGCCGTGATCGCCGGCCGCGACGGGAACGAGGACCGCGCCGGCACCCACTTGAAGCACGCGCGGCAACTCGGTGACCGAGTAGCGGTCGAGGGAATCTACTCGGGTACGGCGTTCGGCCCGGACTCGGTCCGGATCCACGAGGTCTCTGTCGCCGTCAGCCTCGGCCGCGACCACGTCGACCGCGCCCTGCGTGTAGCCGCGGAATGGAAGCCGCCCGCCGGTCTGTCGGCCGAGCGTCGTAGCGGCTTCTACATCGAGTTGGCCCGCGCGCAGGAATGGGCTGGACTTCCGGCGGATGCGTTCGAGAGTCTCAAGGCGGCGCGTGCGGCGGCTCCGCAGCATACCCGCGAGCACCCATGGGCACGTGAAGTCATCGGCAGCCTGCGACGGTTCCACCGCTCCGACGCGGAATCCCTCTCGCGCTTCGCCCACTGGATCGGCGTCGTCTGAAGGACTGCTACACGCCGTAGCAGTTGTGCCGTGCCTCGGACCCCAGGCTTTACCTGTCCGCATCACACAGGTATGAGGAGGGGTCATGAGTACACCTGTACTTGTGCCAGGGCGAGTGAGCATCGCTCGCCTTCATGGCGAAGCCCGCCGGCACTGCGGTGCCGTGACTCGGCGGCCGGTGCTCGCCGGGGAGGCCGTCCTGTCGGGTCCCGGGCGGATCTGGCCGATCGTCTCGTGCGGGTGCACGGATCGGCGGTCGGCATGTCGATGACGATCAAGGTGTACGAGGTGGACCGGTACGGGCGGACACGCGTTGTCCGGCCGAAGGCCGAGGTGATTCCGGCCGATTCGGTGGAAGTGACGGCGGAGTTCCCGGCGTGCCGGTGTGACCGGTGCAAGGGGGCGGAGTGACCGCGCAATCTCGGCCGGGACCGATCTCGGTGGCCGAAGACTCCGGATCAGGATGGTGTCACTGGCACAGGGGCCCCTCCGGGGCGTCGGTGCTGATCGAGATTGTCGAGCAGGGCTCGGGCCCCGGGGCCGCCCTGTACGCGTGCGACCGGTGCCGCGAGCAGCGCGGCCTGGTCCTGTACGACGAGCAGCCGTGATCGGGCCGAAGCCCGCCCGAGAGGGGATCGCGCCCGCGTGCCGGATCGGAAAGCGCGGGGAGTGTCCGGGACCGGGTGTCACGCGGCGGGCGGGGGCTCCGGAGTGGGATCTTTTCCTCGTGCATCGCACCCGCCTGGGGACCACCCCCGCACGCGCGGGGACCACACGGGCCGAGGAAGTCTTCAATGCTGACGCGGGGGACCACCCCCGCACGCGCGGGGACCACGTCAGGCCCTCGGCCTGCATCCACCCGCGGGCCGGACCACCCCCGCACGCGCGGGGACCACACTTCCTGACCTGCGGGTTTATCTGGGGGAAGAGCTGTTTTTACTTACTTCTTCAGATCGCGACATGGGGGGCATATCGCTCACTCTCGTGTAGTCCGGAGGCTGTTCCCCGGGCCGGTGGCCGCTGTGCGTCGGTGACGAAGTTACGGGAAGGCAAGGTTACTTGGCGGGGGTTCGCTCGTATGGCGCGGCGGATGGTGGAGGAGGGGGTGGCGGCGGACCGGTGTGCCGGGTGGGGGAGGGGTGGGGGCCCGGGAGCGGGGGTGCGTACCGCCGTATGGCCCTGGTGCGGATTCGCGGACTCGTGACTCGGCGTTAACTGGGGTCGAGAGGGGCGAGCGTGACGGCGAGTCGTTATGCCGTCTCCGCGTGCCCTCCGAACGATCCGAATGCTCCCGATGCTCCGAGCGCTCCAGGCGACCCGAGCGCTCCCGACGACCCGAGCGCCCTGAAGGCTCCAATGCCCCGAGCGCCCCGCAGCCGACCCCATCGCTGAGGAGAGAGTCCGTGTCCGTGTCCCGTACGTCGGCCGCCCGGCGTCGTCCCCCGTATGCCGTCCGGGCCAGCAGCTGTGTCGTCGCGGTCCTGCTGCTGGCCGCCTGCGGCGATTCGGCCGCCACAGGCACCGGTCCCGGCACCGGCACCGCATCCCGCGCCACGCCGGGGCCGACCTCGGCCAGGTCCTCCGCCGCACCGCAGGCGGACGGGCCGCCCGGGCGGGCCGCCGCGCCGGCGCCGCGGGCCCCGGGCGTTCAGCCGGCCCTGATCCCCGGGCTGGGGCTGCGGACCAGGGGGAGGATTCCGGCCGAGACCCGGCAGGCGCTCGTGGTCACCGGCGATGCCTACGACTCCAACCTGTCCACCGCCGTCCTCTACACCCGCGACGACCCAGCCCGCGGCTGGCGGGCGGTCACCTCCCGCTGGGCGGCCCACAACGGGCTGAACGGCTGGGCCGACAAGCACGCGGAGGGCGACCTCCGCACCCCGACCGGGGTCTACGGGCTGACGGCGGCGGGCGGCCTGTTCGAGCCGCCGGAGACGGTGTTCCCGTACGAACAGGACCCCGCCTACACGGTGAGCGGTGAGGGGTTCGACGGGGAACCACTCGAAGGTTCCTTCGATTACGTCGTCGCGATCGACTACAACCGGACCCCTGGCGTCTCGCCCCTGGACCAGGCGCGCCCGCTCGGTCAGGAACGCGGCGGCGGCATCTGGCTCCACGTGGACCACGGTGGCCCGACGCAGGGCTGTGTCTCGCTGTCCGTGGAGCACATGAAGGAACTGCTGAGGCTGCTGGACCCGCGGAAGAACCCGGTGGTGGTGATGGGGGACGCCGAGTGGCTGGAGCGGTGAATCACGCCCCGGCCGGGGCGGGTGTCCGTACGCTGGGCGCAGTCCGGTTTCCCGCAGGAGGCCGTGACGACCGTGGTTGAGGCGACCGTGGTCGAGGAGAGTGTGCTGACCCAGGAGGTCTTCGAGGACCTCGCCCGTCATGGCGTACGCGCCGAAGAAGCGCTGCAGCCGGAGTTCGCGAACGGGAAACCGCGGGTCAAGGCCGTGCCCGACGGGGATCACGGGCGGATCGTCGAGTGGCTGACGTGCCTGAGCAGGCAGGCTCACCCGGCGCGCCGGCTGTACGCCGAGCAGGGACCGCGATCGGGACGTACCGCAGGGGCAACGCGCGTCCGGACGGCTCACTCGCCCGCAGTGGTGCTTTCGTCGGTCAGGGGGAGTGGGCCGGTCCGGACGGCGTGCTCGTGGTCGTCGAGGTGACGTCCTACGACGAGGACACCGACCGCAGGGACCTGGTCGAGCAGCCGCGCGCGTACGCCGAGACCGGGATTTCCCGTCCATCTGCTGATCCGGGCGTGGGCAGCCGCGGTACAGGAAATCCCGGCGAGATTGATCACGTGCCGGGCAGGCCGGGCCCCGTATGGCTGGTCAGCACGACAAGCTCAGCGGAAGTCGTCGGCGCGGTCGACGGCCCACTGGGCATAGGCGTGTGCCGGAGCGCCGGTGATCTTTTCGGCGATGGCGGAGGTCACGGCCACGACGCCGTCGGCGGCGGCCCACTGACTCACGATCGCCTCGGCCGCGACCGGACGCATTGTTCTGGCGACTTCCGCGCGAGCCTGCTCATCGGAGATGTGTTCGATCCGGATATGACGGCCGATGGCCTCGCCGATGTGAAGCCGCAGCCACCGTCGCGGGGGCCCGGACGCCGTGTTCCTCCGTACTACCGGGCCCAGCGGTCGGGGGCTGGGGTGCGCGATCGCAGGCGCTCCCCCTGCGGCCCGAACATGATCAGGTATTCGGCCGGTCCGCCGGGTCCGGCGTTCGCGACTCCGTGGGCGGTGCGGGTGTCGAACTCGGCCACGTCCCCGGCGCCCAGCACGAGGTCCTGCTCGCCGAGCGCCAGCCACAGCCGCCCGTACAGGACGCACAACCATTCGTACCCGTCGTGGGAGACCTGCCGCGGCCGCGCCGGCGGCGCGTCGATGGCGGGCAGGACGTGCTTGTGGGCGTGCAGGCCCCCGACGTACCGGGTCAGCGGCAGCACCGCCTTGTCGTTGCCGGAACGCTGCGGCACCGGGGTGCGCGGTCCGGCCGCCGCGGCGGGCGCGGTGCCGGCCAGCTCGTCCAGGGAGACGTCGTACGCCTTCGCGAGCCGCAGCAGCACCTCCAGGGTCGGCTTGCGCCGGCCGGTCTCGATCCGCGACAGCGTGCTCAGCGAGACGCCGGTCGCGCGGCTGACGCCGGTGAGTGTGGCGCCGTGCTGCTCGCGCGCGGTCCGCAGCCGGGGGCCCATGGCCGCCAGCGTGTCGGCTATGCCGTCGTCCGTCACCGTCGCCCGCTCCCTCCGGCCGTGCCGCCTCCACCGCCCTGTTCCTGCCAGTTTGCCAGGATGGCAAGGGTGCTCGCGTCGCGCGGCCGCCGCGCCGCATGATCGGTGGGTAACCGCGGCCGCCCGTGAACCGAGGAGAAGCGAATGCACCAGCCCGCGCCGTCCGCCGACCTGCGCCACCGCACCATCGAGGCACCCGCCGGGCGCCTGCACCTGGTCGAGCAGGGCACCGGACCGCTGGTCCTGCTCGTCCACGGCTTCCCCGAGTCCTGGTACTCCTGGCGCCGCCAACTCCCGGCCCTCGCGGCGGCGGGGTACCGGGCCGTGGCGCTCGATGTACGCGGCTACGGCCGCTCCTCCAAGCCGGCCGCGACGGACGCCTACCGGATGCTCGACCTGGTGGAGGACAATGTCGCCCTGGTGCGCGCCCTGGGCGAGGAGAGGGCGGTGGTCGTCGGGCACGACTGGGGCTCCAACATCGCGACGGCCTCCGCCCTGCTCCACCCCGAGGTCTTCCGCGCCGTCGGACTGCTGAGCGTCCCCTACGCGCCGCCCGGCGGCCCCCGCCCCACCGACGTCTTCGCGCAGATGGGCGGCGACCAGGAGTTCTACGTCTCGTACTTCCAGGAGCCCGGCCGGGCCGAGGCAGAGATGGAGCCCGACCTCCGGGGCTGGCTCGCGGGCTTCTACGCGGCCATGTCCGCCGACACCATGCCCGCCCAGGGCGAGCCCGACCCGCACTTTGTGGCCCGCACCGGCGGCCGGCTGCGCGACCGCTTCCCCGCCGGCAAGCTGCCCGCCTGGCTGACCGAGGACGACCTCGACGTGTACGCCGGGGAGTTCGAGCGCACCGGCATGACCGGGGCCCTCAACCGCTACCGCAACATGGACCGCGACTGGGAGGACCTCGCCCAGTACGGCGGAGCCCCGATCAAGCAGCCGTCCCTGTTCATCGGCGGCGCCCTGGACGCTTCCACGACCTGGATGGCGGACGCGATCGACGCCTATCCGGCCACCCTCCCCGGCCTGGTCTCCTCCCACATCCTGGACGGCTGCGGGCACTGGATCCAGCAGGAGCGTCCCGAGGAGGTCAACCGCCTGCTGACCGCCTGGCTCGCCTCCCTCCAGGGCTGAATCGACGGGTGGGCCGGCCGGCAGCAGCACCCGGTTCTTCCGCAGCCACGTCACCGCGTGGCTGAACAGCGCCACCGGCCCCTCGGCGTGCGTCCACGCCCGCCCGTACAGGAAGCTGCGGAACTCCCGCGTCACTTCCGGTCGGTGAAGTCCCGGTACTCGAACCGCCTCAGGACCTCATCCGCGTGCTCGTACACCGTCGAGCGCCGCTCGGCCCACCGCTTCACGCACGAGGCATCCGCCGGCACGACCGGACCGTAGCCGGCGTGAGGGCCGGGACAGCCTGCGTCGAGCGAGCAGGTGTCCCGGCCCTCACACGGTCGTGCGGGAGAGGGGCGGCGTTACGCCGGGCGCTCCTCCAGGCGGGGGAAGAGCACCGCGCCCTTGGTGACCGTCGAGCCCGCCGGGAGGCGGCCCCAGTCGGCCGTGTCCTGGATGCGCTGGTCGGCCAGTGCGCCCAGGGACGCCTCGGCGCCCAGCGAGTCCCACAGCTTCTGCGAGGTCTCCGGCATCACGGCGTTCAGCAGGACCGCGACGCCGCGCAGCGACTCGGCGGCCGTGTACAGGATGGTCGCGAGACGGGCCCGGCCCTCGGGGCTGGCGTCCTTGGCGACCTTCCAGGGCTCCTGCTCCGTGATGTAGCCGTTGACCTGCTTCACGAAGTCGAAGATCGCCAGGATGCCGGCCTGGAAGTCCAGTTCCTCGCCGATCTTCTGGTCGGCCGTGGCGACGGCCTTCGCCAGCCCCTCCTGGACGGCCTTCTCGGCGTCGCCCGCGGCGGTGGCCTCCGGGAGCGCCCCGTCGAAGTACTTGCCGACCATGGCGGCGACGCGCGAGGCGAGGTTGCCGTAGTCGTTGGCGAGCTCGGAGGTGTAGCGGGCGGAGAAGTCCTCCCAGGAGAACGAGCCGTCGCTGCCGAACGCGATGGCGCGCAGGAAGTACCAGCGGTACGCGTCCACGCCGAAGTGCGAGGTCAGGTCCTGGGGCTTGATGCCGGTCAGGTTGGACTTCGACATCTTCTCGCCGCCGACCATCAGCCAGCCGTTGGCCGCGATCTTGCCGGGGAGCGGCAGGCCCTGCGCCATCAGCATCGCGGGCCAGATCACCGCGTGGAAGCGGAGGATGTCCTTGCCGACCAGGTGCACGTCGGCCGGGAACGTCCCGTCGAACTTCTCCTGGTTGGCGCCGTAGCCGACCGCCGTGGCGTAGTTCAGCAGCGCGTCGACCCACACGTAGATGACGTGCTTCTCGTCCCACGGGACCGGGACGCCCCAGTCGAAGGTGGACCGCGAGATGGAGAGGTCCTGGAGACCCTGCCGGACGAAGTTCACGACCTCGTTGCGGGCGGACTCGGGCTGCACGAAGCCGGGGTTGTTCGCGTAGAACTCCAGCAGCTTCGGGCCGTAGGCGCTGAGCTTGAAGAAGTAGTTCTCCTCCTTGAGGATCTCCACCGGCTTCTTGTGGATCGGGCACAGCTTGACGCCGTCCTCGTCCTCGATCAGGTCGCCGGGGAGCTTGTACTCCTCGCAGCCCACGCAGTACGGGCCCTCGTAGCCGCCCTTGTAAATCTCGCCCTTGTCGTACAGGTCCTGCACGAACTCCTGCACCCGGTCGGTGTGCCGCTTCTCCGTCGTCCGGATGAAGTCGTCGTTCGCGATGTTCAGGTGCTGCCAGAGGGGCTTCCACGCCTCCTCGACCAGCTTGTCGCACCACTCCTGCGGGGTGACGTCGTTCGCCTCGGCAGTGCGCATGATCTTCTGACCGTGCTCGTCCGTGCCGGTGAGGTACCACACCTTCTCGCCGCGCTGGCGGTGCCAGCGGGTGAGCACGTCGCCTGCGACGGTCGTGTAGGCGTGGCCCAGGTGAGGAGCGTCGTTGACGTAGTAGATGGGGGTCGAGACGTAGTACGCCGTCGCCCCCTGCTTCTCGGATCCAGTGGCCGCCATGGGCAAAATCCTAACGGCCCGCGGAAGATCGACTCACACCGATTACGGCTGGTCGCGGTCCGGCCGGGCCCGGTGACGGGGGCGGACACCGGACCGGCGCGTAGCCGGTGGCGGGGCGTGCGGGGCCGGGGCGCGGACGGCGGTGGGGGCGTGCGGGGGCGGCGCGGAGGGTGTGCGGAGACCTCTGCGAAACATGCCTTCCCCTAACAAAGACGCATCCTGGGAGGGAGTGGACACGCATGCACGAGGCAGAGGACATCACGATGCGGGTACTGGTCGCCGAGGACGAGGAGATCTTGGCGGAGCTGGTCGCCACCGGGCTGCGGCGGGCCGGGTTCGCCGTCGACACCGTGTACAGCGGTGATGCCGCCCTCGCCTACCTGGGGCTGCACGACTACGACGTCGTCGTCCTCGACCGCGATCTGCCACGGGTGCACGGCGACGACGTGGCCCGCAAGCTGGTCGCCAGCGGCTCCCGGACCAGGATCCTGATGCTCACCGCCGCCGGGTCCATGGAGGACCGGGTCGCCGGGCTCGATCTCGGGGCCGACGACTACCTGGGCAAGCCGTTCGAGTTCCCCGAGCTGGTGTCGCGGGTGCGCGCGCTGCGGCGGCGCAGCGCCCGCCCCGTGCCGCCGCAGCTGGAACGGCACGGGATCCGGCTCGACACCGTGCGGCGCACCGCCTTCCGGGAGGGCCGGGAACTCGACCTCTCGCCGAAGGAGTTCTCGGTGCTCCAGCTGCTGCTGGAGGCCGACGGGGCGACCGTGAGCGCGGAGGAGCTGCTGGAACGCGCCTGGGACGCCAACGCCGACCCGTTCACCGGCGCGGTCCGGGTCTGTATGAGCAAGCTGCGGGGGAAGCTCGGGGAACCGGCCGTGATCCGCACGGTCCAGGGCGTGGGGTACGCCCTGTGAGGAGCCGCCCTCCGCGTGTTCCGCGTGACGGCGCGCGCGTCCCCCGCGACGGAGGGCGCGTACCGCGTGACGCGGCGCGTGTGCCGCGAGCGCCCCGTCTTCCGCGCGCCGAGCGCGCGCCGCGTGAGCCGCATGGCCCGGACGGGCCGCATGAGCCGTGCGAGCCGCATGACCCGCGCGGGCCGTATGAGCCGTGCGCATCGCATGAGCCGTGCGAGCCGCATGGGCTGTGCGAGTCGCATGAGCCGTGCGAGCCGCATGGGCTGTGCGAGTCGCATGAGCCGTGTGCGCCCTGCGCCTCGGGTCGGCCGGACGCGTCTCGTACGGCGCGTGCGCCGCGTGCCTGGCGTGCGTGGCGGTCGGCGCGCACCTCGCGTGCGCCTCGCAAGCCCCGTGCGTCGCGCGCCTCGCGCATAGCGGGCGCGCCGTGCGCGCCGGGTGCGCGGCGCGTTCCGCGTCCTTCGCGTCTGCCACGCCTGTCCCGGCTGCCGTGCGTGGCGTGGATGCGGCATTCCACGATCCGCACCCGGATCGCGCTGGTGTACGGCGGGGTCTTCCTGGTGCTGGGCACGGCGCTGCTCGCCACCGTCAACCTGGCCTCGCGCGCGGGCACGGACTCCCAGGCCCGGGACATCGCCCGCACGGCCGCCGTCGTCCAGCCCGGTTACGCGGTCAACGGCCCCCTCGTCAGCCGGCGCACGCTCGGACCGCCCACCGTCTACGACCTCACCGACCACGTCAGCGACGCCGCCGGCCATCAACTGCTCATCTGGTCCGTCGCCTCGCTGCTGGTCATGACGGCGTGCGCGGTGGGAGTGGGGTGGTGGACCGCGGGGCGGGTCCTGCGCCCCGTCCACGCCATGACCGCGAAGGCGCGCCGGCTCTCCGAGCACACCCTCCACGAGCGCATGGCGGCCCATGGCCCCGACGACGAGCTGAAGGAACTCGGCGACACGCTCGACGCGTTGCTGGCCCGGTTGGAGAAGGCGTTCGACAGCCAGCGGCGGTTCATCGCCAACGCCTCGCACGAGCTGCGGACCCCGCTCGCCACCCAGCGGGCCGCGATCCAGGTCGGCCTGGACAACCCGTCGGCGGAGGATCTCGTACGGACCCGGCAGACGCTGTTGGACAACAACCGGCGCAGCGAGCGGCTGATCGAGGGCCTGCTGGTGCTGGCGCGCAGCGAGCGCGGGCTCGCGGCGGGCGAGCGGGAGGAGGTGGACTTCGCGCGGGTGGTGGTGGAGGAGGCGGCCCGGCACCCGGGGGTGAAGGCCGACGCCGGCGCGTGCGCGGTGCGGGGGAACCGGATGCTGCTCGCCCAGCTGGTGGGGAACCTGCTGGCCAACGCCGTCGCGTACAACGTGCCGGACGGGTCGGTGGAGGTGTCGGCGTTGACCGCCGGTGACAGCGTGCTGCTGGAGGTGCGCAACACCGGGCCGGTGGTGGAGGCGGAGGACATCCCGGGGCTGTTCGAACCGTTCCGGCGCGGTGAGGGCCGGGACCGGATGGGGCGGGGGTCGGGGCTGGGCCTGTCGATCGTGCGCTCCATCGCGGTCGCGCACGGCGGTACGGTCACGGCGGTGCCGGGGCCCGGGGGCGGGCTCGCCGTGACCGTACGCCTGCCGGCCGATCAGCCCTCGGTGGCCGCCTCGCGGGCCGAGATCCAGGCGGGCAGGGCGGCGAGGACCTCGCGGTAGAACGTCTTGTCCGGGACCTCGCGGGGGGCGGGGCCGGCGTGGAAGAAGCCGACGTTCGGGGCGTCCAGCTTCCGCAGGAAGTCGAAGCCCTTCGCGTCCTCGTCGCCGAACGCGACGAACTGGAAGAACAGCGGAAGCCGCGCCGCGTCGGCGAGCGCCTGCTTGGCGGCCTGCTTGGCGTCGGGCGGGCCGTCCGTCTGGAAGATCACCAGGGCGGGGCCGGTCGCGCCCGACTTCTCGTAGTGGGTGACGACCTCTTCGACGGCGCGGTGGTAGTGGGTGCGGCCGAGGCGGCCCAGGCCCGCGTTGAGCTCGTCGATCCGGCCCTCGTGGCCGGCCAGGTCGACCGTGCCGGTGCCGTCGATGTCGGTCGAGAAGAAGACGACGGGGACGGTGGCGGTCTCGTCCAGGTGCGCGGCGAGCGCCACGGTGCGGTCGCCCAGGTGCTGGGCGCTGCCGTCCTTGTAGAACGGCCGCATGGAGCCGGAGCGGTCGAGGACCAGGTAGACGGTGGCGCGCAGCCCGGTCAGCCCGTGCGCCTTCAGCCCGGCCTGGGCTGCCTTGTACGCGTCGACGAGGCCGGGGGCGCGGGTCTTGACCCGGGCGAGGGAGAGCGCCGGCTTGGGGGCAGGGGTGTTGGCGGTGGTGTTGGCGCTGGTGGTCGCGGAGGCGGGGGCGGGGGTGCTGGTGGTGGGAGCCGTCTCCGGTTCCGCGGGGGTCGGCTCGGGTTCCGGGGCCGGCTCGGGGGTCTCGGCCGCGGTGGTGGCGGTGGTCGCGGTTGCGGGTGTGGCTGTGGCGGGCTCGGGGGTTGAGGCGTCGGTCGGGTCCGGGGCCGTCTGCGGTTCGGGGGTCGTCTCCGGTCGCGGGGCCGGCTCGGGCTGCGATTCGGTGCGGGAGACAGGTTCCGGTTCCGGGTCCGGTTCGGCGGCGGAGACGGGTTCCGCTTCGGGAGCCGGGGCCTGCGCGGGGGCCGGTTCCGGGGCGGATTCCGAAGTGGATTCCGGGGCGGAATCCGGGGTGGGCGACGCGGTCTCGGGGGCCAGGGTGGTCGCGCCCTGCGCGGCGGCGGGCTGCTCGGTCTCTGCGGCGGCCTCGGCCTGCGTGGCCTGCTCGGACTGCGTGGCCTGCTTGGTCTCTGCGGCGGCTTCGGTCTGCTCGGCCTGTTCTGCCTGCTTCGCCTGTTCGGTCTCCTCTACGGCCTTCGGCTCGGGGAGTTCCGTCTCCGCGGTCTGCGGGTCCGCCTCGGTCTTCGGTTCGTCCGACGTGGGCTCCGCGGTCTGCGGCTCGGCCGCTTCGGCCACGGCCTCCGCCTTCGGTTCCGGCTCCGGCTCTGTCTGGCGTTCCGGCCTCGGTTCCGCTTCCGTCTTCGGCGCGGCCTCCGACTCGACCTGCGACTCGACCTGCGACTCGGCCTTCGGCTCCGGCTTCGGGGCCGATCCCTGTGACGGGACGGTGGGGATGGACGGCCTGTCGAAGGCGGCCGCCACCAGGTCCGAGGCCAGTCCGCTGCTGTCGCTGTCGCTGTCGCTGTCGTCGTTGCCGTTGCTGTTGTCGCTGGCGTCGGCGGCGGCGGACGGGGGAGAGGCGGGGGCGGGGATCGAAGCCTTGGGGGCCGGGTCGGTTCCGGCCGCCGGGGCCTTCTCCGCGGTCGGCTCGTCCGCCGGAGCCGCGACCTGCTCCGACTCCGCGGGCGCGGTGCGCTCGGTCTGGGAAGGGACCGTGGCCGTCGGTGCGTCCTGCTCCGCGCGGTCACGGCCGAACACCTTGCGCAGCAAGCTCCGAATGCCCATGGGCGAGGCCTTTCGCGTGAGTTGGGTGCGATGAATGTCCGACCTGTGGGAATTGATCCCTGGCCAGGGCGGATACGTAAGGTTAGCGGCCGGAACGGGCCCTTCGTCGGCACGGCCCGCCCGTGTGAAATGCGGTCCCGCGCTGGGTCCGCGGCCGGTCCCTGGCCGAATCCTCGCAGTATCCCCGGCACGTTCTGTGCGCATGGCGCGCGGGCCGGATGTACGTCGTTCACGTTTCTTCACGCGCGCGGGAATTGACGTCACGGCGTGAACCGGAGTGAACCGGAGTGAAGGGGAGAGGTCATCTGACGGATCGTCAAAAAGGTCGCCGTCTGTTATTCATCCACCCGCAATTGCCCGAGAAGGGAACGTCACCGGAAAACCATCTCGTCGAACGCTCTGCGCGACGCCCTTCGCATGGGTCCCGGTGTTCCGGCGACGCGGCCCGCCCGGGCCTCTTCGTCCGGCCTGCCCCGGCGGCCGGGCCGGACTACAGTCGGACGCATGGTTTCCGGTGAGTCGCCGCAGGCGGAGGGCAGCGTCCGGGTCGACGTCTGGATCTGGTCGGTCCGGTTGACGAAGACGCGTTCGCAGGCCGCTGCCGCCTGTCGCGCGGGTCATGTGAAGGTCGGCGGCGAGCGTGCCAAGCCCGCCCAGGCGGTGCGCGTCGGTGACGAGGTACGGCTCCGGCACGCGGGCCGGGACCGGATCGTGGTCGTGTCGAAGGTCGTGAAGAAGCGGGTCGGCGCGCCGGTGGCGGCCGAGTGTTTCGTCGACAACAGCCCGCCTCCGCCGCCGCGCGAGGTGGCGATCCAGGTTCCGGTACGGGATCGGGGCGCGGGGCGGCCGACGAAGCGGGACCGGCGGGAGATGGAACGACTGCGCGGTGACGGCCCCGCGCGGTGACGGGACTCACGAGGCGACGACCTCACGAGGCGACGACCTCATGAGGTGACGGCGGCCTCGCACGGCGACCGGCGGGCTCGCGCGGTGACCGCCTCACGGCTGAGGCGATGCGATCGCCCGGGCCGCCGCCACCTCCCGGCGCAGCGGGGCCAGTACCCCCTTCTCGTCGCCCGGCAGTTCGGCACGCACCTCGACCAGGACCTCGCTCGCCCGGATGCCGTCGGCCAGCTCCAGCAACTGCCGACGGATCTCCGCCACTTCCTCCGGCGACGGCTCCGGCGCGCCGTGATCGACCCGTACGCGGGCCGCCGTCGTGGCGTCCACGATGCGTTCGACCGCGACCACCAGCGGCCACCAGGCCGCGGCCCGGGCCCCGACGGGCGGCGGTTCCGTCAGCGCCCGCTGGAACTCGGACCGGACGACCGACAGGTCGCGGTAGATGCGGCGCCGGGCCCGCACCCGCTCGGCCCGGTCGCCCGAGCCCGCGCCCCCGTCCCCGCCCGGCCCGCCGTTCCCGTCCCCGCTCGGCCCGGCGTCCTCCCCGTGCGTGCCTGACCCGTACGCGCCCGCCCCGTACGCGCCGTTCCCGTCCCCGCCTGGCCCGTACGTGCCCCGTTCGAACGCGCACCCCACGTACTCCGCGATGTCCGCGACGGCGTCCGCGAGCCGGTGGCCGACCCGGACGTGCCAGCTCTCCGGCCACAGCAGATACCCCGCGACCAGCACGATGGCGCAGCCGATCAGGCTGTCCAGGAAGCGCGGCCAGACCAGATGGAACCCCTGGTGGTTCAGCAGGTCGGACAGGAGCAGGATGACCGGAGTGATGGCCGCGGTCTGGAAGGCGTACCCCTTGGCGGTGAACGCCGGGATCAGGGCCGCGAGCAGCACCATCACCGGCACGTCCCACCAGCCGATCGGCACCGCGGCGAGCACCGGCGCGGCGATCACGAGGCCCGCCGCGGTGCCCACCGAACGCAGCACGGCCCGCGAGAACACCGAACCGAAGTCCGGCTTGAGGACGAACGTGACGGTCAGCGCCACCCAATAGGAACGCGGTACCGGGATCAGCGAGGTGAGCGCCTGCGCCAGGCCGATGCAGAGCGCCAGCCGCAGTCCGTACCGCCACGAGGCCCCGGAGAACAGCACGGCGCGCGTCGTCCGCCGCACGCGCACCCCGAGCGCGGCGGGCCGCCCGAGCCGGTCGTCGACGTTGTACGGGTCCGGGTCGGCCTTGTGCACGACGGTCGCGGCGTGCCGCAGCGCGCCGTCCACGGCCCGGGCCGCGGTCGAGTCCGGGGCGGGCAGGTCCAGGCGGGGGTCGCCGGTGCGGCTCTCCTCGACGGCGGCGGCCAGCTCGCGTACCGCCGCGGGGACCGCCTCGGGCAGCGGGCGCCCGCGCACATGGACCGCGGGCGCGGCCTCGACGAGCGGGATGACGACGTTGAGCTGGGCGAGCAGCCGCACCGCAGCGTTGCTGCGGCCGTGGTAGCGGGCCCGGCGGGCCAGGATCAGGTCGTACGAGGTGTTGAGGGACTGGGTGACGGCCTGCCGTCGTTGCTCGTACGCGTCCGTCCCGGCGGCGGCGAGCAGATCGGCCACCGCGAGATACGTCCCGGCGACCGCGACCCGTTCCGGCAGCTTCCCCCGCAGCGGCCAGGCCAGCAGGGTCATCGCGAGGACGAACAGACCGCCGACCGTGAGCAGCAGCGGGGCCACCCACCAGGGCCGGGGCATCGGGAGCCCGGCGCCGACCACCGCGTTGAGCAGGAGGAGCAGCCCGGACACGGAGGCGACCGCACCGATCGTCGACATCATCCCGGAGACCAGGCCGACCACCGTCAGCACGGCGACCGCGGCCCAGCCGTTCCCGTACACCAGCGTGCCCAGCATCACGCCGAGCGCGCCGAAGAGCTGCGGCACGGCGATGTTGAGGACGCGCATGCGGTACGCGTCGGCGGTGTCCCCGATGACGCCGGAGAGCGCGCCCATGGAGACGAGCGCGCCGTACGCGGGCCGGTCGAGCGCGAAGCCGACGGCGAGCGGGGCGGCCAGGGCGATGGCCGCGCGGACGGCCGCGGCCCAGGGCACGGGGGCGGACGGCTGGGGGCGGAGTCCGCTCAGCAGCCAGGGAGGCGGGGCCGCGCGTCCGCGTCCGCTTCCGGTGTCGGTCTCGGTGTCGTTCACAGTCGTGGTCCCGGCGTCGGTGCCGGTGCCGGTGTCGGCGTCGGAGCCGGACTCCGTCCGGGTCAAGGCGTCCCCCTGGGGCGTGCGTGTCGTGCGTTCGGTTCTGATGGCCCTCGGCGTCGCCGGCCGGTCGGACCGTCGCGGCGGAGCGGGCCTTGCCCGCCTCGCTCGGTGTGCGGCGGGCGGACGGACGTTCCCAGTCTGATCGTGCCGGATGCCGCCCGCACACGACCGTGCCCCTCCCGGCCGTCGTCAGGGCGTCCCGTCACCAGGGCACCCGTCACCAGGGCACCTTCGTCATCAGGACGCTCACGTCATTGAGGGCATCCCCGTCATTCAGAGCACGATGACGGTCTTGCCGCGTGCGCCGCCCGTCCGGTTCCGGTCGAGCGCCTGCGGGGCCTTCTCCAGCGGGAACTCGACGTCGATGGGGACCCGCAGCACGCCTTCGGCGGCGCCCGCCGCCAGTACGTCGAGCAGGACCGGGGTGGGTTCGAGCCGGAAGTCGACGCCGGTCACGCCAGTGGGCAGCGCGGCCTTCGCGGCGACGCCGCGCGTGGTGAGGGCGATGCCGCCGGCGCGCACCGGCGCGGCATGGGCGGCGAAGCCCTCCGACGTGCTGGAGGCCAGATCGACGAGCGCGTCGACGCCGTCCGGGCACACCTCCCGTACCGCCGCCGCCAGAGGGCGGTCCTGGGTGTCGATGGTGACGGCGGCGCCCAGCGACGCCATCCGCGCGTGCTCGGCGCCGCGCACCGCCGCGATCACGCGGATGTCCCGGGCTGCCGCGAGCTGGGCGAGACAGCTGCCGACGCCGCCCGCCGCCCCGACGACCAGCAGGCTCTCGTGGCCGCGGAGCGCCACGGCCTCCAGGATCTGCGCGGCGGCCATCCCGGCGGACGGCAGCGCCGCCGCGACCTTGAGGGACAGGCCGGGCGGGACGAGCGTGACGGCGGAGTCCTGCGGCACGGTCAGGTAGTCGCAGTAGGCGCCGGTGGTGGTGTTGCCCTTGGTGGCGGTGGCGGTGGCGGTGGCGGTGGCGGTGGCGGTGGCGGTGGCGGTGGCGGTGGCCGCGTGGGGGGCCGCGGCGGGGCCGGGGAGGCGGCCGAAGACCTGGTCGCCGACCCGGAAACGGTTCGGGCCGGGGCCGATCTTCTCCACCCGCCCGGCGAAGTCCACGCCGACCACCAGGGGGAAGACATGGGCCGCGGGCGCGTCGGGGAGGCCCCGCACGGTCTGCCAGTCACAGGGGTTGAGGGCGGCGTACTCGACCCTGACCCGGATCTCGCCGGTCCCCGGTTCCGGCTTGGGTATCTCGACCAGTTCGGGTTCGGCCCGCAACGCGCTGACGGCTATGGCTCGCATCTGGATGACCTCTCCGTCGTCTCCGGTTCCGTCGTCCTCGATTCCGTCATTCCCGATGATTCCGTCATTCCCGATTCCGCCGCCCCCGTCCGGCAGGCGTCGTCCCTCGTTCGGTGGTCGGCGTCCCCCGTCCGGCAGTCCTGGCACCACTGTTCCTCGGGCCGCCCATCGCCGCATGTCGAGCCGCCACCGCCCCGGCAGGGCCCGTCACGGCGTGGGGCGTTCGCGAGCGGCACGGCGTCGGGCCAGCTCCGCGCACAGGGCCACCGCCAGTCCCGCAGCCAGCACGGCCCACGCCGTGGTGCGCAGCGAGTCCGTGAGCGCGTCGTACACCGCCGCCGCGCCGCCGGTCTCGTCGGCCGGCACCTCGGCCAGCACCCGGTTCCGGGCGATCGCGACCACCGCGCGCAGCACCAGCGCCCCCAGCGCGAAACCGCATCCGACCACCGTCGTGGCCGTGAGCGTCGCCGCCGCGCCGCGCCCGCTCCCCGGGCGTCCGCTCCCCGGCCCGGCGCGTCCGCTCCCCGGCCCGGCGCGTCCGCTCCCCGGCCCGGCGCGTCCGCTTTCCGGCCCGGCGCGCGTTCTCGCCGCGAGCCCGGCGCCGGCCACGGTCAGGGCGGCGAACACCACCGTGGCCACGGCGGGCCGGATGCTTCCGGCGCGCAGCAGGCGGAAGGTGTGGCGCAACTGGTCGGCCCGGTCGGCGGAGATGAGCGTGATGTCGGTGTGCTGGACCGGGATCCGGTCGGCGAACGGCACCCCGTTCGCCTCCAGGTTCCTTTTGACCTGCGCGGTCACGGGCGCCAGGTCGATGACGACGGCCTCGCCGGTCTCGCCGTTCAGGGCGGCGGTGACGGCCTGGTGGGCGGTGCGGTTGGCGGCGGTCCAGGCGGCCCGGAAGGCGTCGGTGGTGGTGAAGGACAGCACCGCCTGGTGCAGGAAGTCCCGCAGAGTGCCCTGGAGCGGTCCGGCGTCGACCTGCTCCATCGTCGCGTCGGTGATCCGGTCGGCGACCGTGTCGCGTATCTCCCGGTCGGAGGCGAGCGGGGCGACGGCGGCGACGTACCGGTCCGTGTCGTCGATCTCCAGGGCCACCCAGGCGCACAACGCGCTCAGCGGGACCAGCACGGCGAGCACCGCCGGCACCACCGCCGACAGCGCCATCGAGAGATACGTCCGCACTCCTCCAGGAAATCGCGTGCGGCGGCGCCGTGCCCAGGGCCGTGGGCCATCCGAGTTGCCGGGCCGGGCGGCGGGGTGTGCGCTGGAGGGAAACGGGGCGACGGAAGGGAGCACTCCGCCATGGCCACTCACGCAGCGATGCCGGCCCGCGGACGGACGCGGCGCCGGGCAGGGGCCCGCCGGCCCAGCACGCTCGCCTGGGCCATACCCGCCGTGCTGGGCGCGGCGTACGGCCTGTACGCGTCGTTCATCCTCCGCAACCACGGCGCGAGCGGCGGCCGACAGTTCTGGTACGGCCTGATCACCGCCGTGGTGCTCGGGGCGCTCTGCTACGTGCTGGGCCGCACCCAGCACGCCATGCTGCCCCTGGTCCGGGCGGTGGCCTACGGGGCGCTGACCGCCGCGGCGATCGGGCTGCTGGTGGGGCTCACCGGGTCGAGCGTGCTGCGGTCCTCGGCGCTGGGACTCTCGGTCGGCCTCGGCATGTTCGTCACGGCGTTCTACCTCTTCTACACGCACGAGCAGATCCACCCGCGCGGGCGGGACTCCGCCTCCGCGAGGGAGACGAACCACCTCCCGCTGGAGCGGGGCCGCCCGGACGAGCGGGGTTACGCGGGCGAGCGAGGATACGCGGGCGAGCGGGGCTACCCGGATGAGCTGGGTCACCCGGATGAGCAGGGGCATTCGGGCGGGAGCACTTTCCCGCGCGGGAGGCCATGACGTGTACGGGAGGCCATGAACCGCACGGGAGGCCCCGCCCCCGCGCCTCCCGGCACGCCGACGGGCCCGCACGAACACGTGCGGGCCCGTCGGCGTCCGGATCCTGCCCGTCAGCGTCCGGGTCCGGATGCCGCCCGTCGGGGTCCTGATCCTGCCGCCCCGTCGGCATCCGGATCCGCGACCGGTGGCCCGGCTCCGGTGCGTCAGTCGCGTACGACCGTCACCGGGCACGGGGCGTGCTGCGTGACGTGCAGGCTGACCGAGCCGAGCAGGGTCGCCTTGAAACCGCTGTAGCCGCGCGCCCCCACGACCAGCAGATTCGCGCCCTTGGCCCGTTCCAGGAGGGACTGGGCCGGGTTGCCGATCACCACGACCTTGGAGATCTTGGCCGCGCCCTCGGCGCCCAGGGCCTCCTCCAGCGCCTCGGTGAGCGACACGGTCGCCAGGGCCTGCGGGTCGAAGTCCTCCGGCATGCCCGGCATCATGGACGCCCAACTGGTCGCCGGGTACTCCCAGCTGTTGACGGCCTCCACGGTGTCACCGGTCAGCTCGGCCTGGCGTACGGCCCAGTGCAGCGCCTTGATCGACGACTCGGAGCCGTCAACGCCCACCACGATCCTGCCCATCTCTGCCTCCAGCTCGGTTCGGCTCAGTGCGCAGAGGCGGCATGCGGAGAAACCGCGTACGCCGGGCACGGGTCGAAGCCCCGTATGCCTGGTATGGGCTGCTTCGCATGACGCATCTTTCGCGCCAATCTAATCAAACAGGACAGATGTGCAGGTGGCGCGGGCCTGTCGGTCCCTCCGGTCCGGCCGTTCGGCCCGAACCGTCCGGACCGAGGGGGCCGAACGTCCCGGGCCGGTCGTCCCGGCCGGCCTTTCCGCCCCGGCCGGTCTGCCCGGCCTTTCCGCCCCGACCGGCTGCACGGCCAGTCCGCCCCGGCCGGTCTGCCCGACCGGTCCGCCCCGGCCCGTCAGCTCGATCCGTCTGCCCGGCCGGTCCGCCCGGCCCGTCAGTTCGATCCGTCTGCCCGGCCGCCGGCCCCCCGGCCCGTCTTCCTGGGCGACCGGCCCGGCCCGGCCGGCGGATCAGTCCAGCCGCAGGTCGGCGAGCTGCTGCTCGAACGGCACGACCTCGTCGTCGAGTCCGCGCGTCCTCGGGGCCCCGGAGGCCGCCCGGCCGCCTGTGATCAGGGCCGCGAGCTCGCCGCCCGCCCGCCGGATTCGGGAGGGCAGGCCCTCGGTGTACTCGTCGGCGGACGAGCCCCAGTCCTCCGACGCCGCGTACACGGAGGTCGGGGCGACGGTGGCCCGCAGATAGGCGAAGAGCGGACGCATCGCGTGCTCCAGGACCAGGGAGTGGCGGGCGGTGCCGCCCGTCGCCCCGATCACGACCGGCTTGCCGGTGAGCGCGGTGTTGTCGATCAGGTCGAAGAACGACTTGAACAGACCGCTGTACGAGGCGGTGAAGACGGGCGACACGGCGATCAGGCCGTCGGCCTCCGCCACCTCCTTGATCGCCTTCTCCAGGGCGGCCGGCGGGAAGCCGGTCACCAGGTGGTTGGCGATGTCGACGGCCAGATCGCGCAGTTCGATCACCCGGACCTCGACGGAGCGGTCCTGCTCGGTCAGCAGGCGTTCGCGGGCGGCGCCGGCCAGCCGTTCGGCCAGCAGCCGGGTCGAGGAGGGGCTGCTCAGCCCCGCCGACACCGCGACGATCCGCAGCGGCTCGGTGAGGGGCAGGGAGGACGCGCTGGGCGCGGCGGGCGTGGTGGACACGGTGATCAGACCCCCTTCGCGGCGGTGACGGCGGCGGCGGTGGCGCCGATGGTGTCGGTGTCGGTGTCGGTGTCGGTGTCGGTGCCGGCCGCGACGCCGCGGGCGGCGGCGACGGCCGGGTGCAGGGGCGCGGCGTCGGGGACCCCGGCCGGGCGCAGGGCGGCGAACTCCTTGCGCAGCACCGGGACGACCTCCTCGCCGAGGATGTCGAGCTGCTCCAGGACCGTCTTCAGCGGCAGTCCCGCGTGGTCCATCAGGAACAGCTGGCGCTGGTAGTCGCCGACGGCGTCCCGGAACGTCAGGGTTCGCTCGATGACCTGCTGCGGGGAGCCGACGGTCAGCGGGGTCTCCCGGGTGAAGTCCTCCAGGGACGGCCCGTGCCCGTAGACCGGCGCGTTGTCGAAGTACGGGCGGAACTCCCGTACAGCGTCCTGCGAGTTCTTCCGCATGAACACCTGGCCGCCGAGGCCGACGATGGCCTGCTCGGGGCTGCCGTGGCCGTAGTGCGCGTACCGCCGGCGGTAGAGGCTCACCATCTTCTTGGTGTGCTCCATGGGCCAGAAGATGTTGTTGTGGAAGAAGCCGTCGCCGTAGTAGGCGGCCTGCTCGGCGATCTCCGGGGAGCGGATCGAGCCGTGCCAGACGAACGGCGGGACGCCGTCCAGCGGGCGCGGGGTCGCGGTGAACGACTGCAGCGGCGTACGGAACTTGCCCTCCCAGTCGACGACGTCCTCGCGCCACAGCTTGTGCAGCAGGGCGTAGTTCTCGATGGCGAGCGGGATGCCCTGGCGGATGTCCTTGCCGAACCAGGGGTAGACCGGGCCGGTGTTGCCGCGCCCCATCATCAGGTCGACGCGGCCGTCCGCGAGGTGCTGGAGCGTCGCGTAGTCCTCGGCGATCTTCACCGGGTCGTTGGTGGTGATCAGCGTGGTGGACGTGGACAGGATGAGGCGGTCGGTGCGGGCGGCGATGAAGCCGAGCGTGGTCGTCGGCGAGGACGGGACGAACGGCGGGTTGTGGTGCTCGCCGGTCGCGAACACGTCCAGGCCGACCTCCTCCGCCTTCTGCGCGATGGCGAGGGTCGCCTTGATCCGCTCGTTCTCGGTCGGTGTCCTGCCGGTCGTGGGGTCCGTGGTGACGTCCCCGACGGTGAAGATCCCGAACTCCATGGCCCGCCTCCAGGTTGTTGAACGTTGAACTATATGAACACACCCTACAACGGGGCGGCCCTCCTGGCTATTCCGCACCCCGGAGAGGTCCCGGGGGCGGCGCGTACCCTGGACGGAATGGGCGGGTCGCACGCGGCCCGCCTCCCGGACGGAGGCGGAGCAGTGGGTGAGAGCAGCCGGAGCGGTGACAGCGAGCGCTGGAAAGAGCGCGGCGTCGCGCTGCGCGTCTTCGTGTACGTCTTCGCCACGCATCTCTTCGCCGGCTTCGTCTGGATCCTCTTCTATGTGGGCGAGCACGCCAAGAAGTGACCGGCGACCGCCATGGCTGCGGTTGTGCCGTGGTGGTCGGCTTCAGGTGGAATGATAGAAGCTTGGTATCATTGCGTCATGCTGTATGCGATGCCCCGCCTGGAATCAACCGACCTCCGGATCCTGGAGCAGGTCGATCGGATGCGCGGGGACCTGCGGTACGCCGTGCAGCAGGTCCCGATGAAATGGACGCTCGACCTGCGCAGGGCGCTGACGGCCAGCGCCATCGCGGCGTCCAACACCATCGAGGGCTACCGTGTCGCCGCCGAGGACGTCGCCGACCTGCTGGACGGTGAGAGGGATGCCATCGAGGCCAGTGACGAGAACAAGGCGGAGACGCTGGCCTACCAGCAGGCCATGACCTACGTCCAGTCCCTCCATGATGTCGACGACTTCCGGTACAGCAAGGAACTTCTCAACGCTCTCCACTGGATGCTCCAGGGCCATCACCATCCGCGCAAGATCGCCGGCCGGTGGCGCAGGACCGCTATCCGCATCACGGCCCCGGGGGATGAACTCGCCACCGACTACGAGGGGCCGGACCAGGATCTGCTACCCGGTCTCATGGGTGAGCTGGTGGACTGGCTCAACGGCGGTGACCTCGGCAGTCATGTCCTGATCCGTGCCGCGATGGCGCATCTGAATCTGGTGAAGATCCACCCCTGGTCCGACGGCAACGGACGCATGTCCCGGTCGCTGCAGACGCTTGTGATCGCCCGGGGCGGAGTTCTCGCGCCCGAGTTCTCGTCGATCGAGGAATGGCTGGGCATGCCGGGCAACACCTGGGACTACTACAAGGTCCTGCGTGAGGTCGGCGGCCCCGTGTGGTCGCCGGAGCGGGACACCCTGCCCTGGATCAGGTTCAACCTGCTCGCTTATCACCAGCAGGCCCAGCGGGTACGGCATCGAGTCGACCGGTCCAACGACTGCTGGCGGCAGCTCCTGGAGGCGGCCGACGCGCACGGGATCACCGAGCGGCAGGTGACGGCTCTCCATGAGGTGGCGATGGCGGGGCGGGTGCGCCGGTCCCGTTACGAGAAGGCCGAGGGGATCAACACGCAGCAGGCGACTCGCGACATGCAGGCGCTGACCAAGGCCCAGTTGCTCACCGCCGTGGGCCGGACGAAGGGCCGCCACTACGTCGCGGGTCCCCGTTTTCCCGAGCGGGTGCTGGCCACCGCCCGGCGGCATCACGTCATCAGCAACCCGTACAACGCGTAGACCTCGGTCGCGGCGCCGTGGCACGGCGCCTGCGGCGAGACGCGCGGCACCGGTCCCGACGCCGCTCCGCATGCGTGATGTCTCTGATGTCGCCTTCCGCAGGGGGCTTTGCTCTGCCGCGCACGCGCGGACGCGCCCGCCGCCGTGGATACGGGCGACGGGCGTGTCGGTGGTGGATGCGCCGGATTGCGCGCGGGCTCAGGCGTCGAGGCCGGCCTTGAGCGCGGAAGCGATCTTGACGACGCGCTCGGCCTGGTGGCGGGCGGCGTTGCGGGTCTGGTCGGCGATCGGGTTGTTGCCCTGGGCGTCGACGTGCGAGGTGCCGTACGGGTTGCCGTCGACGAACTTCACCGGGTCGGTGTAGCCGGGGGAGACGATCAGGCCGCCGAAGTGGTGGATGGAGTTGTACAGGGCGAGCAGCGTCGACTCCTGGCCGCCGTGGGTGGTGGCCGTCGTGACGAAGCCGCTGTACACCTTGTCGGCCAGCGCGCCCCGGGCCCACAGGCCGCCCAGGGTGTCCAGGAACTGCTTGAGCTGCGAGGAGACATTGCCGAAGCGGGTCGGGGTGCCGAAGATCACGGCGTCCGCCCACTCCACGTCGTCCGGCGTGGCGACGGGGATGCCCGCGCTGGCGGCGGCGTGCGCGGCCCATGCCTCGTTGGAAGCGATGGCCGCCTCCGGAGCCAGCTCGGCGGCCTTGAGCAGGCGTACCTCGGCGCCGGCCTTGGCGCCCGCCTCCGCGATCTCCTTGGCGATCTCGGCGCTGAAGCCGGTGGACGAGTAGTAGATGACGGCAAGCTTCACTGCGGTAGACATGGGCGTATCTCCGTTCAGTTCAGTACGTACGGAACAAGTCGGGCGAATGCCCGCACCTGCGCGATTCATCATTCAACCATTTGGTTCATGATTCAACAAACGTCCTGGTCGGCGCGGAGGCCAGCTCCGTCCGGCGGGTCTGAGCGCCCCGCGCGCCCGGACCGCCGTGGCCGCGCCGCGGGCCGTACCGCCGGCCGCGCCGCGGGCCGTACCGCCGGCCGCGCCGCGGGCCGTACCGCCGGGCCTGTCGGCGCGTTACCATCTGCCCATGACCTCCGTGCCGTGCCGTAACTGGTGGCGCTCCTCCTAGGAGCGGCCGCCTCACACGCACGGAACCAGGGCCGTTCACATCGGACGGCCCTTCTCTCTGCCTCGTACGGGCGCGGAAGCCGGTGAATCCGGCGGGCCGTCCTCCACCCCCGGCCGGTACCGGCCGTATCCACGAGGAGAGAACCCGCATGAACGCAGCCACCGCGACCGCCGACACGACCCCCGACGACGGCGGGGCCGCTGCCGCCGGAGTCGTCGCCGACGCCCCCGCTCTGCGACGCTCCGCGGAGCTGGAGGAGCTGATCCGGCAGGCCCCCGAGCGGTTCCGGGTGATGACCGGGGACCGGCCCACCGGTCCGCTGCACCTGGGGCACTACTTCGGGACCCTCCACAACCGGGTCCGGCTCCAGGAGCTCGGGGTGGACGTCTTCGTGATCATCGCGGACTACCAGGTGCTCACCGACCGGGACGTCGCCGACCGGCTCGCCGAGCACATGGAGGCGATGGTCCTGGACTATCTGGCCATCGGCGTCGACCCCGAGCGTTCGACGATCTTCAACCACAGCGCCGTGCCCGCGCTCAACCAGCTGATGCTGCCCTTCCTCAGCCTGGTCTCCGTGGCCGAGCTGAACCGCAACCCCACGGTCAAGGACGAGATCGCGCACTCCCGGCAGTCGACGGTGAGCGGGCTGATGTTCACATATCCGGTGCACCAGGCCGCCGACATCCTGTTCTGCAAGGGCGACCTGGTGCCGGTCGGGCGGGACCAGCTGCCGCATCTCGAAGTGACCCGGACCGTCGCCCGCCGCTTCAACGAGCGGTACGGGCAGGTCTTCCCGGAGCCGGACGCGCTGCTCTCCGCCGCACCGCTGCTGCTGGGCACCGACGGCACCAAGATGAGCAAGAGCCGGGGCAACTCCATCGCGCTGGGCGCCACCGCCGACGAGACGGCGCGGCTGGTCAAGGGTGCGAAGACGGACGGCGAACGGCACATCACGTACGAGCCGGAGGCCCGGCCCGGGGTGTCCTCGCTCGTCCTGCTGGCCGCCCTGTGCCTGGGCCGCGACCCGCACGACGTGGCGGCGGAGATCGGCGGCGGGGGCGCCGCCGCGCTGAAGCGGACGGTGACCGAGGCGGTCAACGACCGGATGGCGCCGATCCGGGCCCGCCGGGCCGAGTACGCCCGGGACATGGGCTATGTGCGGTCCGTGCTGCGGGCCGGGAACGCGCGCGCCAACGAGATCGCCGGGGCCACGCTGGACGAGGTGCGGGGCGCGATGGGCGGGGTGCTGTAGCGGCGGCCCGATGCACTGATGTCCTGGTGCCTTGGCGCTGCCCAGGTGCCTTGGTGCTGCCCTGGTGCTCAGGTGCCCAGGTGTCTTGGTGCTGCCCTGGTGCTCAGGTGCCCTGATGTCTTGGTGTTGCGATGCCCTGCTGCCGCGATGCCCCGGCGTTCCGGCCGCGCGGCGGCGGGGCATCGCGGCGGCCGGGTGCGCCGGGCGGGCCTCAGCCGGGTACGTGGCCCGGGGCGCCCGGCCAGGCGTCGCCCGGGTCCTCGGGCCAGGCGCCCCGGGCCGCCGTGTCCAGGATCAGGGCCGCGATGTTCCAGGCGTCGTCGGCGCCGCTGTGATGACGGCCCTCCAGCGGAAGGCCGGCGATCCGCAGGGCCTGGGCCATGCCGGGGCGCTTGCGCAGGCCGTGGGCGGCGGTGAAGGGGATCTTGGCGTTGGTGTGGCGGTGGCCGAACGGGTAGCGGACGCCGGTGGCCCGGCACTGGCGGGTGAACTGGTTGCGGTCGTAATCGCCCCAGCTCGCCCAGGGGCGGATCCCCGCCGCGTGCTCCGACGCCAGCAGACGGCACGCCTCGGCGAAGGAGACGCCGGTGTCCACCTCGGCCGGGGTCAGTCCGGTGAGCTCGGTGCAGAACGCGCTGACGGCCGACCGGGCCGGGCGGACCAGGATCCGGTGCCGGGCGACCCTGCCCCGGGCTCTCGATCCCGTTCGAGCAGGGGAGACCCCATCGGCCGCGCGCAGATCGACGACGGTCAGCCCGATCTCGATGATCTCGCTGACCGCGCCGGGCGGCGGCTGCCCGTCCCAGCACGTCGCCTCGATGTCGACCACGTTCAGGAGGTCCGGTTCCGCGCGCATGGGGGCAGGCTAACAAGGCGTGTTCCGAGCGCCGGGCTCAAGAGCACCCCGACGATCAACGGGCCCTGCCTCGTCAGTGGTACAGGTCCGCGAGGGTGTACTGAGACAGCCTCCCGGCGCCCATGACGCGATATCCGCGGCCGCCGTTGTCGAGCGTCGAGGTCACGCCGTGGAGTGAGGCTTCCGGATGCTGCGGCAGCGGGTTCGGCATCCGGCTGCCCGCCATCCGACGTCGCCTGCCGCAGGGGGATTCGAATCAGCGGACAATCCACTCTCCTCACCGACCGACAGGGTGCATCTCGCGTGCCTGCTCCGCAGGTTGGCCATCGCATGCTCTCAAAGAGCGCAGGCGCCCGCACCGAGTGCCGATCTCGGGCGGCGGTGCGCGCCGGGCAGGCGCTACCGTGCTACGGCGCCACCGCGCCACCGCGCCACCGCGCTACGGCCGTGGCGTCGACGGACGGCGGCGGCGCAGCAGTTCGGCCAGGCCGCGGCGGGTCGCGGCGATCACCACGCGGTCCTCCGGCCGCAGTACGTACCCGGGGTGCAGGTCCCACACCAGCCCCGACGGGCCGGCCGGGCCGCCGGGGACGGGGGAGGTCAGGTCCGGGCGGCGGTCCCCGGGCGGGGTGGCGTCCAGGGCCAGCACCCGCCACGCGCCCGCCTGGAACGCCTGCTCCACCGTGCGGCCCTCCAACTGCGCATGCCCCGCCACCTCGACCGCCGCGAACAGCATCACCTTGCGCTCCACCGGTATGGCGCCCAGGATCTGACGACCCATCATGGCGACCGCGAAGGACGGGGCGGCGAGATGGGAGACGGACCGGGAACGCGTCACGGCCTGGGGGTGGGCGGTGCGCAGGGTGCGGTAGACGGCGGTCGCGAACTCGTCGTCGAACAGGCGCAGCGCCACCCGCAGGTCCGGCTTCACCGAGCGGGCGTAGAGGGCCGCCTCCAGATTGGTGGTGTCGACGCTGGTCAGGGCGAGCAGTGCGCGGGAGCGGTCGATCTTCGCCGCCTCCAGCACACCTTCCTGGGTGACGTCCCCGATCACCACCGGCACATGCAGCCGCCGGGCCACCGGGATGCCGCGCGCGTCCGGGTCGTCCTCCACGCACACCACCGGGATGCCCAGCTCGCGCAGCCTGACCAGCACCCGCGTGCCGATCTTGCCCAGGCCCAGCAGCACCACATGGCCCGACAGGCCCCGGGGCGGGCGGCGCAGCGAGGACGCCGCGCGCAGCGAGCCGAACGCCTCCAGGACGGCCGCCACGAGCAGCGGCAGGAGCATCAGCCCGGCGACGCCGGAGAGGAGTTGGATGATCTGGCGGGCCCTCGGGTCCTCGGTCGCGGGGTCGCCCATGGCGAACAGGTCCAGCAGTGTCAGATACGCGGCGTGCAGCGGGGTGTCGTCGGTGGTGAGCGTCAGCGCGACGGCCAGGGCGATCACGGACAGGCCGACGCCCAGCGCGGACCAGCGCAGCCGCCGCGAGAAGATGTGGCTGAGCGGTGCGGCCCTGCCGCCCATCCGGGGCGGCGGGGAGGCCGGGTCGGCCCGGCTCACCGCCTCCAGGACGACCGTGCCCCGGCCGGTCGCGGCGGCCACCTGCCGGGCGTCCGGGAGGAGTTGGGGTCCCTCGTCGCCGCTGCTGTCGGAGCCCTCCGCGCCCGCCGGGTCATGGGTGGTGGAGGAGAGCAGGGCGAGCGTGCACAGGCCCGGGTCGGCGGCCCGGCCGTCCTCGGGCGGGGTGCGCTCGGCGGCGCGCAGCAGCAGGCCCTCCGCCTGGATCACCTTGCTGGAGCCGGTGAGCGCGGTGGCGGCGAGGGCGGGCGCGGCGGTGTCGGCGTCGGACAGCACCGTGGTCGAGGCGTCCAGCGCGGCCGGGTCGAGGCCGGGGGCGGCGACGGCGGCCGCCTGGTCCAGCAGCGTCTCCAGATGCTGGCCCAGTTTGCGGTTGTAGAGCCGGATCACCAGCCGCAGCCGGGGGTTGAGGCGGCGGGCGGTCAGCGCGGCGCGGATGTTGCGTTCGTCGTCCTCGTAGACCAGAGCCAGTGCGGCGGCCGATTCGACGCCGGCCTCCTCGAACGCCTCGTAGGAGGGCTCGGCCGCTTCCATGATGCGGACGGCCTCGACCCCGGCGTTGGTGTCGGAGCCGTCCAGGGTGATCACGCCGGAGCCGTCGCTGTCCGCGGACGGGCCGCCGTTGCCGAGACCGCCCGGATTGCGGTTCATCGCCGCCGACATCCGGCCGAACAGCGTGGCGGCCCGCCCCCGCCCGGTCAGCGGCAGATCGGCGTGGCTCGCGTCGCGCCCCGGCGGGAGGAGCAGGCTGACCCGCTCCCCGTACACGTACCGCAGCTCCACCGCGAGCCGGCGGGCGAGCGCGTCGTCGCCGCAGACGACCATGTGGCCGCCGGAGGTGGTCCGTCGGGTCTGATGGGGAAGTGTCGGCACGTGCCCCAGCATGCCCTGCTCACCTCCGTTGTCTCGACCGGTTCGGCGCGTTCGGCGATCTCATGCGTGCGGGGGTGTCCGGTCGGGGCTCACCGGTCCTCGGGTCGTGTGCTCACCGGTCCTCGGGCCGTGCGGGGCGGGGCGCCGGGCGGGGCGCGGCGTGCCGGGCCGTCGGGTTGGCGAGGGCGTGGCGCGGGTCGGCGGCCCGGACGATCGCGGACTCCACCGCCGCGATCCGGTCCGCGAGCAGCCCCAGGGCGGCGACGGCCCGCCCCAGGGGGTCGTCGTCCGGGGCGCCCAGGGCCCGCGCGCGGACGTAGGAGGCGGTGATGTCGGCCCAGCGCGCGGCCTGTTCGGCGGTGAGCCGGCCGCGCAGCTCGGCGAGCTTCAGCAGGTTGGCCTCGGCGCCGGTGGTCAGCGTCTGCGCCTCCCCGGCGTAGTGGTCGTCGACGACGGCCGACAGTTCGGCCTCGTTCATCACCGGCACGATCCGCTCGGCGATCTTGTTCATGTTGCGGTACGAGCCCTGGAGCCGGAACGGCGGTTCGGTGCGGGACTCGTCGGTCTGCGCGGCGGAGGCGATGTACGCGGCGTTCACCGCCAGCACCGTGTCCCGGGCGGTCAGCAGATGGCGCAGCACCGCCGTGATCCGCTCCACCTCGGCGGGCGCGCAGGGGTGTTCGAGCCGGTCCGGGCGGGCCGTCCCGTCCCCGGACGCGAGCCGCACGAACAGCGCCAGGTCCTCGCGGGAGCGCCCGGCGAGCGGGGCCAGCACCGGGTTGGCGGTCAGCGCGTTCTCCACGAAGCTCAGCGCGAAGACGTCCTCGCGCCCGGTCAGCACCTCGCCGAGGTTCCACACGTCGGCCCGGTTGGCGAGCATGTCGGGGATCTGGAACCGGGCCCCCGACTCGGTGTACGGGTTGCCCGCCATGCACACCGCGAACCGCTTGCCCCGCAGGTCGTAGGTGCGCGGTTCGCCGTCCCGCACGCCCTCGACGCGGCGGGTGGCGTCGCAGAGCGGGATGAACTTCTGGAGCAGCTCGGGCGAGGTGTGCTGGATGTCGTCCAGGTACAGCAGGGTGTTGTTGCCCGCCTCCAGCGCGAAGTTGATCTTCTCGACCTCCTGGCGGGCGGTCGCGGTGGGCGCCTGGGCCGGGTCGAGGGAGGTCACGTCGTGGCCCAGGTTCGGGCCGCTGACCTTGACGAGGACCAGGCCGAGCCGGTCGGCCACGTACTCCATGAGCGTCGTCTTGCCGTAGCCGGGCGGCGACACCAGGAGGAGCAGGCCCTGCGAGTCGGTGCGCCGGCCGGCGTCCGCGGTGCCGAGCTGCTTGGCGAGGCTGCCGCCGATCAGCGGGAGGTAGACCTCGTCGAGGAGCCGGTTGCGGACGAACGCCGGCATGACGCGCGGCCGGTGGTCGTCCAGCCGCAGCCGGGCGCGTTCGGCGGCCACCAGGCTGCCGCGCAGACGCTGGTAGGCGCGGAAGCCGGGGACGTCGACGGCGCGGAACTCGGCGGTGCGGGCGAGCAGTTCGTCCAGCCGTACGGTCATCCGGCCCCGCTCGACGCGGGGATGGGCGCCGAGCAGGCCGTCCACGGTGGCGGTGAGCGGCGCCGCGAGGTCGTACCGGTCGAGGACCGGCGGCGGGCACAGCTCCACGGCGACCGCCTCCGCCAGGTCCCCCGGCTCGATCACGGTGCCGCTCGCCGCCGCGTACGAGGTGAGCCAGCCCTCGACCAGCTGGCGGCGGGCCGGCAGGTCGTCGTGGAGCGCGGCCAGGTCCTCGTCGTACGCCGAGGAGCCGGTGGCGTGGCGGAACTTGTCCAGGAAGGCGCGGACGGCGGCGCCGGTGACGAAACCGGCGGGGCCGCCGGTCAGCTCCTCGAAGAGATACGCGGCGACGGCACGGGGATCGGGGGCCTCGGGGGCCGGGCCGTCGCCCCCGGCGGGGCGGCCGGCCTCCCCGCCGGTCCCGGAATCCTCGCCCCGGCCGGCGTCCCGTGCGGAACGGGAATCGCCCCGGCCGGCGTCCCGTGCGGGGCGGGACTGGTCGCGGATGACGCCCGCCCACTCCTCCTGGAGCGCGGCCACGGCGGGCGCGAGCCCGAACGTCTCGCGGGCGCGGGCCAGCGAGACCGCCCGCCGGGTCCAGGAGGCGCGCCGGGCCTCGTCCGTCCCGTACGCCCAGAACAGCTGGGCCGCCGCCCGCACCTCGGGCGGGAAGCGCAACAGCCCCGCCGCGGGGAGGAGTTCGAGCAGGGCGGCGAGGATTGCGGTCGCGTCCTCGTCGTGCACCCCGCGCTGATGCCCCTCGTCGTACGCGTCCGCCGCCGACTTCCTTACCAGCGAGGCGAGTTCGGCGCGGTCCAGCGCGGCGAGGGCGTCCGCGCCGTGCTCGTCGAGGAGTCGGGCGGCCAGGTGCTCGGCGCGGTACACGCGCGGCGACTCGGAGGGCAGCGTCCGGTCCCAGTACGGGCGGGTCGCCGCGAACCCCGGGTCGGTGACCGGGGCCCGGTAGTCGGTGCCGGTCAGCGCGAACGCCAGCCCGTCCCCGTGCGGGACCAGCGTCAGGTCGAACGGCTGGGTGTTCACCGCGAACCGGTGCCGGCCCAGCCGGATCGCCGTCCCGCCGTCCGCGTACAGCTCGCCGCGGTCGCGCAGCGCCCGGCCCGCCTCCTGCCGGGCCGCCAGCAGGCGTCCCTCCAGCTCCTCGGCGCGCACCGGGTCGCCGAGGTCCCGCAGCTCGTCCGCGGTGCGGCGGATCTTCGCGACCATCGGGTCGGACGCGAAGTAGGTGTGCACCGCGTCCGGGTCGGGCAGCGCCGACACCCGCCGCGACACCGTCTCCAGGACCCGGGCCGCCGACTGGGCCAGCCGCTCCGCCCGGCGCGCCCGGGCGTCCTGCAGCGCCTGCTTGCGGGCCGAGAACGCCTCGTACACCTCCGAGCGGCGCTCGGCCAGCTGGGCGAGGAAGTCGTCGAACTCCGCGAACCGGGATTCCAGGTTCTCCAGCTGGAGCAGCAGCCTGGAGAGCTGGTCGTCGCAGGCGTCCGGGGTGCCGGCGGCGGCCAGGGCGCCGGTGACGGCCTGCCCCAGCAGCGCGAACTCGGCAGCGAACTCCGCGCGGCCCTCCTGGTCAAGGAGCTCCCGGCGGCGCGCGTCGAGGGTGGCGCGGGCCCGGTTGACCCCGCCGAGGACCTCCGCGATCCGCTCCAGGATGGAGGTGCGGACCGTGGCGTCGCCGATCTCCAGGCCCGCGACGACGTCCGTGACGGTGCCGAGCCCGTCCGTCATCGCCGTCAGCCGGTCGCCGAGCGCGGCGGCGTCCGCGACGGTGGCCAGCGCGGACGCCTCGGCGGTCAGCCGGTCGACGTCGGCGTGGTAGTCGTCGAAGGCGTCGTCCCGGCCCAGGAACGCGACGGCGCGCCGGCCGGCCGCCTCGATGTCGTCGGCGGTGGCGGCGGTCAGCTCCGCGATCCGCCCGGCGTCCGCGTACCGCATCTCCGACAGCGTCGCCAAGTGGCCGTGCGCCTGCCGCAGTTCGGTCAGCCGGCCGACCCACTCGGCGGCCGACTCCGGCGCCTCGCCGCGCACCCGGCGGACGAGCGCGGTGAGCCGGTCGGCGGTCTCGGCCAGGGCGTCGGCGGCCTGCCGGGTCAGCTCCCGTACCGTCTCGAACTCCCCGACGACCTGCTGCGCGGTCTCCCGCAGCTCCGCCAACGGGGCGGCGAGGTCGCCGAGTTCGGGGTCGGACAGCCAGTGGTAGCGGTCGCCCGCGCGGGTGCAGTCCGCGACCAGGCGCGCGTACACGGCGGTGGTGGGGGTGGTCTCGGCGGCGCTGTGCGCGAGCGCCAGCAGGTCGGAGACGCCGCGCACCAGGTCGGCGTTGCCGATCCGGGCCAGCGGGCCCGTCCCGGCGGGGCGGGAGGCGGCGTACGTCTCGGAGACGAACGGGGTCCGCCAGACCTGCACCGGGTGCACCCGGGCCGGTTCGTCACCGCCGTCCGCCTTCAGCAGCACCAGGGTGCCGTCGTCGAGCAGGGCGTGGCCGCGCCCCTGGAGCGGGGTGGCGACCTCCTGCCGGATCAGGTTGTACGGCAGGAGCAGGGCGCGCCCGTCGACGGGGGAGCGGAAGACGTGGAGCACGTCCTCGCCGTTGGGCGAGCGGACCGCGCCCTCGAACACCGGCTCGGCGAGCGGCTCGGCGATGTCGAAGGTCCTCGCGCCGCCGGTGGTGAGGTAGTAGCCGCCGGGGAAGATGATCCCCTGGTCCTCCGGGAGCCGGTGGCAGGCGGGCCCGATGCCGTCCAGGCGCGTCACGGCGCCCAGCAGCGTGTTGAAGACCAGGTACCGCCACTCCTCCTCCTTGTACGGGCGGACCCGGAGCAGGACCAGCGAGCCGACGGCGGCGTGCTCGACGTCGGCGTCCGCGAGGGACTGGAGGGGCTCGGTGACCGGCTCCTGGTAGATGCCCTCGGGGGTGTCGGTGTCGTCGACGGTCTTGACGGTGAGGGAGCCGCCCAGGGTGTCGACGAAGAGGACGGCCCCGTTCCCGCCGCCGTCCCCGCCGATCGCGATGTGCGGGTGCCGGCCCGGGACGTGGGACTCGCGGCCGGCCGCGGTCCAGGTGAAGTCGTGGGACGGCGGGAAGACGTGGTCGCGGTCGCCGCGCGCGTCCAGGAACGCGCCGGGCGCGCCGTCCGGGCCGATCGCCCAGCGCAGCACCCGGACGCCGTCGGCGTTCTCGCCGGTGCGGAAGACGGCGAGCAGCCTGCCGTCCACCCGGCGCAGCCGCAGCAGCCGGGCGTCGCGGTAGTAGCGGTGCAGGGCGGTGAACTCGCGGACGAAGTCCGCGTCGCCGAGCAGCCCGCCCCCGTGCGGCTCGTCGGCCCCGTCCGGCTCCGGCTCCGCGAACTCCGGGCCGTGCAGGGCCAGTACGTCCTCGACCCCGGCCGGGTCCGGGGCCCCGGGGCCGCGCTCGAAGCCGAACAGCAGCCGCCCGCCGACGGCCACCAGATCGCGGGCGACGGACGCGTGCCGGGTGCGGACCCGCTCGGTGCCGGTGAGCCGGAGCTCGGTCGACCCGAACTCCTCGGTGCGGCGCGCGTTGAGCGCCTCGGCGCGGCGGGCGAGTTCGGCGGCCCGGTCGTGGAGCCGGCGGCGCAGCACGTCGTACGTGCCGGAGTCGTACGCGTCGCCGTCGGGCGCGTCCTCGCCGCGGGCCGGACCGCCGGGGCGCGCGCCGCTGTCGGGCGTGCCGGTGTCGTGGGTCGTCCCGACGTACGTCTCCGCGTCCGCGGGGCCGCCGGCGGGCGGTGCGGTCGTGGTGTCGGTGTCCATGCGTACGGCTCCCTACGAGATGTGTGCTGCGGGGCGGGACGGCGACGGGGCTGCCCGGTGGTGCGGTGGTGCGGGGCTGCGGGGCGGGCCGGCCCGTCCGGCCGTGCGGGACCCGGGTGGTGCGGGCTCCCGGTGGTCCGGCGCCTCCCGGTGGTGCGGTGCCCTCCTGGAGACGCGAGTCCTCCCGGAGGAGCCGCGCCCCCGGGAGCGCGGGGCCTTCCGGTGGTGCGTGGGCCCGGTTCGGCGGTGTGCGGGCCCGTCCGGTGACGGGGGACGGTGAGTGACGTCACCGGACGGGCCCCGGGATGCCCGGGGCGGGGCCCTGCCGCCGCGGCCCCGGGCGGGTCCTGGGCCGTGTCGTCGAGCGCGCCGCCGCCGGGCGACGCCCGGCACGCGGTCCGGCCCCCGGCCGGACGACGGCGATGTGACGGCCCGGCCTCGGCCTCGCGCCCGGTCCGGGCCGGTCCGGTGCGCGCGGCACCCGGTCCCGGCCCGGCCCGGACGGGAGGGTCAGCCGACCGGCGACCCGTTCTGCGCGGCGGGCACGCCCGCCCCGGCGGCCGGAGCCGTCGCCCCGCCGTCCGCCGCGCCGCCGACCGCCGCGCCCGTCAGCGCCGAGACCGGCAGGTCGGCCAGGCCCGACTCCCGGGCGGCGGTCAGCAGCCGGCCCACCTGCTCCGGCGCGATCCCGGCGCCCGGGGCCCGCATCAGCCGGGTCAGCAGCGCCGACACCGTCAGGTTCCGCACATCGGCCGTGGACACCGAGCCCAGCATCCGGGTCAGGTCGTCCGTGAACGACGAGCTGCCGTCCAGCCACGGTCCGGCCAGGGCCTTCGCGGTGTCCGAGCTCTCGACGAACCCGTCCAGGCTCCTGCCCATCGAGACGGCCGAGACCAGCCGGTCGAAGAAGACCGACTCCCCGCCGACGATGTCGATGTCGGCGTTCTCCAGGCCAGTGGCCAGCACCGTCGCCTGCGCCTCCGCGACCTGCCGCTGCACGTCCAGCCCGGCCAGCCGGATCTCCTTCTCGGCGGCCAGCCGCAGCCGGTACTCCTCGTGTCCGCGGGAGGCGTCGTCCAGCGCCGCCATCGCCGCAGCCTTCTCGGTGAGCCCGGCCGCCTCGGCCTTCAGCTTCTCGCCGATCATCGCCGCGTCGGCCGTCGCCTGGGCCTGCGTGCCCTCCGCCTCGGCGAGGGCCTTGAGCCTGGCCCCCTCCGCCTCGGCCCTGAGCCGCGCGGACGTGGCCTCGGCCTCCGCGAGACCGGTCTTCTCGATGACCTCGGCCGCCGCGTCCCGCACCTGGACCTCCGCGAGCCCGGGCGCGGCGGACTCCGCCTGGACGCCTTCGGCCAGCCGCAGCTTGGCCTGCGCGTCCAGGTCCGCGGTCTTCAGCCGGGCCTCGGCGAGGGTCAGCTGCTCGGCGGCCCGGTGGGCGGCCGCCGCCTCGGCCGCCTCGGCGGCCTTGATGTCCTTGACCAGGTTCTCCTGCGCCTCGGCCTCGGCGGCGATGATGACCGCCCGGCGGGTGCGCTCCGACTCCTCGACGGCCCGCAGTGTCTTGATCGACTCCTCCTGCTCCGCGACGGTCCGGTCCACGGCGATCCGCTCCCGGATCACGTCCGCGACCTCGCGGCGCTCGGCCTCGACCTCCTTCGTCGCGGCGATCCGGTCGAGCTCCGTCTGCCGCTCGCGCGCGATGACCTCCAGCAGCCGGTCCTTCTCGATGCGCTCGTTCTCCACGGCGATGACCCGCTCGCGGTTCTTCTGCGCGACGGCGACCTCCCGGGCCTGGTTCTCGCGCTGGATGCCGAGCTGCTCCTCGGTGCGGATGAACGCGCCCTGGGCGTTCAGCCGTTCCTCCTCCTGCACCTTGGCGGTCGCCGACTCCTCGCGCGCCCGCAGCGTCTCGACCTCGCGGCGCTGCTTGATCTCCGCCTCGGCCTGCCGGCGTTCCAGCTCCAGGATGGTCTCTCGGGCGTCGACGTTCTGCCGGGTGATCTCCTTCTCCTCGGTGCGCTGGAACTCGTTGGTGCGCACGTGCTCGATCGCCGTCAGCTCGGTGATCTTGCGGATGCCCTGCGCGTCGAGGATGTTGGCGCCGTCGAGCTGCGCCATCGGCGTCTGCTCCAGGAAGTCGATCGCGGCGTCGTCGAGGTGGTAGCCGTTCAGATCGGTGCCGATGACCCGGATGATCCGGTCCCGGAACTCCTCGCGCTTGGTGTACAGGTCGACGAAGTCCAGCTGCTTGCCGACCGTCTTGAGCGCCTCGGCGAACTTCGCGCCGAAGAACTCCTGGATCGCCGCCTTGTCGCTGGCCCGTTCCGTGCCGATGGACTGGGCGACCTTGATGACGTCCTCGACGGTCTTGTTGACCCGCACGAAGAAGTTGATGTGGATGTCGGCGCGGATGTTGTCCTTGCAGATCAGGCCCTCGCGCCCGGTGCGGCGGATCTCGATGGTCTTCACCGAGATGTCCATGTACTCGGCCTTGTGCAGCACCGGCAGGACGACGGCCCCGGTGAAGGTCACATCGACCTTCTTGGTCTTGGAGATGATCAGCGCCTTGCCCTGCTCCACCTTGCGGAAGAGCCTGCTGATGACGAGCAGCAGGGCGACGGCGATGAGCAGGACGACGGCGACGAGCACGCCGAAGCCCAGGGTGATGGCATCCATGGCAGTCCTTGACGGCTGGTGCGGAAGGCGGAGATGTGGTGATGGAGGGGCCGGGCGGCTCGTCCGGCCGAAGGGGCGGTCCCGGCGGTGGATCCGGGCGGTCCGGGCGGGCTCCGGGACCGGGGCTGTCCGGGCGGGTCCCCGTGGGTCCCCGGCGGTCCGGGCGCGGCACATTCCGGCACGGCCGTGTCCGGTACGACCAGGTCCGTTGCGACTGTGCCCGCTGCGACCGTCTCCGGTACGACCCTGTCCGGTACGACCGGATCAGGCGCGGCCGGGTCGGGCGGCGGACCGGCCGGGTGCGTCCCGTCCGGTGCGGCGGTTTCCGGTGCGCCCCGTTCCCGGGCGGCGCCCGGTCAGCCGGAGTGGCGGGGGACGCTCCGCGCCCCGGACCGTAAGGCCGCGCGCCGGGCGTCACGGCGTACCGGTGGACCCGGCGGCGCCGGTGGGCCCGGGTCCAGCGCCCTGTCGTACGGCGAGACCCAGAAGAACTCGCCCTCGTCGTCGTACGCGTACAGCAGCCCCGCGCTGCCCGCGACGAGCAGCGGCGCGTCCGGCGGGCGCAACAGCCTGACCTGGACGATCGCCGTGGAACCGTCGTCCGACACGACCTCGGCCTGGCCGAAGTCGGAACTCACCGAGCCGGTGCGGATCGTGCAGACCCGGCCGATGAAGTCCTGCCGCGACGGCGGCGGCAGCTCCGGGAGGCGGCGGCGCAGCAGCCGTACCAGTGTCCGGGTGGCGGTCCAGGCGATCAGCAGCGCCCCCGCGAGCACCGCGCAGGCGAGCACCGCCCGGAGCGTGCCGGTGGCGCCGCCGCGATGCAGCAGGACGGTACCGGTCAGGCTGGTGAACCAGCCGATGACGACCAACGCCGACACCGAGACGGTGACCGGCACCCCGCCGATCCCGGCCAGACCGGTGTCGAGGTCCCCGTCGAAGGAATGGTGGTCGGCGGCTCCGGCCAGCACCAGCAGCCAGAAGAAGACGACCACGACCAGTGCCGCACCGAACAGAACCGCCGGGAAGGCGGTCGCCGCGCTCAGGAATTCCTCCATCGGTCCACCCCTGTCTGTTCTCGCGGGAGTTCGGTGAGTTCGGTGAGGGCGCCGGGCGGCCCCGGTGCCGCGGCCCGCGCAGAGCGGTGCCGCGACAGCCGGGTCTTCCCCCGTGGATCCCCCGTTTTCCCCCGGTTTTCCCCCGGTTTTCCCCCGTTGTGCTGAACCGATCGTGTCATCCGGGCCGGTGGAAAAGCACTGCCGGGATCCGGCAATCTTTATGCGTTGTTGATGCCGGGCACCGGCAGCGTCCGGAGCGGCGCGGGACGGGCGCCGGGATCGCTGTCGGAGCATGGAGCAAGAGGAGTACGCGTGGCCGCGCCGGAGATTCCCGACGAATACCTGGGTGACTACGCCCGCATCCTGGCCGAGGTCGCCGAGACCGGCCGCCGGCTGACCCGCGACGAGCTGGACACCCGCCGGGAGATGGGTCGCCGGGCCGCCGAGGACGGCTTCCAGATACGCGCCCTGGTCGGCCTCCACCTGGCGGCGACCCGCGCCGAATGGCCGTGCGGCCCCTCGGCCGACGCCACGACGACCGAGTCCGTGCTGGCCGCCGTCGAGCACGCGGTGGACGCCTTCGCCGACGGGTTCGAGCGGTCCCAGCGGCTCGCCGTGCGGCGCGAGGAGGCGGCGCGCCGGGAGTTCATCGACGACCTGCTGTACGGGCGCAGCGACCTGGGCCGGCTCGCGGAGCGGGCCACCCGGTTCGGGCTGCGGCTCTCCCGGGCCCACGCGGTCGCGGTGGCCACCGGCCCGGAGGCGTACACGGAGACCGATTCCGTGCCGCGCACGGTCGAGGCGGCGATGCTCGCCCGGTTCGGCGGCCGGAAGATCCTGATCACGACGAAGGACGGGCGGCTGGTCTGCGTCGCCCCGGCCGGTCAGCCCGACGTGCTGCGGTACTTCGCCAAGCAGTCGCACGCGGCGACGGACGGCGGGCGGGTCGCGGTGGGCCGCCCGCATCCCGGCCCCGGGGGCGTGGTCCATTCCTACGACGAGGCGCTCGACGCGCTCGACCTCGCGGAGCGGATGGATCTGGACGACCCGGTGCTGTACGCGTCCGATCTGCTGGTCTATCCGGTGCTGACCCGGGACCGGCAGGCCATGGCCGATCTGGTGCGCAGTCAGCTCGGCCCGCTCCAGCGGGCGCGCGGCGGGGCCGAGCCCCTGCTCAACACGCTCATCGCCTATTTCGACGCGGGCTGTGTGGCCGCCGAGACGGCCCGCCGGCTGTCGCTGAGCGTGCGGGCGCTGACCTACCGGCTGGAGCGGATACACCAGCTGACGGGGGCCGATCCGGCCGACCCGATGCATCGCTACACCCTGCAGACGGCGGTGATCGGCGCGCGGCTGCTGGACTGGCCGGCCAAGGAGCTGTGACGGCGGGCGCGGGTGGGGGCGTGGGTGGCGGGAAGAGGGTGGCCGGGGGTGCGCATCGGGGGAGTTGGACACCCCCGGCCTGCCGGACGCGGACCGGTGGTCAGCCGGTCCGCGGTCGCTCCGGCGGTATGCGGGCGGACCGGGAAAGCGGCCCGCCGGCGAAAGGGCCCGGGAAGAGCCGGGAAGCGGCCCGCCGGGCGTAGGGACCGGGAGGAGCCGGGGAGCCGCCGGGCCCGCCGGAACCGGTCCTCCGGGGCCTACAGGTCGAACTCGTGCGGCGGGAGGTCGAGCGCGAAGCACGCCTCCCGGACGACGGCCCGCTCCTTCTCGTCGAAGTGGCCGTCGGCGCCGCCGATGACGATGCCGATCTGGATGACCGCACGCGCCTCGGCCGGCTTCTTCTTCGCCTTGCCGATCTCCTGGAGCACGCTGACCTTGCCGAAGTCGAAGTCGGCGGTGAGCTTGTTCACGTAGTCGTTGAAGCGGCGCTGGAGGTCGTCCACCGGGAAGTTCTGGAGGACGTCGTTGGAGGCGATCAGTGAGGCGACACGCTGGCGCTCGGACGGGTCGACGGAACCGTCGGCGGCGGCGACGAGGGCGCACATCGCCATGCTCGCGTCGCGGAAGGCCCCGCTCTTCAGCTCGTTCTTCTTAGCTTCCAGCTGCGACTGCATCGACGAAGCGGATTCCTTGATCCGATCCCACAGTGCCATGTCGTCTCCATACGGTTGCGTTGCGTTGTGTTGCCGGAACCAGAGCCAAACTCTACAGACGTGTAGAAGTTAGCAGGAGAGAGCTCTCCGCGGTCCCTGAACAGCTATGGGGTACAACGAACGGCCGCCCGGAGAAGTGCCCCTGAGAAGCGCTCACGAGAAATGCTCACGAGAGGTGCTCGCGGCGGCCGTGCTCGCGGTGTCGGCCGTGCTCGCGGCGGGCCCGTCACCGGTGGCTTCGGCGCCGGCGGGCGCGGCGGCGGGTGTGGCGTCCGTGGCGATCGCGGCGCCTGCGGTGTCCGTGGCGCGGGAGCGGCCGCGGCGGCTGAGGACCTTGGCCGCGATCGGCTGGGTCCAGCGCGCGGTGAGCGGACCGGCGATCACGAGGATGAGGACGTACGCGGTGGCGATGGGCCCGATCCGGGGTTCGGTCGCCACGGCCAGTCCGGCGATGACGATGGAGAACTCGCCGCGGGCGACGAGCGTTCCGCCGGCCCGCCAGCGGCCCTTGGAGCCGATTCCCGCCCGGCGGGCCGCGTACCAGCCGGTGGCGATCTTGGTGAAGATGGTGACCACGGCGAGCAGCGCGGCCGGGAGCAGCACCGGCGGAATCGCGGCCGGGTCGGTGGAGAGGCCGAAGAACACGAAGAAGACGGCGGCGAACAGGTCCCGCAGCGGGGTGAGCAGCTTGCGCGCGCCCTCGGCGACCTCGCCGGAGAGCGCGATTCCGACCAGGAACGCGCCGACGGCCGCCGACACCTGCAATTCCTGGGCCACCCCGGCCACCAGGACCGTCAGCCCGAGCACGACCAGCAGCAGCATCTCGGGGTTGTCCGAGGACACGGCCCGGCTGATCAGCCGTCCGTGACGCAGGGCCAGGTAGAGCACGAACCCGACGGTGCCGAGCGCGATGAGCAGGGCGATGCTGCCCCCGGCGAGACCGACGCCGGCGAGCATCGCGGTCAGCAGCGGCAGGTACACGGCCATCGACAGGTCCTCGATGACCAGCACGCCGAGGATGACGGGCGTCTCACGGTTGCCGAGCCGTCCCAGGTCGGTGAGCACTTTGGCGATCACCCCGGACGACGAGATCCAGGTGACCCCGGCGAGCGCGACGGCCCCCACCGGGCCCCAGCCCAGCATCAGGCCGGCCACCGCCCCCGGGGTCGCGTTGAGGACGAAGTCCACGGCCCCGGAGGGGTATTGGGTCTTGAGACTGGTCACCAGCTCCGAGGCGCTGTACTCCAGGCCCAGCAGCAGGAGCAGCAGGATGACGCCGATCTCCGCGCCGACGGCGGTGAACTCCTCGCTGGCGTCGAGGGGCAGCAGCCCCCCGTGCCCGAACGCGAGCCCCGCCAGCAGATAGAGGGGGATCGGCGAGAGTCCTATTCGCCCGGCGAACCGCCCGATGATGCCCAGCCCCAGAATGACGGAGCCGAGCTCCACCAGCAATGCGGTCGTGTCGTGCACTGTCAGCCCTCCGCAATGATCTCGGAGAGCGCGTCGACGCCCTCCCTTGTTCCGACGACGACGAGCGTGTCCCCGATGGCCAGCCGGAAGTCCGGCCCGGGCGACGGATGCGCACTGTGCGTCCGCAGCACCGCGACGATCGAGGCCCCCGTACGGGTGCGGGCCCGGGTGTCCCCGAGCAGCCGCCCGCCGTAGGGGGAACGCGTTCCGAGCGGGATGTGCTCGGTGACCAGGTCGATGCCCTCGGTGCGCACCGCGTCGATGGGCGCCGCGTCGATGAGGTGCGCGAGACCGGTGGCCTCCTGCGGTGTCAGCGGTACCGAGAGGCGGCACGAATCAGGATCGTCCTGGTCGTAGAAGCCGATGAACCGGCGCCCGTCGTGGTGCACGACGACGGAGATGTGCTGACCCGACTCGGTCGTGTAGTCGTACTGGACGCCGACACCGGGCAGCGTGGTGCGGTGGGTTCCCATGGCTTCCTCCTGGGGATGTATCGATTTGTCGCCACACTTGGTGATCTCTTTAGTCGCGCATTACCTTATCCGGAGGGTTCTGCCGCCTCCGACGCGTCGGTGCGCGGCCCGGGCGGTGCGCGACGCGGCCGGCCGGCCGCGGTGGTCGCGGGGTGCGGTGGTCATGGGATGCGGCGATTGCGGGGCGCGGCCCCTGACATGTGTGTGCCCCGGCATGCGCGTGCGCTGACGTGTGTGCGCTGACATGTGTGTGCCCGGACACGCGTGTGCCCGACACGTGCGCGCCCCGACACGCGTGTGCCCGGCCGGGGGGATGCCGGCCGGGCACAGACGCGTGGTGGGACCGGTCAGTCGGTGATCTCTATCTTCCCGTCGGCGGGGGCGGCCGGGGCCCCGTCCGCCGGCCGGCCGGACGCGTCGGCCGAGCCGGTCGTGGTCGAAGCGACGTTCTTCGTACCGCCGTTGAGGTTCTTCAGCAGCGCGGCCAGGTCGACTCCCGTGGTGGAGCTGAGGAGTTCCATGCCCTGGGCGACGTTGTCGGTGACCGTGCGGGACAGCCGGCTCGCGCCGTCCGTGGAGATCACGGTCATCTTGTCGACGGCGCTCAGCGGCTCGGACGCCTTGGCGACGACCTGCGGCAGCACCTCGACCAGCATCTGGAGCACGGCCGCGTCGCCGTACCGGGCGAAGGCGTCGGCCTTCTTCTGCATGGCCTCGGCCTCAGCGGCGCCCCTGGCGGCGATGGCGGCGGCCTCCGCCTCACCCTCGATGCGCACGGCGTCGGCCAGGGCCGAGCGGTGCAGCTTCTCGCCCTGACCGGTCAGCCGGGCGCGTTCGGCGTCCGCCTCGGCCTCCTTGACCTGGGCGATCCGGCGGGCCTCGGCCTCCTGCTCCGCCTGGTAGCGGGCGGCGTCGGCGGGCTTGCGGACCTTGGTGTCGAGCTCGCGGTCGGTCAGCGCGGCCTGGCGCTCGGCGACCTTCTCCTGCTCCGTGAGGACTTCCTGCTGGCGGGCCGCCTCGGCGAGCGGGCCCGCCGCGTTGGCCTTGGCCGCGGCGGCTTCCGTCTCGGCCTTGATCTCCGCCTGCTTCAGGTAGAACGTCCGCTCGGCGACGGCGATCTCCTCGGCGGCCTTCAGCCGGGCCTGCTCCGAGGCGCGCTTGGCGTTCGCCTCGGCGATGTCCGCCTCCTGCTTGGCGCGGGCGGCCTCGGGGCGGCCGAGGTCTTCGAGGTAGGAGCCCTCGGTGGTGATGTCCTGGATCTGGAAGGCGTCCAGGATCAGGCCCTGACCGGAGAGGCTGGCCTCGGCCTCCTCCGCGACCTGGCCGGCGAACGCGGCGCGGTCCCGGATGATGTCCTCGACCGACATCCGGCCGACGATGGCGCGCAGCGCGCCGGAGAGCACCTCCTGGGTGAAGCCGACGATGCCGTCCTGCTGCTGGAGGAAGCGCTGGGCCGCCGCCCGGATGGCCTCCTCGCTGCCGCCGACCTTGACGATCGCGACGCCGTCCAGGTTGGACTTCACCCCGCGCAGGGTGACGGCCCCGCGCACGGCCACCGGAATGTGCCGGCTGGAGAGGTCCAGGGTGAACCTCTGCTGGACGAACGGGACGACGAAGACGCCACCGCCGACGACGACCTTCTGGCCGCTGTTGTCGATGCTGGTACGGCCCGTCACCGGGTCGGTCGACTTCTTGCCCCGGCGCCCGGTGATGATGAACGCCTCGCTGGGCCCCGCGACCTTGTAGCGGGTGATCACGACGAGTGCGAGCAGCACCAGGAGGACGACGACTCCGACGACTGCGGTCACGACTGGGCTCATAGGGTTGACCCCCTGCCTCCCTGCCCTCCCCGGGAGGACGGCGGTTTCGTTGCGGGTGTTGTTGCGTGGCGTCCCGGCGCGGGTGTTGTCACACGGCGTTCCGGCCCGGCCGGGGCGCTCAGTGTTCGACGGGACGGACCGAGACCGAGGTGGTGGAGAGCGTGGCCTCCACCCAGACCTCCGTGCCGCGTTCGACCGGTACCGGGCTCTTGGCGGACAGCTTCACCGGCTGGCCCCCCAGGCGCAGCAGGACCTCGCCGTAACCGTCGGCCGGGATGGCCGTGACCACCGAGCCCGACGTGCCGACCAGATCGTCCCCGCGCGGAGTGTCGCTGGTCTGGTCGCGCATCAGCGCCCGGCTGAACTTCCAGGTGAGCCATGCCGCGACGAGCCCGGCCAGCACCCCGCCCACGGCCGCGACGACCGTGCCGCCGCCGGTGGTGCCGAGCACGATCGCACCACCGAAACCGAACATCGAGACGAACCCCGCGATGACGGGGAGAGACAGCAGACCGTCGAAGAGACCGTCCAGCACACCGCCGAAGAGACCTTCGAGAACGCCGTCGAAGATCAGCGACAGGGCGAGCAGGACGATTCCCGCGATGCCGAGACCGAGAAACAAGGTCACACGATCACCTTCCTCGATCCTCGAAATCCCCCGAACATGTTTCCCCCGAACATCTCCGTCGAACTGGCTGGATGATCCCATACGGGACCGCCGGCGCACACTGCCGGAACCCGGCAGACTTCGGGGGGTCCTCCATGCCGGATCATTGCCGGGCGGCGCGACCGGAAGATCGCGCGGTGCGCCGGGGACGGTGCCGCGCGGCCGCCTCCGGGGTCCCCAGGTTCGTCCACAGCCTGTGGACGAACATGCGGACGAGTGGGAGCGGCGGTTCGGGGATGGACGGGCGGCGGCTGGCGGCATACGGGCGGCGGGCAGGCGGCTGGCAGGACTCACGGGCCGGGCTCACGGGCCGGGGTGCGCGCAGGCGTCCTGCCCGTTCACGGGGGGTGCGCCGTGGTGCAGGGACGGCGGAACGGGCGCACGCTGGTACTGAGGTGATCGAGATGATGCATACAGCCGTCGGGTGGCATGTGGATCTGGAATTCGAGGAGGACCACCACCGCACCCGCGCAGCCGCCTTGGTGAGACTGCCGGACGGGACCGAGGTACGGGCCCATGGATATGCGAGCCGTCACCCTTCCGACAAGGAACAGCCGAGGGTCGGCGAAGAGATCGCGGGAGCCAGAGCGCTCAACGAACTGGCGATGAAGATGCTGACGAAGGCGCACGACGAGATCGACGAGGCATCCGGCCGGACCTCGCACCCGCTGACCTGAGCCGGCAGACCTGAGCCGCCTGGCCCGAGTCGGCGGAACCGAGTCCGCCGACTCGGTTCCGATCCGGGCGGCCTCGGCGTGTGCAGGGGTGGCCTGTGCCGGGCGGCGCGGCGGTCCGCCCCGGTCGGCCGGTTCCGGTCTGCCTGGACCGGCGGGTCCGAGCGGGGTCCGAGCCGGGGCGGGCCGGAGGCCCTGGGCCGGAGGTCCGGGTGCGGGCCGCCGGCCGGGTCAGCCCAGTTCCAGGCTGGTGATGCCGTAGAGGCCGGTGTGGTCGATCTCCGGGGCCGGGCCGGTGTACATCCGGGCGCTCTCGAAGGACGGGGCGAGACCCAGTCGTTCCGCGAGCCGGACGGCCGCCGGATTGACGTCCGGCACGTCGACCGCGATCGGTGCGTCCGGAACGGTGGCCGCCAGCGCGCCGACCAGGGCGCCGGCCACCTCCGGCGACTCCGCGTACACGGGGCCGATCCGGTACGACGTGCGGCAGGGGCGCAGCACGGCGAGGCCCCGCAGCTCCCCGTCGCGGACGGCGGCGAGCGGGGTGTGGGCCGGCCCGGCGATCCACGACGCGAGGAAGCTGTCGCGCGCGGCGGGGAAGAACCGGCGGTCGTAGGCGGCCAGCCGGTCGAAGGGGATGCCGCGCGCGTCGACGAGGGCGGTGCCGGCCGGTACGTCCGGGATGCCTGGGCCATCGGCCGGCCGGCCCTCGTAACGCATGTTCGTCCAGACCGAACGGAATCCGGACTTGCGGTAGTTGGCCTGCTGGGCGACCACGCCGTCCAGGCCGACGTTGCGCCCCGCCAGCCGGGCCATGCCGGCCTGCCAGGTGCGCAGCCCGTAGCCCCGGCCACGCAGTTCGGGGCGGGTGAGATAGAAGCCGAGGAACGCGAAGTCCGGGCCGTAGCGGACCACGGAGACACAGGAGATCGGTTCGCCGTCGAGCCGGCCGATCAGGAAGCCGCGCGGATCGGCGGCGAAGAACGCGTGACGGTCGGCCAGTCCCGGGTTCCAGCTCTCCTCGTGGGCCCAATCGGCCAGCATCGCGAGGTCGTCGGCGCTTGCGGTGGTGATCTCGAAGTTCGGCACGGGGCACCTGTACCCCGGGCGCGATCGGTTCAACGGTGCTTTTTCCGTCATCACCCGATCTGTCATGGTCATCCGGCACCGGCCGTTCCTGGTCGTTCGGCACCGGTCGTTCCGGGCAGGCTGTTCCTGGTCGTTTGGTACCGGTCGTTCCGGGCAGGCCGTTCCGGGCAGGCCGTTCCTGGTCGTTTGGTACCGGTCGTTCCGTGCAGGCCGTTCCGGGCTGTTCGGCGCCGGCCGGTCGACGTGGGGGCGGCGGACGGCCGGCGGCCTCCGGTGCTCGGCGGCCCGCCCGCGATCCGCCCTCAGCGTCCGCCCGAGACCCGCAGTACCGCCCCGGTCACGTACGAGGCGTCGGCCGACAGCAGCCAGGCGATGGCGGACGCGATCTCCGGCGCCCCGCCCGGCCGGCCGAGCGGGATCGACGTGGCGGCGGCGTGCGCGCGGCCGGGGTCGCCCGCCTCGGCGTGCATCTCGGTGTCGATCATTCCGGGAGCGACGGAGTTGACCCGGATGCCGTCCGGCCCCAGTTCCTTGGACAGCCCGACCGTCACGGCGTCGACCGCCGCCTTGGTGGCGGCGTAGTGGACGAAGTCCCCGGGGCTGCCGAGGGTGGCGGCGGCCGATGAGACGTTGACGATCGCGCCCGCCCGGCCGCCGGCCATGTCCTTCGCGGCCCGGCGGCAGCACAGCAGGACGCCGAGGAGGTTCACGTCCAGCACCCGGCGCAGGGTCTCGGCGGAGGTTTCGACGAGCCGTCCCAACGGGCCCGTCACCCCGGCGTTGTTGACCAGCCCGGTGACCGGGCCGAGTTGCGTGGACGCGATGTCGAAGAGCTGCTCCACGTCGGCCTCCACGGCCGTGTCCACCCGCACCGTGAGGCAGCGTGCCCCGGCGGCCCGGACCTCGGTGGCGGTCCGCTCGGCGGCCTCGGCGTCGTGCACGTAGCCCAGGACGAGGTCATGGCCCTCGGACGCCAGCCGGACACAGGTCGCGGCGCCGATGCCACGGCTGCCTCCCGTGACGATGGTGACGGGGCGGGACGGCGGAGCGGTGTCGTCGACGGTCACGGGGGAACCTCTCGCTCTCGGGGGGGGGCCGGTCGCGGCGGGGCCGCGCGGGGCCGGGCGGCGGGGCGGGGGGACACAGGGCCGGGCGGTGGGGCGGGCACCCGGTCGCGCCGCGTTCCCGTAACCGGATTCTACGGAGCCGGGACCCGACCGAGGGCGGCCGAACGCCGCCGCCCGGGTTGGGCCCGCCCGCCGTTGGAGTGGAGTCGGGCGCGGCCGTCGGCGTGGTACGCGTCGGCGGCGCGCGAGGGCGGCTAGCGTCGGCGGCTGACGGACCGCTGTCGGTGTGCCACGGGTTGAATCGCCCGATGCCGGTGTCGGCTCCTCCTCGACGGCGTTCCCCTGTCATCGCCTCGCATCGCGGTGGCAGGGGACGCCGGCACTGTTCTCCCACTCCGCCCCCCTCCGGGTCCCTCCATTCACCCTGCGGGGCACCTCCACCCGGTACGAATGCCGGGGCGCTTTCCCCGGTGGGCGAGGAATCGCGGATGTTAGGCTCGCGCGGTCCCGCGCGGGCAATTCCGGAGACCGCCCGACATACGACCGGAGGGAATTCGGGCGACGCCTGGGGAGAAAACGGGGAGAGCCCGTGGAGAAAGGGGCGGCGAAATATGCCCTGGGCGGGTCACGGGGCCCGCCGGAAACGTCTCATGTGATCACGCGGTCACAGAACGCGGATTCGCGGTCGCGGGAACGGCGGCCGCAGGTGCGCGGAAACGGGAGAACACGGCGCCGCGTGCGCGGCGCCGACGGCGCGGAAGACACGGAACCGAAGACACGGAACCGAAGACAGAACTACGGAAACACCGGGGAACGAGGAGACGAGGAGATGGGGCACGAGGAGAGGCCCGGGGCGGAGAACGCACCGGAGAACCCGCCCGAGAAGGCGTCGGAGAAGCCGCAGGAGGAGGGGGCGCCGGTGGATCCGACGGCGGACACGGCGGACGCGGCGGACGCGGTGGGGGAGTCGCGGGAGGACGTGCCGAAGATCGTGGTCGTGGTGCCCACCTACAACGAGCGGGCGAACCTGCCCGTCCTCGTCGATCTCCTGACCGGCCTGGGCCTGCCCGGGCTGCGCGTCCTCGTGGTGGACGACAACTCGCCGGACGGCACGGGAGCGGTCGCGGACGAGTTGGCGTCCCGTACCGCCGGTGTGGTCGGGGTGCTGCACCGCAAGGAGAAGGACGGACTGGGCCGCGCCTATGTGGCGGGGATGACGCGCGCGCTCGACGAGGGGGCGGACGTGGTGGTCCAGATGGACGCCGATCTGTCCCATCCCGTCTCACGGCTTCCCGTCATGATCGAGGCGCTGTTCGCCCAGGACGCCGCCGTGGTGATCGGGTCCCGCTATGTGGCCGGTGGTTCGCTCGCCACCGAGTGGCCCTGGCACCGCAAGGCGCTCTCCGCCTGGGCGAATTTCTACGTCAACGCCATCCTGCGGCTGCGGGTCAAGGACGCCACCGCGGGTTACAAGGCATGGCGCGCGTCGACGCTGAAGACCATCGACGTGTCCTCGGTGCGCAGCAACGGCTATTCCTTCCAGGTGGAGATGAACTACCGCACGGTCCGCCGCCATTTGCGGATCGTCGAGGTTCCGATCCGGTTCGAGGAACGGGTCGAGGGCGAATCGAAACTCGGCCTCGGGGTGCAGATCGAGTCGGCCCTCGCACCATGGAAGCTGCTCTTCGGCAGGTACGGACGCTGAATCCGGCCGCGGCGGCCGGGGGAAAGCCCCACCCGCCTTCTCCGGGCTGCCGGATGGGCCGGCCGGACCGGTCCCGGCAAGGCTTGCCCCATGACGAATCACCGCGAGCCGAATCACCGCGAGACGAACTGTGATGAGATGAATCACCGCGAGACGAACTGTCGTGAGACGAATCATCACGAGACGAACTGCCGTGACGCGAACCGCCGCGAGACGGACGACCGCGAGACGACCCATCGCGAGGCGGATCAAGGCGTCACGGCGTACGGAGCGACGCGCGCTCGCCGTCGCCGCCGACGCAGCCTCGCCTTAACCGCCCTGTCCGCCACCGTCGCCGCCACCGCCCTGACCGGGGCCGCGACCCCGCCCGCGCGCGCCGGCAGCGCCTCGCCCGCCCTCCGCTGGCGGCCCTGCGCCGAGGACGGCGGCCCCGCCGCGCAGGAGTGCGCCGAGCTTCCCGTGCCGCTCGACTACCGGGCGCCGGACGGCCCGCGGATCGGTCTCGCGGTGACCCGGGTGCGCAGCGACCGGCCGTCGGCCCGGCGCGGGACGCTGCTGCTGATCGCCGGCGGCCCCGGCTCGTCCGGGGTGCGGTGGGTGACGCAGAAGGCGGAGCGACTGCTGCGGGAGACGGGGGGCCGGTACGACATCGTGGGCCTCGACCCGCGCGGCGTCGGCGGCAGTCCCGCGGCAAGCTGTCAACTTCGCCCGGAGGACCGGGAGATGGTCAACATGAGGTCCTGGCCCGCCGCCGACGGCTCGATCGGCGCGAACGCGGCGCGGTCGCGGCGGATCGCCGAGGCGTGCGCCCGTAACGGCGGAGCGCTGCTGCGAAGCCTCACGACGGCCAACGAGGCGCGGGACATCGAACTCTTCCGGCAGGCGCTGGGCGAGGAGAAACTGTCCGCCTGGGGCGTCTCGTACGGAACCTACGTGGGAGCCGTGTACGCCCAGAAGTACCCGCACCGCACGGACCGTTGGGTGCTGGACAGCAGTGCCGACCCCGATCCCTCCCGGGTCGAGCGGGGCTGGCTGGCGAACATGGCGGTGGGCGCGGAGGACAGGTTCCCCGACTTCGCGCGGTGGGCTGCGGACCCGGCCAGGGAGGCGGAGGGGCTGCGTCTGGCCGAACGGGCCGAGGACGTACGCCCGTTGGTGCTCTCGCTGGCCGAGCGGCTGGACCGGGACCCGAAGGAGTCCACCACGCCGGGCGTTCCGCTGACCGGCAACCGGCTGCGGCAGGTGCTCCAGAGCGCCCTGTACCGCGACGCGGCCTTTCCCCGACTGGCCGCGCTCCTCCGGGCGGCCGGGGACGAGGACGCGAAGCCGGAGCTGCCCGAGGAGATCGCGCAGCCGCTGCCGGACCGGGACGCGGCCGTCACGATCGCCGTGATCTGCAACGACGTCCGCTGGCCGGGGCAGCTCCCGGAATACCGGCGCGCCGTCGCCGCGGACCGCGCCCGGCACCCGCTGACCGCCGGTATGCCGGCGAACGTCACACCGTGCGCCTTCTGGAAGGAAGCGGCGGGCGCGCCCGTGGAACCGCCGACCCGGATCACGGACCGGGGCCCGTCCAACATCCTGATGATCCAGAACGTGCGCGACCCGTCGACCCCGTACTCCGGCGCGCTGAAGATGCGCGAGGCACTCGGCGACCGGGCCCGCATGGTCGCGGTGGACCACGGAGGGCACGGCGTCTACCTGGGCAACGGCAACGCCTGCGGCGACATCGCGGTCACCGCGTTCCTGACGACGGGGGCACGGCCCGAGCGGGACGCGTACTGCCCGGACTGACCGGGGGACGCGGGGCGCGTGCCGCCCGGGCCGATCGAGGGGGCGCGTGCCGCCCCGGGACGGCGGCCCGGACCGACCGACGGACGTGTGCGGCCCGGGGCCGGGCGGCCCGGTGCGGGCCCAGTCGCTGCCCCCGGTACGTGTGTCCGGTCCCGGCTCAGTCGCTGCCCGGGGTCGGGTGCCCGGCCTCGGCGGCCCGGGCCAGCAGGGCCATGACCTCCTCGTCGGAGGTCTGCGAGAAGTCCTGGTACCACTCCCCGACGGCGCTGAACAGGGGCGGCGAGGACAGGCACACCACCTCGTCCGCGCACGCCCGCAGCCGGGCCAGCGCGTCCGGCGGCGCCACCGGAAAGGCCGCCACCAGGCGGGCCGGGTCCTGCGCCCGGACCACCCGGCAGGCCGCCTCGGCCGTGGCGCCGGTCGCGACCCCGTCGTCCACGACGATCACGGTCCGGCCCTCGACCGGCACCCGTGACCTGCCCGCCCGGTACGCCTGTGCCCGGCGTGCCAGCTCCGCCGACTCGACCCGCTCGACCGCCGCGAGATCCTGCTTGCCCACCCACAGGGAGTCGACGACGTTTTCGTTGAGGACCCGCACCCCGCCCTCGCCGATCGCGCCGAACGCCACCTCCTCGTGGTGCGGCACGCCGAGTTTGCGCACCACGATCACATCGAGACGTCCGCCGAGCGTCTGCGCCACCTCGAACGCCACCGGGACCCCGCCGCGCGGCAGACCCAGTACGACGGGGTTCTCCCGTTCCAGAGGACGGAGCGCCTCGGCCAGCCGCTGCCCCGCGTCCGCGCGGTCGACGAACAGCACGGTCTCTCACCCCCAACCAGGGGAAACGCGGACCCGGTCAGGGCGGCCGGGCCCGAACGGGGGAGGGGGCCGGACCCCTGCCGCGCCGCTGCGGAGTCGACGCCGCCGCGGGCGCTTGCGTCGCCGCAGGCGCTCGTGCGACGTTCAGGGGGCGCGCCAGCCCGTCGGGCGCGGGCGCGTACGCCGGTGCGCACACCCGCTCCCCCTTCGAAACAACCCCATGCGCGCCGCCCCCGCAACTCGGGCGTCAGGCGACCGGGGACATCCTGGGCGGCTCGCCCTCGGTCGTGTTCACGTCGATCACGGAGAACGCCGCGCCCTGCGGGTCCGTCAGCGCGGCGAACCGGCCGAACGGCATGCTCATCGGCCCGAACCGCAGGACCGCGCCGCGTTCGGTCGCCTTCGCCACGGCCGCGTCGCAGTCCGCGACGGTGAAGTACACGTTCAGATACGGCGGCACCTCGGGCGGGAACTCGTCGCCCATCCGCATCCGCCCCATCACCGTGCGGTCGGCGACGTTGTACAGCCTGAAGTCGACGTGCTCGTCCTCCATCTTCAGCACGGTGTACGGGAAGACGGCGGGGAAGAAGGCATCGGACTTCGCGGGCTCCCGGGTGAAGACCTCGGCCCAGCAGAACGCGCCGGGCACTCCCTCCGCCTCGAAGCCCTCGTGCGTGCCCGCCTGCCAGACGCCGAAGGTGACGCCCGACGGGTCCCGGGCCAGCAGCATCGTGCCGAACTCACCGACCCGCATCGGTTCCATCAGCGGCTCGCCGCCGTGCTCGTGGATCTTCGCAGCGGTGGCCGCGGCGTCCGGCGTGGCCAGATACAGGCACCAGGAGGCCGGTCCCTGCTGGCCGGGCATCGGGGGCACGATGGCGGCGACCGCCTTGCCGCCCACGTACGCCTGGGTGTAGTTGCCGTACTCCTCCACGGGACCGCCGAACGTCCAGCCCAGCACGTCCCCGTAGAAGATCTTGGCCGCCTCCGGGTCGGGGAACATCGCGTCGGCCCAGCAGGGTGTGCCCTCCGGTCGTACAGCCATGGCTCCGGCTCCTTCGCGTTCGGCGGGGCCGTCCCGCGCCCGCAGTCTCACGCTAGCCACCGGGCCCCGGGCCCGCGCGTCGAAGACACCCGGCGCCGGGCGGCGCCGCGCGCGGAGGCGGCGTCGGGCGGTGCGGGACGGCGCCGGGGCGTGCCGACGGTTTCGGGCCGTGCCGGACGGGGGGTACGGGGGCGGTCACGGCCTCGCGTTCCGTCCGCGTCCGACCGGTCTAAGATCCACTTCTGTCGGTCAGCGATCCACTTCTGTCGGGCAGCGGGTAACCGGCCCGCGGGGGCAAGTCCTTCTGCGAGGAAGCGAGGAGACGAGTCACACCATGTCCGAAGAGGTCGCCGCCGCGCCCTTACGGCACGCGATCGCCGCGCGCGCCCGCCGGGCCGTGGAGTCCCCGGCCTTCACCGGCACCGTGTTCTGTCTCATCGTGACCAACGCGGCCCTGCTGGGCGTCGAGACGTACAGCGGTGTCGTGCGGGAGTGGCACGGCGCGCTCAAGGCGACGGAGTACGCCTTCCTCGCCGCGTTCACCGTCGAGATCCTGCTGCGGGCCGCCGCCCACGCCGACCGTCCCCGGGACTTCCTCCGCGATCCCTGGAACGTGTTCGACGTGCTCGTCGTCGCCCTGGCCTTTCTGCCGTTCGCCCGCGAGAACGCCACCGTGCTGCGCCTGTTGCGGCTGTCCCGGGTGCTGCGGGCCGCCCGGTTCCTGCCCCAACTGCGCATCGTCATCGTGGCGGTGGGCAAGAGCCTGCCCGGAACGCTGAGCTTCCTGCTCGTCGGCACGCTCCTGCTCTACGTCTACGCCATGGTCGGCTGGGTGTTCTTCGCCCGGGAAAATCCGGAGCAGTTCGGTTCGCTCGGACGCGCGGCGCTCAGTCTCTTCCTCCTCATCACCCTCGACGGACTGGGGGACGCGGTCCGGGCCGGGCTGGAGATCTCCCGCTGGGCGATCGTCTACTTCGCGTCGTTCGTCCTCCTCGGCTCGTTCCTGCTCGTCAACCTCCTCATCGGGGTCGTCATCAACTCGCTCGACGAGGCACGTGAGTTGGAGATGGCGCGGGAGGGCGAGGCGAGCACCCCGCCCGGCTCCCTGTCCGGAGCTCCGCCCGGCTCCCCGTCCGGAGCTCCGCCCCAGGCGCGGACGGAGACGGCGCCCGCTCTCGAAGCCGTCGGCACGGGTGGGGTCCTCGACGCGGCCGGGGTCGTCGCGGTCGCCGGGGCCGCGCGGGGGACGACGGCGGCGGCCGCGGCCGAGACGGAGTCGTTGCGGGCCCAGATCGCCGCGGTCCGGCGGGCCCTGGACGCCATCGAGGCGAACCTCGCCCGCACCGTGCGGCATCCCTGCGGCTGCCGGGCCACGGACGAGGCGGAACTCGTGGGAGTCGCGGAACCCGGCCCCTGGGCCGGACGCCACGACCACCCGTGATCAGGGCGGGCGAGTCGGCGGCCACGTCGCCGGCCGAGGCCCGTGCGACCCCGTTGCGCCGGCGGGCCGGCTCCACCCCGCCGCCGCCCCGGGCCTTCGCGGCCCCGCGCCCGGGATCAGGGACCCGTGTTCCGGAGGGGGCCGTCCGGTCGTGGCGGGTCCACCCGGACCAGGCCCGACTGGTAGGCCATGGCGACGAGTTGGGCCCGGTGCCGGGCCCCGAGCTTGGTCATCGCCCGTCCGATGTGGGTGCGCACGGTCAGCGGGCTGACATACATCCGCTCGGCGATCTCGTCGTTCGACAGGCCCTCGGCGGCCTGCGCCATCACCTCGCGTTCGCGTGCGGTCAGGACGTCCAGGACGTCGGGCGCGGCGACCCCGCCCTCGGGCAGGGCCAGATAGCGGCTGACCAGGGCCCTGGTCGCGGTGGGCGACAGCAGGGTCTTCCCGGCGGCCACCGCGCGGATGGCCGCCAGGAGTTCCTCGGGGACGACGTCCTTGCCGAGGAACCCGCTCGCGCCGGCGCGCAGCGCCCAGGTCACGTACTCGTCGATCTCGAACGTGGTGAGGATCAGGACGCGGGTCTCCCGCAGCGTCTCGTCGCCGCGGATCAGCTCCGTCGCCGCCACCCCGTCCAGCCCCGGCATGCGGATGTCCATCACGACGACGTCCGGCCGCGCGGCGCGGGCCTGTTCCACCGCCTCCCGGCCGTCCGCCGCGACGCCGACGACCTCCATGTCGTCGTTCGCCTCGATCAGCAGCCGAAACGTTCCGGCCAGCAGGGCCTGGTCATCGGCCAGCAGTACCCGGATGGTCACCGTGCCGCCCTCTCGTCCCGTCGTCGTGTCGGAGAGGGCCGGGCCGCGCCACGGTCGCCGTCCTCACCGCTGTCCCCGGTCGCCGGCTCCGAGCCCGTCCCCGTCACCGTGCCCGTCCCTGTCGCCGCCCCCGCGATCCCCGTCCCCGTCCCTGTCTCCGTTCCTGCGCCCATGCCCGTGTCCGTCCCCATGCCCGTGTCCGTGCCCGTTCCCGCGTCCGTTGTCGTGCCCGTGTCCGTGCCCGTTCCCGCGTCCGTTGTCGTGCCCGCTCCCGTGCCCCCTCCCGTGCCCGTGACGGCGTCGGCGGCGGTGTCGGCGTCCGTCTCCAGGGGGAGTTCCGTGGTCACCTCGAAACCGCCGACCTCCCGATGGCCCGCGGAGAGCCGGCCGCCGACGGACAGGGCCCGTTCCCGCATGCCGATGAGGCCGTACCCGGGCGTGCCGGACGCCCGGGGCTCGTGCCCGTCGTCGGTGACGGTGAGCGTGAGCAGCCGGCGCGAGTAGCCGAGCCGGACCGAGGCCGTCGCGGAGCCCGCGTGCTTGGTGACGTTGGTCAGCGCCTCCTGCACGATCCTGTACGCGGTGAGGTCCGCGCCCGGCGACAGCGGCCGTCTCGTGCCCTCCACCGTCACCTGGACGACCAGCCCGGTCTGCTCGAACGAGGCGATCAGCTCCGGGAGCTGGGCGAGCCCGGGGGAGGGCTCCAGAGGCGTCTCCGGGTCGCCCTCGCTGCGCAGCAGGCCCACGGTCGCCTTGAGCTCCCGCAGCGCGGAGGAAGTGGTTCCGGCGAGCTGGTCCATCATCTTCTGCGCCTGCTCCGGGCGGCTGCGCAGCAGATACGAGGCGGTGGACGCCTGCGCGTGGGCGAGGGCGATGTGGTGCGCGACGATGTCGTGGAGTTCCCGGGCGATCCGGGTCCGCTCCTCGCTCACCCGTCGGCGCGCCTCCTCCTCGCGGGTGTGCTCGGCGAGTTCGGCCCGCGCCTCCACGGCGGCCACGTAGTCGCGGCGGCTGCGCACCGACTCGCCGACCGCGCCCGCCAGGAAGACGCAGGAGAGCACGCCGATCCGGTCGGGCCGCAGCAGCGCCGCGTCGCCCCACCCGATGGAGACGACGACGAGAGCGGTCACGGACCCGAGCGTGTACACCGAGGTCGTGCGGAGATCCGTCCGCAGGGCCAGCAGATACAGGGCCACCAGGACGGCCCCGGCGACGCTCGGCGAGGGGTCGAAGCCGATGCGGTCGCCCATCATGGCCAGCACGCCCGCGCACACCGTCGTCACCGCGACCACGGTTCGCGGGTACGCACGCTGCCCCAGCAGCAGGATGACGGAGGGCACCGCGGCGGCCAGGCAGAACACGAGCGACGGGGCCCGGACGATCCGGGCCTCGCTCACGGTGCTGGAGAAGATCGCGAGGATCCACAGGAGCACCGCGACCGCCAGGTCGAGGGCCCGGGGATGGCGCCGGAACCATTGCCGCCACTCGGTGAACATGTGCTCGCTTTCCTTCTCGGTCACCATCCATGGTCTCCGACCGCGCATCTTTCGCGCGGCGCACGGCGTGCGAGGCCCCCGGCCCGTGCGCGGGCACCGCCCACGCGCCGCGCACGCCGGGCCGTACGCCCACCCCACGCCCCCACGCCCCCACGCGTCACGCGCCACGCGCGCCCGCGCGGAGTCCGGCAGGCGCGCGCCCGGCCCGTGCCGGCTCGTGCCGGCTCGTGCCCGGCACGCCCCCCGGCTCATGCCGGGCGGGGGGCGTGCTCCCGGGGGCGCGCGCCCCGGCCCGGGTCTCACACCCGTACGGGTCTCACACCTGCCCGGGTCTCACACCTGCCCGGGTCTCACACCCGCCCGGGTCTCACACCCGTACGGACCCGGTCTCGTGCGCGGGATGCGCGTCCGGTGCCGGCCCCGTCCCGGAACCGGCCTCCGCGGGCGCGGGGCCGCCGCGGCCCAGCCGCTCGCCCTCCACGTCCACCCGGGGCACGACCTTCTCCAGCCACCGGGGCAGTCGCCACGCCCGGTCGCCGAGCAGGGCGAGCACGGCCGGGACGATCGCCATGCGGACGACGAACGCGTCGAAGAAGACGGCCGCCGCGAGGCCCAGGCCCATCATCTTGATCATGGACTCGTCCATCCCGATGAACCCGGCGAACACCGCGATCATGATGACCGCCGCGGCGACCACGACCCGGGCGCTGTGCCGGAACCCGGTGACGATCGCCTCGCCCGGCCGTTCCCCGTGGACGTACGCCTCCCGCATCCGGGTCACCAGGAAGACCTCGTAGTCCATGGCCAGGCCGAAGACCACACCGATCAGGAAGATCGGCGTGATGCTCATCACGGGCCCGGTCTGCTCGACGCCGATCAGCCCGGCGAACCGGCCCCACTGGAAGACCGCGACGATCACGCCCAGGGCCGCCGTCACCGACAGCAGGAAGCCGAGCGCCGCCTTGAGCGGCACCAGCAGGGAGCGGAAGACGATCATCAGGAGCAGGAAGGCCAGGCCGACGACGAGCGCGAGGTACGGGATCAGGGCGTCGCTGAGCTTCTGCGACACGTCGATGTTCACCGCGGTGGTGCCGGTGACGAGCATCTTCGCGCCGGTGTCGGCCGTCAGGCCGTGCGCCTTCTCGCGGATGGTGTGCACGAGGTCCGTGGTGGCCGAGGAGCTCGGGGCGGTGGCGGGCACGGCGGTGAGCACCGCGGTGTCACCGGCCTGGTTGAAGGCGGGGGGCGTCACGGCCACGACGCCCTTGGTGGCGGAGAGCTTCTCGGCCGCGTACGTCGCCGCGGCCTTCGGGTCGGCGGACCCCTTGGCGTCGACGACGACCGTGAGCGGCCCGTTGAACCCGGGGCCGAAGCCCTCGGCCAGCGCGTCGTAGGCCCGGCGCTTGGTGCTGGAAGTGGGCTGGGACTCGTCGCCGGGCATGCCGAGCCGGAGGTCGAGCGCCGGTACGGAGATCAGGCCGAGGCCGAGGACCCCGAGCACGAGGATCGCGACGGGCCGGCGGATCACCAGACGGGCCCAGCGGGTGCCCATGTTGGGCCCGGTGGGCTCCCCGGAGGAGGTCCGGGCGCGACGCCCGTTCCCGGACGCGCCCCTGGCCGCGCGCGGCAGGACGGCCCGGTGGAAGAAGCCGAGCAGCGCGGGCAGCAGGGTCAGCGCGACCAGGACGGCGACCACGACGGTGCCGGCGGCGGCCATGCCCATGGTGGTGAGGACGGGGATGTTCACCACGGAGAGGCCGGCCAGGGCGATGACGACGGTGAGACCGGCGAAGACCACGGCGGAGCCCGCCGTTCCCGCGGCCCGGGCCACGGCCTCCTCGGCGTCATGGCCGTCCGCCCGTTCCGACCGGTAGCGGGAGACGATGAACAGGGCGTAGTCGATGCCGACCGCGAGCCCCAGCATCAGGGCGAGCGTGGTGGTCGTGCTGGACATGCCGACCGCGATGATCGAGGCCACGCCCACGCCCACGCCGACGATCGCGGTGAGCAGCGGGAGGCCCGCGGCTGCCAGCGATCCGAAGGTGATGAGCAGGACCACCGCGGCGGCGGCGATGCCGGCCAGCTCGGTGCTGCCGCCGGCCTCGCCGCCCGCCTGGAGCGCCGAGCCGCCGAGTTCGACGGCCAGCCCGGCCTTGCGCCCGTCCGCCGCGGCGTCCTCCAGGGCCTCGCCCGCGGCGTCCGTGAGGTCGACGGGGCGCACCTTGTACGAGACGGTCGAGTAGGCGGTGCGGCCGTCCTTGCTCACGGCCCCGGGCACCTCGAACGGGTTGAGGACGCCCTTGACCTGCGGGCCGCCCGCGACGTCCGCGACGACCCGCTCCACGGCCGCCCGGTTCGCGCCCGCGGTCACCTTCTGGCCCTCGGGGGCGACGAAGACGATCCGGGCGTCGGCGCTGTCGGCGTTCTGCCCGGGGAAGCGCTCGTCCAGCAGGTCGAACGCCCGCTGCGACTCCGTGCCGGGCATCGAGAACCCGTCATCGGGGGCGGTCGGTGCCTTGACCGCGGCGATCGCGAGGGCGGCCAGGACCACCGCCCACAACAGGGCGACGAGCCGGCGCCTCCGGAAGGAAAAGCGGCCTAGCCGGTAGAGGAAGGTAGCCAAGAGGAGGCGCTCCAGTCTGGATCGGGCGACGGATCGGCGGCACGGATGCCGTGCCCCGTCCCCGCTCCGCCGCGCCGGGGCACGGCACGGCGGAGCGGGGACGGACGAATTACCTCGATCCTTCGTGAACGGGGACGTCATCGTCGTCGTCCGCCTGCACGCAGTCGTGCGTACTGTCGACGCAGTACGCACGGCGTCCGCCCTCCCCCTCGCACACGACGGCCGGACCCCGTCACCTCATCCCCCGGTCTCGCCGCGAACGGGCGGCGATGCCCGGCAACCACGGACGCGACGACCCGCCCTCCGGGCCGACCCGGTCGCGCAGCCGCCAGGCCTCGGCGAAGACGGGCGTGCCGATGCGCCGGCGCACGGACGCTCACCCGTGTCGGCCCGGCGCACGGCGGCTGACCCGTGTCGGCTCACTGCACGGCGGCTCGCTGCGCGGCGGCCCGGCGTGCGCGGGTTCACGGCGTGCCGGCCCGGCGCGCGGTGAGGCGCGGGCTCGGCGGCGGAGCGGTCCCGCCTCCCGCGGCGGAGCGGTGCCGGATCAGCGCGCCGGGACCGGGTCCGCCGTGTTTCCTCCGGTGTCCCGCGGCCGGCGGGTCGCGGCGGCGACCGTGGCCATGAGCTCGGAGTCCAGGAGCGCGGGATCGGCCATCCGGTTCGCGGCCATGTAGGAGTTGAGCAGCGCCTTCGTCACCCGTACCGCGGCCTCCGGGCGGCGTCCGATCGGCCTGGCCCACGCGGCGACGGCCGCGTCGAGCTCCTCCTCGGGCACGACGCGCTGGAGGACGGAGAGCTGGTACGCCTCCGCCGCGTCGATGGGGCGTCCGGTCAGGACGATCTCCCGGGTGCGGGCGGCCCCCACCTCGTGGATCAGCCGCGGCAGCATGCCGCCCCAGGCGGTGGGCAGACCGAGCGCCAGCTCGGGCAACCGGAAACTGGCGTTCTCGGCGCCGACCCGCAGATCGCAGGCGAGGGCCAGAGCCATCCCCGCGCCGATCGCCTTGCCCTGCACCCGGGCGATGGTGACGAGCCGACCGGTCGACAGCAGCTCGCAGACCCGGCGGGCCTTGTCGCCCGCGATCCGGATGCCCCGCCCGGTGGGGTCCTCGTCGAGCCAGTCCGCGAACTCGTTGCGGTCCCCGCCGAGGGAGAAGTGCTCCCCGGCCCCGCTGAGCACCACCACCCGGACCTCCGGATCCGGTGCGGTCAGGACCGCCAGCAGATCGTCCAGCATCGCCTCGTTGACGGCGTTCCCGGCGGCGGGGCAGTTCAGTTCCACGTACAGGACCGCGCCCTCGCGCACGGTGCGCACCGTGCGCTGACGGCGGTACGAGGACAGGCGGTCGGTGAGCGAGAGCCTCATGCCGCCACGCCCAGCGAGGTCACGCGCCGGAAGACCAGACGGGAGGCGTAGGTGGGCGGGGACACGGTCCGCAGAGTGGGGAAACGTTTCAGTAGCTGGGTGAGGAGCGTGCGCGCCTCCAGCCGGGCCAGCGCCGCGCCCAGGCAGTAGTGCACCCCGCCGCCGAAGGTGAGGTGGGCGCCGCGGCGCTCGACGTCGAAGGCGTCCGGGTTCTCGGTGCGCCGGGGGTCGTGGTTGGCGGCCCCGTACAGCACGTGGACCATGCTGTCCTTGGCGATCGGGACGCCCGCGAGGACGGTGTCCTCGGCGGCGACCCGGGTGTTGATCTGGATGGGCGGGTCGTAGCGCAGGACCTCGTCGACGGCCGCGTCGATGTGCCCGGGGTGCTCCCTGAGCCACTCCCACCGGCCGGGCTCCCCCAGCAGCAGCGCCACCATGGCCGACAGCAGCGTCGCGGTGGTCTCCAGCGAGGCGATGGTGACGAACATGGTGAGACGGTAGAGGATCTCGTCGGCCGCCTCGCGGTCGGGTTCCCGCGCGTCCCAGTGGTGGATCCAGCCGGTCAGGATGTCCTGGCCGGGGTTCGCGCGGCGCTGCCTGAGCAACTCGGTGAAGTATGTGCGCAGATGGCCGGTCGCCTCGGCGGAGACGGCCAGCTCGCTCCTGGTCGGGAGCAGTTCCTGGGCGTGCACCTGGTTGTGGGTGATCTCCAGGATGTGGGGATGGTCGGCGGCCGGGATGTCCAGCCAGGAGCCGATGGTGCTGATCGGCAGCTGCTCGCTGACCGTGCTGACGAAGTCGGCCTCGCCCCAGCGGAGTTTCCCGGCCAGCTCGTCCAGGAGGCGGGTGACGTGCTCCTCGACGACCGGGGTCAGCCGCTCGATGGTCGCGCGGTCGAAGAGATTGCCGAGGCTGCGGCGCTGGCAGGTGTGCTCGGGCGCGTTGAGGCGGGAGAGCGTCCCGGTCATCTCCCGGGTGGCGACCGCGCCCCAGCGCTCGGGGTCCGCCTGGCGCTCCTGCCACGCGAAGTCCGGCGCCAGCCAGTCACGGCCGCGGAGCACCTCGCTGCAGGTGTCGTAACCGGTGACGAAGTAGGCGTCCCAGGGCGCGCGCACGACATCCCCCATGGCCCTCACCTCGGCCAGCAGACCGTAGGGATCGGCCTGGCCCTCCGGCGATTTGAGGCGCCGTATGAGGGAGATCAGGGCACGACGGTCGTCGGCCGGCCTTTCGGTGCCACTTGCAGCGCTCACGCAGAGTTCCTTGATCGGGGCTCATGGTTACGGCCAGAACCTACCCCTCCGTATATCACCGCGAAGCGTGGATCTCTGTTGTACCTATCACAGAGAAATGCCTTGGTGACCCCTTGTCATATACCGAGCCCTCGTCAAGTCCCTTTCTTATACGTGGCGTTATGGGGGCAAGCCGCTTCATGTCGGTCGCCGGAATCGGGCCGTCCGGGGGCGGGCCGCCGCTCGCGGGAAGGTGCGGCCGCCGGGCCGCGAGGAGGCCCGGCGGTGTGGAGGACATGGCCGAACTGTGCCCATGCGGTCACGGAGTGTGCGCGCCGTGGTGGACTCGTGCGGTGCCTGCGATGCCCGCGGCATGCGCCTTGTCCGTACGGCGGGTGCCGCGCGGGCCGTAACGGCGTGCGCGCCGGCCGTGGCACGCCCGCGCCGGCCGTACGGCGGGCGTGCCCGTCCACGGAGCGGCGACGGCGTGCCCGCTCGGTCACACCCGGAAGACGTCCAGGAACGAACTCCACCAGCCCTTGCTCCGCTTGTGCGGCTCCGGGGAGTCGTGGCGCGGTGCGGAGGCCTCTTCGAGCGGGGCGATCCGGGGCGAGACGGCCGAAGCCGCCGTGCCACTCGGCACATTGGCGACCCGGCGCGGCGCGCTCGGGCTGAACCGGACCGGCAGCGACACCATCGCGCGGTGGAACGGGCCCGGCCGCCACTCGACGGCGGAAGCCGGGATGGCGAGGGCCAGGTCCGGCACGCTGTTGAGGACCCGCTCGATCGCGGTCAGGGCGATGAGCTGGGCCGGGGACTTCGCCGGGCAGACGTGCGGGCCGGCGCCCCAGGCCAGGTGGGCGCCCTTGCTCAGGGTCTGGCGGGCGCCGGTGAGCGCCGGGTCGCTGTTCGCGGCGGCGAAGCTGATCAGCACGGGCGTGTCCGCCTTCAGCGTCACACCGCCCAGGTCGATGTCCTGGACGGGGAAGTGCGTCGCGTAGTTGGCGATCGGCGGGTTGTTCCACAGGACGTCGTCGATGGCGTCCTCGACCAGCATCCCGGTGCCGCGCCGCTGCCCGTCCCCGGAGCCCTCGGCCAGCAGGAGGAGCAGCGCGTTGGCGATGAGGTTGCGCTCCGGCTCGATGCCCGCGCCCATCAGCATGACGAGCTGGTCCTTGAGCTCCTCGTCCCGCAGGCCCGCCGGGTGCTGGATCAGCCACGAGGTGATGTCCTCGCCGGGCTGCCGGCGCTTGAGCGCGACCAGCTCCATCAGGCACTCGGTCAGCTCGGCGTTGGCCCGGAGCACGTCCTCGCCGTCGAAGATGGCGGACATGCTGCGGGTCAGCCGGTCACCGATGTCGCCCGGGCAGCCGAACAGCTGGTTGAACAGCAGCAGCGGCAGCAGCTTGGCGTAGTCGGCCAGCAGGTCGGCGGAGCCGCGTTCGACGAACTGGTCGATCAGGTAGTCGGCGATCCGCTCGACGTCCCGGCTGAGCCGGGTGGTGTTGAGCCGGCTCAGGCTCTCGGTGACCGCCTTGCGCAGCCGCAGGTGCTCGGTGCCGTCCGTGAACAGGCAGTTGGGCCGGTACGCCATCATCGGCAGCACCGGGCTGTCGAGCGCGATGCGCCCTTCCCGGAGCGCCGCCCACCGCCGCGAGTCGCGGGCGAAGTACGAGGGGTTCTGCAGCACCCGGAGCGCGGCCTCGTGCTGCACGACCAGGGTGGCGTCCACACCGGGGGCCAGCTCGATCGGCGCGGCGGGGCCGTGCGCCCGGAACGCGTCGTACACGCGCTGCGGATCGGCGGCGAACTCCGGCCCGTAGAGCGACGTCTGCCGCTCGCCGTGCATCGGGCACCCGCTGGGGGCGTTGTACGGGGTGGCTCCCGGCGACGAGTCCATGTGTGATTCCTCGATGTGAACGCGGGCCCGTGGGCCCGGACGAAGGACGGAGAAGGAGGCTCGGCCGCCCGTGCGGAGGACGGCGGACGGAACGGGCCGGCCCGCCCGGGCACGGGGCGCCGGACGGCCGGACCGGGCGGCCCGGCGGGGGGACGCCGGGCCGCCCGGTGTCAGGCCACGCGCGCGAGAAGGTGCTGGACCAGGGTGATCAGGGCCTGCGCGGACGACTTCTCGTCCCGGGCGTCGCAGTACACGACCGGGGTGTCCGGCAGCAGGTCGAGAGCCTCGCGCAGCTCCGCCTCGCCGTGCCGGGAGTCCGGGTCGAAGCTGTTCACCGCGACCGCGTACTCCAGCCCGTACGTCTCGACCAGGTCGATGACCGGGAAGGTGTCGGCCAGCCGCGCCGGGTCGACGAGGAGCAGCGCGCCGAGCGAGCCGCGCGCCATGTCCTCCCACAGCTCGACGAAGCGCTGCTGGCCCGGCGTGCCGAACAGGTACAGCACCAGTTCTTCGCTGAGGGTCAGACGCCCGAAGTCCAGCGCGACCGTCGTGGTGGTCTTGTCGGGCGCGCCGCGCAGGTCGTCGACGTGCTCGCTGGCCTGCGTCATCCGCTCCTCGGTGCGCAGCGGCGTGATCTCGGAGAGGGTGCCGATGAGCGTGGTCTTGCCCACGGCGAAGTGTCCGACGACGAGGATCTTCGCCGCCCGCCGGACCGCGTCCGAGACGTAGATGTTCTCAGCCGAACCGGACGTGGAGTCCATGCAACACCTCTTCGAGGATCTTCCTGTCAACGAGCTGAGCGGGCGGCGGTGCCTTGCGGCGCATCAGGTGGCCCTGTTCCGCTAAATCGTTCAGCAGCAGACGCGCCACTCCGACGGGCAGGCCGAGACGGCCCGCGACCTCGGCCACCGACAGATAGCCGCCCGAGCACAGCTCCCAGATGGCCCGGACCTCGGGGCTGGGGTTCGGCGGCGGCTGCCGGTCGGGGGCGATGGTGACGAGCGTGACGAGGGAGAGACCCTGCGCGTCGGGCAGTCCGCGTCCTCCGGTGATGACGTAGGAACGGACGAACCCGCTGTTGACCGACTGCTCCTCGCCCGGCGCCGTCATATGTCGCTTCCGGCGTTCAGGCGGGGAGGCGTCGTCATCGCCTTCCCCAGCGCGGTGACCTGCTGCTGCATGCGGAACGACATGGCCTCCATGTCCACGTCCGCCGCGGCCGCCGCCGCCAGGTAGGCGCCGGTGCCGGCGGCGATCAGGAAGATCCAGCCGTGCTCGTACTCCAGGAGGGTCTGGCGCCACCGGCCCGGGGTCTGGGCCCCGATGAACGGCGCGACGGCCCGGCTGAGCGACTGCATGGAGCTCATCGCCGCCGCCACGGTCTCCGCGTCGTCCCGGCCGATCTCGTCGGAGTTGGCCAGCAGCAGACCATCGGCGGAGACGAGGATCGCGTGCCGTGCGCCGGGTACCTGGAGCACATCGTTGAGCACCCAGGAAAGATCGGGGTTCACTGGATCTCGGGTCCTTCCATCGTCGTCATGTCACGTCCGGACCGGGTTCCGCGCTGGAACGCGCCCAGGCGGGAAGCCGTTTCCTCGTTGCTGCGCACCGGCGTCGGCTCGACCGACGGCACCACCGACACCGGGCTCTTGCGACGACGCTTGGGCAGGCCGCCGGCGGTGGTGAAGGCGGCCGGGGGCTGCGGGGCGGGGGCCGGGTGAGCGGCCGGGGGGAACAGCGGGGTCGGGGCCGGCGGCGCGGCCGCCTGACGGCGCGGCAGCGTCGAGACGCCGGGGTCGTGGACGGCCGGGGCCTCCTCGGCCGGCGCGGGCGCGTCGGCGGTGAGCAACTCGTCGGGCAGCAGGACCACCGCGCGCACACCTCCATAGGGGGACACGGAGTCCACCGAGACCTTGAAGCCGTAGCGGGCGGCCAGCACCCCGGAGACGGCGAAGCCGAACTGCGGGGGAATGCCCAGGCTGGAGACGCTGATCGCGGCCTGGGGGGCGAGCAGGGCCGCCGCGCGGTCCTTCTCCTCCTGCCCCATGCCGAGGCCGGCGTCGTCGACGATGAGGCAGACGCCCTTCGGCACGGCCTGGATGTTGATCTCGACCGGGGTGCCGGGGGCGGAGTAGTTGGTGGCGTTGGCCAGCAGCTCGGCGAGGACCACGGCCACCGGTTCGACGGCCTTGCTGACGACCGAGAAGTTCACCTGGCCGTTGACCCGGACCCGGTCGAAGTGCCGGATGCGCCCCTGGGCGCTGCGGGCCACGTCGAAGACGGAGGCGGACGTCTCGCGCCGACCGAGCCAGCCGCCGCAGAGCACGGCGATGCCCTGCGCCCGGCGCCCGAACTGGCTGTTGGCGTGGTCGATGGCCATCAGGTCGGCGAGCATGCCTGGGTCGTCGCCGTACTTCTTCTGGGCGTTCTCGATGACGACCTGCTGCTCGTCCGCGAGGCCCTGAAGGGTACGAACGGCCGCCTTGAGGACCGCCTTGGTCTCCTCCTCGGCGTCCTTGCGGACCTCGGAGAGCTCGGAGGTCTGACGGTGCAACAGGCCGGTGTGCGCGGCGTGGAGCTCGTCCCGCTGCCGTTGCAGCGCTTCACGCTCACCGCGGAGTTGGGAGTTCTGTCTGCGAAGCCCGATATTGGTCTTTCGAGCCCGCAGAACGGCGCCTACGGCGACCAGTGCTACGACAACCAGCGCCCAGAAGAGCGGGCCCTGTACAAATGTCATGAGACTCACTTCAAGTGCCATGGCTGTGGAAACGGCTTGACGCTCCCTCATGGGACTTGACGCCGGGCCGGTCGAGCCGCGGTTGGGTCACACGGGGAAGGTCCCTCCGAACGCGGGGCCGAGGAATTCATTCCTCCCGGAATGCCCCCACATGCCATCAGCCCACTGGAAGTAAGATGATCTTAGCATCGGGCTCTCGGGTAAATGTCAAGGTGGACAGGCCAGTTGCACGCTTGGCGTGGAATGTTCACATAAGGCGTCGGAACCGCCGCTCTGCCCCGCTCTGTTCGCCCTCTGGCTGTTCGTCCCTTGCCTGCCGTTCCTGCTCCTGCGGCCATGCGGCCATGCGGCCATGCGGCCATGCGGTCTCGCGGCCTTGCGGTCCTGCGGCCTTGTGGTCCTGCGGCCTCCGGGCCTTGTGGTCCCGCGGTGCTTCGGTCTCGTCGCCTCGGCCCGCGCTCGTGGGCGTGTCAGTCCGACTCGGAGACCGTGGCGATCTCCCCGTTCTTGTCGATCGTGTGCGTCCGCCAGTAGACGTCCCACTCGTCGTCGACGTGCTCCGGGACCTTCCCCTCCGGGTAGCGCACATACCCCTTCGGCGGCTGCTCGTCCTTCGGCACGCAGGCGCTGCCGGTGGCCCCGACCGTCATGACGGGGTATTCGCCGCCGCGGCACACGCTGTCCTTGAGCGAGCAGCCGGTGGTCAGCGCCCAGGTGGCGAGCGCGGCCAGGGCGAGGCCCGCGACGGACGCGGGGCGGCGGCGCGGCCGGAGGGTCTGGCGCATGGGGCGTGTCGGGTTCATCGGGCGCATGGGCGGTCTCCTGGGAGGTGGGGCGAGGCGAACGATCACCAAGAGCCTGTCCGACGTTCGAAGGCTCGATCGTGAGTGCGCGTACTCAGCCGGGGCCCGTACGGAGACGTGAGGCATGCGGGCGCGCATCCGCGCGCGTATACGCGTGCGCATGCGTGGGACGCTACGTGTATCCGCGCATGTGTGTGGGGTGTGTGTACGACGGTGCACCCTTTCACGAAATCCGGTGAAATTAATTGCCGATGATTTCGCATGCCGCGAATGCCGAACGAGGAAGGATTTGGGCCGAACGAGGAAGGATTAAGGCATTTCGCCGACTCCGCCCGGCCGCCCGGTGGACGCGCCCGCCTGGGCCCGACCGGGTCCGCCCGTGCCCGCCGCCGCCCCCTGTACCCGCCCGCGCCCGGCCCCTTTTCCTGCCGGTGTCCGGCCCGTCGCGACGGGCTCCGGCGGTCGCCGGAACGGCCTGGCTCCGCGAGGGAGTCGTTCCAGGTCAAGGCGGCGCGCCGAAGAATTCTGGTGACAGAACGCGAACATTCCTTGGATCGTTCCGTTACTGGACCGTCGGTATAACTATTTCCGTCGCGGAAAGCAGAGCGACCGTCTATCCGGCAGAGGGAATTGAAATGTTCGGCAAGCGTGCCCGTAGGACTGTCGTCGTCGCCATCGGCCTGACCGCGGCGCTCTCGCTCACCGCGTGCAACGACGAGGACCGTGAAGGCGCCGCGGACTCGGCAGCCTCCTCGCCGGCCGCCACGGCGGGCCAGGGCTCCGGCGCCTCGGGCTCGACAGGATCCGGTTCCAGTTCCTCCAGCGCTTCCGGCTCCTCCAGTTCTTCCGGTTCCGCCGCCGAGCAGGGCAAGGGCGGCGCCAAGTCGGACATCTGCCGGACCGACCACCTAGAGGTCGAGGCAGTCGACAACACCACCGACAAGAAGGAAGGGGTGGTGACCGTCAGCTTCAAGAACACCGGAAACGACTGCGTCGTGAACGGCTACGCCGGGGCCGACCTCAAGACGGCCGACGGCTCCTCGATCTCCCTGAGCCGCAACGGCGACGCCACTGGCCGAGACGTCATCAAGTCGGGCGAGCTCGCGGCCTTCAACATCTACTTCCCCGTCAACAACTCCGGCGGTTCCGGTGTCCGCCCGACCGAGATCGTGGTCACGCCGCCGAACGAGACCAAGTCGTTCACCGTGTCCTGGCCGGCCGGCAGCCTGCCCGCGACCGACAACCCCGACGAAGGCACCAAGCTGGAGATCAGCCCGGTGCGCAAGGTCGGCTGACCTCATACCGTTCGTCGTCGCCGACGGGACGCGCGCAGCCCGTCCTGCCCCGCCCGCCGGCGTACCCGACGACCAGAGCCCGGGCCACGGCCCGGGCTTTCGCGGTGGAGGGGCGGGGCGAGGACGGTTAGGTTCTGTCTTCAAACTGCCGCCTGCCGTACGACGCCTGGCACTTCCCCGAGCTCTCGGCTTCGATCGAGCAGGGGAGCCCCCATTGCTCGCGGCGTTGTCGAAGGATCCAGAGGTTGCCCTTGTGAACATCCAAGAAACGCATCGTGCTCTGCTGAGCCGCCTGCTGCCTGATGACAAACCAGACGACCTTGCCGTACGTCAGGGGCAATTCCACAACGTGGTCATGGGCTCGGACCGCGTCGTGTGTCTGCCCCGCACCCGGGCAGCGGCCGCCCGCCTGCCCGAACGGGCGGTCGTACTGAGTGCGCTTGCCGGGCTCGACCTTGGCTTCCGCGCACCTGAGCCGCTGCTCCAGGGCGGATGCCACGGCGCCGACGTGCCGTTTCTGGTACTGAGCCGCATTCCCGGAGAACCACTGGAGGCCGACGCGCTCGACGACGCCCGGGTAGCCGGCACCGTGGCGGCGCAGTACGCCACGCTGCTGGCCGGTCTGGCCCGTGCCGGCGCCGACGAGACGGTACGAGCGGTTCTGCCTCAGGCGTCACCAGATCGGTGGCGGCGGTTCGCGGAGGGCGTGCGCGCCGAGTTGTTCCCGCTCATGTCCGACAGCGGTCGCCTACGGGCCGGGCGGGAACTCGCAGCGCTCGGCGGCCTTCCCCATCTCACCCAAGCAGTGGTGCACGGTGACCTCGGCGCCGAGAACGTGCTGTGGGAGTGGAAGCAGGGCCTGCCCCACCTCTCCGGAGTACTCGACTGGGACGACGTCACACTCAGCGACCCGGCCGAGGACCTCGCAGCCATCAACGCCGGCTACGGCCGCGACCTGTTGGAGCGGGTGCTCGCCCTGGGCGGCCGGCCAAACGACGGACTCACCACCCGCATCGCCGCGATCCGCGGCACATTCGCCCTGCAGCAAGCCCTCTACGCCATCCGTGACGGCGATGAAGGAGAACTGGCGGATGGTCTGGCCGACTACCGCTGAGGCACACCAGCACACCCACTTCATCGAGCATGTCGTGTCAACGGAACCCGGCGAACGTCCCCGGTCACAGCACTGGTCACGCGGCCTCGGCCGGGTGGCGGACCTCGCGGCGGCCCCCGGGCCGGGGGCCGGGACGGCGTACGTGCCGAGGGCGCTCATGAGCAGGCGGAGTTCGTAGGGCGGCGAGGCGCGGGCATTCGGCGAGCGGCGAACCGCGGGGAGCGGCCGATCCGATCAACGCCGCGGGCGTCGGCCATGTCCGCTGGTCTTTCCTTCCGCATCGCCGACGACGCCATGGCGCGCGTCCGCCCGCGCTACTCCACCCGGCCCCGTGACGAGCGGGCCGTGCGGCGGGCGGCGGGCGGCGCTGTTCCGCGGCCGCCGCCGTGAGGGTGCGGGCCCGGGAGGAGCCGGTGGGAGACACTGCGTGATGTGAAGCATGCGCAGAGTGATTCCGGTGGGAGAGCAGGGGCAGGCGCGCTGAGTCCTTCGGCCGGTCTGCCCGGGCTCGACGGGGAGCAGCTGCGGCTGCTGCGCCGGGTGGGGCGCGCATGGGGACGGGTGGCACCTCCCGGGGCATGGCACCGGGCCCTGCCCGTGGACTCCGACCTCGGCACGTTCCCCGCCCCCTCGGAGATCCGCCCGGCCGGGTGGGGGCGGCTGGTCAGCGTCACGCCGCTCGGCGGCCGGCCGCCGGTCTCCGGGACGGTCGCGGGGGAGCTGCCCCCCGGCCGGGCGGGGCGGTTCGGCTACCGGGTGCGGCGGGTGCTCCTCGGGGCCGCCCTGAAGAGCACGGCGATCGCCCAGGAACGGATGCGCAGACTGGTGGCGCTGCCCGTCCTGTCGGCCGACGCGCTCTCCTCGGTCGCCTATGGGCCCGAGGCCATGCTCGCCGTCCTCGTGCTCGGCGGCGCCGCGGGACTGGCCTGGTCCGTGCCGATCGCGGCGACGATCGCCTTCCTGATGCTGGCGGTGGGGGTGTCGTACCGTCAGACGATCCGCGCGTACCCGCACGGCGGCGGCTCGTACATCGTCGCGGGCGACAATCTGGGCCGCGTCCCCGGGCTCATCGCCGCCGCCGGCCTGATGACCGATTACGTCCTCACGGTCGCCGTGTCGATCGCCTCCGGGGTCGCGGCGATCACCTCGGCGGTCCCCTCGCTCGCCGCCGAGGCCGTCCCGATCGGCGTCGGGGTGATCGCCCTGCTGCTCGCCGGGAACCTGCGGGGCGTCCGGCAGGCCGGGGCGCTGTTCGCCGCGCCGACCTACGCCTTCGTCGTCGCCGTGCTCGCGCTCGTCGCCGTGGGCGTCCTCGACGCCGCCGGCCGCGGCTTCCACCCCCTCGCGGCCCCGCACCCGAACGCCGCGGAGGGCGTCGGCGTCCTGCTGGTGATGCGCGCCTTCGCCTCCGGGGCCACGGCGATGACCGGCATCGAGGCGATCTCCAACGCGGTGCCGGCGTTCAGGCCCGTGGAGTGGCGCAACGCCCGCACCACGCTCACCTGGATGGTCGGTCTGCTCATCGTGCTGTTCGCCGGCACGATCGCCATGGTCCAGCTCGACGGCGTGGTGCCCAGCTCCCGGGAGACGGTCCTCTCCCAGCTGGCCCGCCGCAGCTTCGGCGGCGGACCGCTGTACGTCTTCACCCAGGTCGCGACGGCCGCCGTCCTGCTGCTGGCGGCGAACACCGCGTACAACGACTTCCCCCGCGTGCTGTTCCTGCTCGCCCGCGACCGGTACGCCCCGCGGATGTTCCTGCGCCTGGGCGACCGCCTCGCCTTCAGCAACGGGATCATCGCGCTGTCGGTCGCGGCGGTGCTGGTCTACGTGGCCTTCGGCGGCATGACCGCGTCACTGATCCCGTTGTACGCCGTCGGCGTCTTCCTCGCCTTCACGCTGTCCCAGGCCGGGATGGTCGTCCACTGGTGGCGGCTGCGCGACCGCCACTGGCGCAAGAGCCTGTTCTTCAACGCCGTCGGCGCCCTGCTGTCGGCCGTCGTCTTCCTCACCGCCGGCCTCACCAAGTTCACCGAGGGCGCCTGGGTCGCCGTGCTCGCCGTCGGGCTGTTCCTCCTGGCGGCGACCGGCGTCCGTCGCCACTACGAGACCGTCGAGGAGGCGCTCCGTCTGCATCCGCACGCCATCGAGCTGCCCGTGCCCGCTCCCGCCGTCCCGGCACCCCCCGCCGCCGTCCCGGCACCCCCCGCCGCCGTCCCGGCACCCCCCGCCCCCGCCGTCCCGGCGCCCCCCGCTCCCGCCGCGCCGCGGCCCCCGGCGAAGGCCCCGCGGTCGCCCGGGGCACCGGCCGGGGCCGGACCGGAGGAGGCCGAGGAGACGCCCCAGGAGATCGTCCATCTGTCGGTTGTCCCCCTCGCGACCATGGACCTGGCCGGTCTGCGCGCGCTGGCCTACGCCGCCTCGCTCCACCAGCCCGTGCTCGCGCTCCACATCAGCCCCGAGGAGGACGAGGCCGAACGCTTCCGCCGGTACTGGACCCTGTGGGGCGACCACCTCCCGCTGGAGATCGTGGTCTCCCCGTACCGGGCGATCGTCGCACCGCTGGTCCACTACATCGAGGCCCTGCACGCACAGCGCCCGGACCTCACCCTGACGGTCATCCTGCCGGAGGTCGTCGCGACGCGGTGGCGGCACCGGCTGCTGCACAGCAGGATCGCCCCGCGGCTGCGGCGCGCGCTGCGCCCGCTGCCGAAGATCGTCATCACCACCGTGCCCTTCCACGTGTAGCGGCCAGACCCAGACCCGGGCCCGGTTGCGGCCCGCCGACGGCTCTCAGTGCACGAACCGCACCACGGGACGCACCCGCGAGGCGAGGTCCGACAGCAGCCGGTCGGCCCGCGGCAGCACGCGGGGCCCCAGGGCGGCCGCGCCGATGGCGACGGCCACGCCGGTCCAGGCCACCGGCCCCAGCGGGGTGCACCCGAAGAAGTGGCTGACCCCCGGCGTCTGGACGAGGACGACGAGCACGGCGGCCGTGCCCAGGACGGTGACCAGCACCAGCGGGCTGTGGCGGCGTCCCACGACGGTCTGGGTGAGCTGGGCGCCGACCACCCCGCACAGGGCCATCGTGCTGGTGCGCCGGACCGAGCCCGGGGTGAGCCCGCCGAGCAGCCAGGCGACGGTCGCGCCGACCCCCGTGATCAGGCCGCGGTGACGGATCTGGCGGTTCAGCGGCGGGCCGAGGACGGCGAGGCCCACCGGGGCGCCGACGACCGCGCCGGACTCGTCGACGGGCTCCGGGTCGTGCGGGGTGACCGCGACCGCCATCGCCGGGAACATGTCGGTGAGCAGGTTGACCAGCAGCAGCTGACGCGTCGACAGCGGCGACGTGCCGGACAGCAGGGTGCCCAGCACGGAGAAGCCGACCTCGCCGGCGTTCCCGCCGAGCAGGATGCTGATCGCGTCGGCCACGCTGCGCCACAGGGCGCGGCCCTCGCCCACGGCGTCGATGAGCACCGACAGCTCGTCGTTGGTGATCACGAGGTCCGCGGCGTTGCGCGCGGCGGCCGACCCGCGCGCCGCGATGCCGACCCCGACGTCGGCGGCGCGGATGGCGGCGGCGTCGTTGGCGCCGTCCCCGACCATGCCCACGACCCGCCCCGCCTCCCGGAGCGCCTCGACCACCTGTAGCTTCTGCTCGGGCGCGACGCGCGCCACGACGCCGCAGTCCCGCAGCAGCCGCGCCCGCCCCGCCCGGTCGAGCGCGGCCAGTTCGTCGCCGGTGACGACCGTGACGTCCGACGGCCAGCCCAGGGCCAGCGCCACCGAACGGGCGGTCTCGGGGTGGTCGCCGGTCAGCATGACGGGCCGTACGCCGACCTCGCGGAGACCGGACACCAGCGGGGCGGAGCTGGCACGGGGACGGTCGGCGAGTGCCACGAACCCGACGAGCTCCAGCGGTTCGAGCGGCTTGTCCAGCGCCTCGTCCGCGTCCTGTCCCGCGAGGCGGCGCCGGGCCACGGCCAGCAGCCGCAGGCCCCGCGCGGCGAGGGCGCGCGCCCGGTCGACGGTCGCCGGGTCCGCGTCGGGACAGCTGGGCAGCATGACCTCGGGGGCTCCCTTGACGACCAGGGTGTCCCCCTCGCCCGGGTCCCTTCCGACGGCGGCCGCGTAACCCCGGCTGGCCTCGAAGGGCTGTGCCCGCAGGACGGTCCACCCGGTCTCGCGCGGGGCGGCCGCCAGGACGGCCTCGTCGGTGGCGTGGGCGTGGACGCCCGGCTGGTCGGCGGCGCGGGGGCAGGCCCGGGCGGCGACCCGGAGGAGCTGTTCCGCCTCGGGGGCGGACGCCGGGTGCTCGGCGCCGTCCGCGGTGACCAGGCGGACGACCCGCAGACGGTTCTCGGTGAGGGTCCCGGTCTTGTCGAAGCACATGGTGTCCACGCGCCCCAGGGCCTCCAGGCTGCGCGGTGTGCGGACCAGGACGCCCAGCCCGCTGAGCCGCCGGGCCGCCGCCATCTGCGCCACCGTCGCCACCAGCGGCATGCCCTCCGGAACGGCGGCGACCGCGACCGCCAGCCCGCCCTGGAGCGCGGTGCGCACCGGCCGGCCGCGCAGCAGCGACAGCCCCGCCACCGCGGCCCCGCCGGCGAGGGTGAGGGGCAGGGCCCGGCGGGTCAGCTGGTGCAGCCGCGCCTGGACCCCCGCCGACGCCGGGACCCGGGCGGCGAGCGACGCCGCGCGGCCGGCCTCGGTGCGGTCGCCGGTGCCCACCACCACGGCACGGGCCCGCCCGGCCACCACCGTGGTGCCCTCGAACGCCATGGAACTGCGGTCCGCGACGGACGCCTCCGGCACGGGCGCCACCTGTTTGCGGGCGGGCAGCGACTCGCCGGTCAGCGAGGACTCGTCGACCTCGAAGCCGCTGACCTCCAGCAGCCGCGCGTCGGCCGGCACGACGTCATTGGTCCGCAGCTCGATCACATCGCCGGGCCTCAGCCGCCCGGCCTCGACGACGGTCGGCTCGTCCGCCGACAGGTCGGACAGGCGCCGGGCCGTGCGCCGCTGACCGGTGACCAGCCCGGCCAGCGCCCGCTCCGCGCGCAGCCGCTGCACCCCGCCGACCAGGGCGTTCCCCGTGACGGCCCCGACCACGAGGAACGCGTCCACCGCGGACCCCAGCAGCGCGGACGCGGTGGCGCCGATCAGCAGGACCGGGGTGAACGGGTCGTCCAGCTCGGCCCAGGTGGCGCCCGCCAGCCGCGCGCCGACCCGGACCGGCGCGACCGCCGGGTGGGCGGCCGCGGTGCTCAGGGCGTGGCCCGCCCGGCCCCGTACCACCTCCCACGCGGTGGGCGCGGCCCGCGGCGCCCTCGCCAGCCGGGCCAGGACCTCCTCCGGATGCAGGGCGTGCCACGGCACCCGCGGCCCCGGGTGCGGGGGCTCGCCGGAGGCGGCGCCCAGCGCGCCGAACCAGCCGGTCACCAGCGCCGCCGCGGCGGCGATGCTGACCGGGCTGATCCGCAGTTCGAGGGGGAAGGGGACCGGCTGCGTCCGGGCCCCGCGGGTGAGCACCAGGAGCTCGGAGAGCGCGGCGCCCGCCTCCGCGAGGAACTTCCCCCGGCGGCCGGCCGCCCGCGCCGCCGGCACGGCGGACAGCAGCCGCCACGCACCCTCCAGACCGCGCAGGGGCAGCACGTCCGCGCCCCAGACCACGGCGCCGCGCTCGTCGGCGACGGCCACGGCGATGTCGCTGCCGAGCAGCCCTTCGAGCACGTCCCGGGCCTCGTCGGCCCGCGCCCGGCCGTCCGCCGCCGGGCCGGCCGGCACGCGCGCCACCGTGAGGACGGTCCGCCCGGCGTTCCGCAGACCGGCCACCACCTCGGCCAACGGAAGTCCGGGCGGGGTGAGTTGATCGGCCAGGGCCTTGAACTCGCCGAGCGAGTGGTCGTCCGGTACGACGACGTGCAGACCGGCCCGGCGCGCTGCGTCCAGCACGGCCTCGGCCATCGGATCGAGCTCCCGGCCGATCAGGACGGTGCCGACGTCCACGCCGCGCACCGACGCGATCATCAGGCCCGTGTCCGACGGTCCCGTGCCCGACATCGCCTCGTCGGGCACCGGCCGCAGGCCGAGCCCGGGCCTTCTCCTTCCCCCGGGCGCCGCCCCGTTTCCGGGCACGCCCACGACCGCGGTGGCCTCCCGCCACAGCCGGCGGTGATCCCAGCCGGCCCTGGCGGGATGGACCTCCAGCACGGTGCGCCGGGTGCTGCGCAGCGCCCCGGGATGCAGGACGACGGTGTCCACGAGCTCCAGCCGGCGCAGCCGTTCCGGGGTGCGGACCAGCACCTCCTCGCGGGCCAGGGCGCTGCCGAGCGCCGCCGTGAACGCTGCCGGGCCGAAGCGCGCCGCCTTGGGCGACCCGGCGAGCACGGTCTCCGCCGCCCCGTCGAGGCTGCGGGTGAACAGCAGCGCGGTGGCCGCGCCGCCCAGCATCCCGTTGATCGCGGCGTCGGCGTACTCCTCGCCGGGGCACGGGCGCAGCGGCGGACGTGCCGTCTCGTCCCCGGCCAGTGTCGGCCGGCCCGGCACGCACAGCGTGTCGTGCACCGCGTCGAACGTCGCGAGCTGGGCCACGGACTCCGTCAACTGGGCGATCCGCAGGGCCGCGTCCAGCAGCAGCGGACTCGGCGACTGCCCGATCCCGCAGGCGGCCGCGTGGGCCGCGGCCAGCACCAGGTCGGCCGGGTCCGGGCCCAGCGCGCGGCTCAGCACCGTCCGCACCCGGGAGTCCTCCCGCAGCACGACGGCCGCGGCCACCACGATCTCCGGCGCGGTCCGCAGCCGGACCGCCCGCGCCGCCAGGGCCGTGGCGATGCCCGCCGCGTCGCACGCCACGGCCACGGCGTTGGCGCGCACACCGCCGGCCGCGCCCGGGTGCGTGTGCTCCAGCGGCTCCTCGTCGACGCGCACCAGCCCGTGCCGGGCGGCGATGCCGGACACCCGGTCCACCACCTGCTCGCCGACCGCGGCCTCGGTGGTCTGCACGACCAGCCGCTCCAGGCCGCCGTCCCAGTAGGCGACCAGCACGTCGGGGTGCTCGGCCAGCTCGACGGCCACCTTCTCGCAGGCGGCCTCGAACCGCTCCAGGGTCCGCCCCCGCACATCCGGCGGCCACCGCAGTGCCAGGTGCATACGGGTCCCGGCCCGCCAGTGACCGGTCCCGGGAGTCATCGCGTTGCGGGCGACCCGGCCGACCCGCACCGCGGTCGGGGGCACCCCCCCCGCCGGGGGGGCGACGCCCCGGCCGCC